>NZ_JBIRXG010000035.1:0-64293 GCF_044388685.1 Streptomyces sp. NPDC020192 | reverse complement strand
CCACGAGCGGCCCGCAACGCCCCCTCTCCACGCGTCGTACGGCGGCTGAGCCGTCCGGGGGGCTGCTCAGCGCCGTACGACGACGGTGCCGAACCGGATGTCGTACGACGTCCCGGGACGCATCACCGCCAGCATCCGCGTGCCTTCGCCCAGCACGTCCTCCCGCTCGGCCTTCGTCAGGTCCCCGAAAGGCTCGATGACCAGGGTGTCGCCGTCGAGCTTCCACAGCCCGGCCAGGAAGCCGTCGACCAGGAGGGTGCGGAAGGCCTGGTTGCCCTGTCCGTTACGGCCCCGGTACCGCGGCGGTACGACGCGGGTGCGGTCGGCGTGGGAGAGCAGCAGGTTGTCGTACTCGGGCAGGAAGCGGGGCGGGGCCGGGGTGTCCGGGCCGGGGCGGGGGGCGTCGGGCAGGTCGAACAGCTCGACTCCGTCCGGGTCCCGGAAGGTGACCAGGTCCGGGCGCAGCCGCTCGAAGGTGTCCCGCAGCCGGGTGAGTCCGGCCCAGGTCTGCATGTCCCGCACCGAGGCCGGACCGAAGGCGGCCAGATAGCGCCGTACGACGGCGTCCGGGCCGACGGCGGGCCCGGCGGGGCGGCCCAGCCAGTGCTCGGCGGTGGTGAGGGCGACCTGTCCGCCGCGGCCCCACAGCCCGCGCGGGGTGACCTGGACCAGGGGCAGCGTGCCGCGGGCGGCGACGGCGAGGGAACGCGGGTCGGCGTCCGGCCACTCGGCGCCGAGCGCCGCGCGCAACTGGGCCATGGTCCGCGGTTCCGCCTCGACCAGGTCCCGGGCGAGCGCGGCCAGCCGGCCGAGGTCGACCCCCGCGAGCCCCGCGCGGAAGAGCCGCAGCTCCCGGTCCCGGGCGGGCTGCACGAACGGCCGCAGGGTCAGGCAGTCCTCGGCGGTGTGGGTGTGGATCGTCGAACGCAGGGTGACGATGCGGGCGACCGCACGCCCGGCCATGAGCCCGGACAGCTCCTCGGGCGCGTATCCGTCGAGGCGGGCGGCGAGCGCGTAGTACGGGGGCTCGGTGTTCTGCGCCTGGAGGCCGAGCAGATGGTGCACGGCGTCCCGGGCGGACAGCGCCGAGCGGCGCAGCAGGAGCTGCCGGGCCAGGGTCGCGCGGTTCAGCGCGCGGATGCTGAGGACGGGGGCGCCGCTCTTCGTCATACGCGCACGCTAGCCCGGAATGAGGACAGCAGTTGTCCTATTGGACGTCCTCGTGGTCGGGCGGCTCACGACGTACGGTCGCACACCGACTGGAGCCAGGTCAGGTCGGGGGTCCGGCGCAGGGCGTCGAGGTTCTTCAGCAGGGCGTCGAGGTGGTCGCGGTGGGCGAGGTACTCGATCGTCGCCTCGGCGAAGGCGTCGCGCACCGAGGGCGGCATCGCGTCGGAGGCGTCGAAGCAGTGCACCGCGTGGTCGTCGAGGAGGGTCGCGGCGAGGGTGCGGTGCCAGGCGGCACCCCAGGCGGAGGGGGCGGGCTGGGCAGCCGCGTTGACCGAGAAGCTGAACTCCTTGGCGGCCCAGGCCCGTTGGGCGTCGGCCGAGGCGAGGTACCGGATCAGGGTCTGTGCCGGTGAGGTGTCGTGCAGCAGGGCGACCAGGTCGCCGGAGACCTCCCAGGCGTCGTCGGCCTTCGCACCCGGGACCAGCCGGGCGGAGGGCACGTAACGGCCGTCGGCCTTTTTCCAGGAGGGCTGGTTGCGGATGAACGACGCCTGGTGCTCCAGCATGCAGCCGCGTGGGGTGCGGGTGACCGGCTCGGACGCGTCCTGGTACGGCGTCTTCAGCGCCCGGCGCACCAGGGCGGGGTCCCCGCCCGCGCCGACCATGCGGCCCCAGGTCGTCCAGGCGTCCTTCACCTGCGTGGACTGCCAGGGCAGTTCGCCGCGCGCCCACCGCTGGTAAACGTCCGGGCCGGACTGCTGGAGCAGGATGTCCTCGATCCAGTCGGTGCCGGGCCAGCCGCTGGTCGCGCCGGAGCCCATGCCGACGCACCACTGGCCGGGCCGGCGCGCGGCCGCGGCGAGTTGCTGTTCGTCGGTGCCGGCCGGGTACCAGACGAGGCTCTTCAGGTCGGCCTTCAACGGGAACCAGTACACGTGCCCGTCCAGCGGCGTGGTCCAGGACGCGCCGAAACCGGCCCGGGGCAGCAGGCCGTCGAGCTGCTTCAGCTGCCCCTGCCGGGCGTAGGCCGCGAGTTCGCCGGGCCCGGTCAGCACCACCACGTCGGGCGGGGTCCCGGCCTCCACGTCGGCGCCGAGCACCTGGCTCTCGGCGGAGCTGCCCTGGTAGTCGACGTGGATGTGGTGCTCGCGCTCGAACGGGGCGAGGACCGTCTGGCGGAAGGTGCGCTCGTCGTCGCCGGTCCAGTTGGCCAGCAGGGTGACGGTCGGCTCCTGGCCGAGGGCGCGTACGCCGGCGACGAGGGCCGCGGCGAGCAGGATCAGGCAGCCGGCCAGCACGGCGAGGGGGCGGCGGCGGCGCGGGGCGGCGGCCGGCGCGGGGCCGGTGGGCGGGGCGCTCACCGGGGCCTGAACCGGTAGTCGTCGATGTGCCGCCGCAGTCCGGTCTCGGCGAGGGCCATGAGCAGGATGCCTCCGATCAGGATCCACACCGCGGCCGACGCGCGGAAGCCGGTGTGGGCCAGGTACGCGGCGGTCCGCCGCCCCGCGTCGGTGATGAGCGGCCCGGTCAGCCGCTGGTCGAGCACCGTGCGGGTGTGCGCCATGCCCCGGTGCGTCCACACGGTGAACAGCAGCGCCGTGACGACCCAGGCCACGAGCAGGGCGGCCGCCGCGAGCAGCCCGCGGTTGTACCGGCGGCGGAAGCGGTGGCGCAGGAAGAGCTGGGTCTCCAGCAGGGCCGCGGCGAGGGCGACGGCCAGCAGCAGGGTCACGGTCCAGCCGCACCACAGCAGTGGCCCGAACGCGCTCTGGCTCCGCACCGCCGCCCGCTGCTGTGCCCGCAGGGCGGTGAGCCGGGCGGTGATCCCGGAACCCTTGTCCGTCAGCACGCTGGTGGCGTAGCTGAGGTAGGCCTCGCGCAACACGCTGTCCGCGGGCTGGAGTTGGGCCTGCTGGACCTTCACGGCGTACACGGTGATCAGCCCGGCGACCGTCTGCAGCGCCTGCCGTCCCGCCGGCCCGCCGACGTCGTCCCCGGCGGCGGCCGCGAGGCTCTGCGCGGCCACCGAGATCTGCTTCTGGAAGTCACTGGTCGGCGCCGCCGACCCGGCGTCGTGCTGTGCCTGGTCGAGCGCGTACAGCGCGGTGTCGATGGACAGCACGGCCGGCGCGCTGGAGGTGCGCAGCGGGTTCGCGTCGCCGTGCACCCCTTCGTACGACAGGAACAGCGACAGCGTCAGCAGCGCCGACAGGGCCAGCAGCAGACGGTGGCGTACGGAGAGGTCGCGGGCGGTGGTGCTGGTGCCGGTTCCGGTGGGCGGGCGGCGGCTGGGGAGGAGGTGGATCAGGGGGACGATGCGGTCGAGGGGGCGCCGGGGGTGGTCGGCCGGGGTGGCGGGCGCCGGGGCAGCGGGGGTCGGGGTGCCGAGGGGCGGGTTGTCGGGGCTCATGTGGGGGTCCCCCTCAGGGGGCGGCCGCAGTCGCCTCCGCAGTAGAGGGAGTCGGCCGGGCCGAGCCAGCCGCAGTCCGGGCACTCGATCAGGCCGCCGGGGTCGGGGCCGCCCTCCGCCGCCGGGCCGGCGCCGGGCGGGGTCGCGGGCGGCGGGCCGGCGGCGGGGGGCTCGGGCGGGGTCGTCATGGCGCTGGAGAGGATCAGGTGCTGCCAGTCGACGTCCTTCAGACCGGGGCGGACCCGGCCGGTGCCCGATCCGTCCCCCCGGTCCTCGATGCGTCTGAGCGCGCCGAGCAGTTGGGCGTCGCCCAGCTCCCCGGCCAGGGCCAGCGCCCGGGTCAGCGCGCGGTCCGCCGCCGCCCGGCCGTCGGCATCGCGCAGCCAGGCCCGGTAGGCCTCGGCGACGGCGGCACTCGCCTGCTGGTACAGCTCGTGCCGGCGCACCCCGGGATGCTGCCGGGAGGCGTCGAGCGGGTTGTCGGTCCAGCGCACCAGGACCGGCCGCGGCGGGGGCAGCCGTACCGGGCGCCCGAAGTCGGGTACGACGACCTCGACGGCGGCCAGTTGCAGGTCCTCGCCGGTCTCGCGGCCGGTCGGGTCGGCGCTCAGGACCGCCTGGAAGTGCCGTACCTCGTCGCCCCAGGCGCGGGTGACGTACTCGGTACCGCGCCCGCCGGAGCCGGACGGGACGGCGGTCAGTTCCTGCTCGCCGGGCACCACCTGGGTGACGCGGCGGATCACCGTGCCGGGCGTGGGGGTGAGTCGGATGCGCAGCTCGGGCACCGCCGTGCCGAGCAGGCCCTCCATCAACTCCTCGTAGGTGGCGGTCAGTTCGGACGCGTCACGGACCGCCCCGGCGCGGCCGTGCAGCCGCCGGGTGATGCGCAGCAGCAGCTCGGCGTCCCAGTCGTCCCCGATGCCCCAGGCGTCGCAGACGAACCGGCCCTCGCAGGCGTCCAGCGCGGTCTGCAGGGCCATGGCGGCCCGGTGGTCGTGCTCGTTGCGGCCGTCGGTGAGCAGCAGGACGTGCTTGACCGGGGCGGACTGCTGCTTCAGCAGCCGCCGGGCGAGGTCGAGCCAGGTGCCGATGGCGGTGCCGCCGTCCGCGTCCAGGATCCGTACGGCCCGTTCGGCGGCGTCCCGTTCGGCGGGTCCGGCGACGGCCATCGGCGCGCGGCCGGGGCCGGGGTGGACCACGGTGGCGTCGAACCGCCCGGAGAGCACGGCGAAGGCGGTGCCGTCGGGCAGCAGCCGGACCGCGGCGACGGTGGCGTCCTTCGCGGCGTGCAGTTTGGCCGCGGGGTGGAGCATGGAGCGGGAGGTGTCGACGATCAGCACCTCGGCGAGCGCGGGCCCCGCGCCCCGGCCGGCGGTGGCGGCGAGTGGCGGGCCGCCGTGGCTGTGGACACCGATCTCCAGGATGGCGTGCATCTCCCGGCCGGCGCCTCCCGCGGTCGTGGGCGGGGCGGCGGGCAGTTCCTTCTGCTGGCCGACCGCGAGCGTCACCTCGATCTGCCGGGCCACGGTCATCGTCCTCGTCTCCCAGGTCGTCGCGGGTGGTCGTCGGAGGGTCGCCGGAGATGGTCGGCAGGTGGTCAGAAGGTGGTCAGAAGGTGGTCATCGGGCGGACCGCGTGGGCCAGGTCGAGCAGGCGGCCGTGTTCGGCGGCGGTGCGGGCCTGTGCGGCCAGTTGCCGGAAGGAGTGCTCCAGCAGGCCCCGCAGGCTGTCCTCGTCGCCGGGGCCGAGCAGGTCCCCGGCCGGGAACTCCGGCCCCCAGCCCGGCCCTGGCCGGCCGTGCAGGGCGTTCTCGCGGACCTCGGCGGTCAGCCGGGCCCGGGACTCGCCGTCGGCGGCGCCGCCGTCCAGGCGCAGTTCGGGCAGCCGCCGGGCCGCGTCCCCGAGGTCGGCCGGTGCGGGCGGGCGGCCGTGCAGCAGGCCGGTGCGGACGCGGACGGCCGCGATGCGGGCGGCGTCGTGATGGCGGGAGGTGGCGGGGACGTCGTCGAGGACGCGGACGGCGGCGTCCCGGTCGCCGCGGGCCAGATGGCCCCGGGCCAGCCCGAAGGCGGCGGCGGTGTGCGCGAAGTCCCGCTTCCACACGGCCTCGTAGAACCGCATGGCGCGGGCGATGCGCTGCCGGCGGGTGTGCGCGGCGTCGGGGTCGGCCCCCGCCGGGGCCACGGGTCCGGCCGCCGCGTGTTCCGCGCAGTACCCGAGGGCGAGCTTGGGGACGTACTCGCCGGGCAGGGCCCGGTGGACGGTGTCGAAATGGGCGCCGGCCCGGGGGACTTCGCCCTTGCTGAGATGGAGCACGCCACGGTGCCAGGCGATGCGCCAGTCGTACGCGGCCGCGCGTTCGCCGAGCTGGGTCTCGGCCTCGGCGAGCCAGTTCTCGGCCTGCCGCTGCTCGCCGCGTCTGAGGTAGGCGCGGCACAGCCACAGCGCGGTCTCGGGGGTGCCGAGGCGGGATTCGCGGGGCCACTGCAGGGCGACCCGGTCGGGGGCGTCGGGCGGGAAGGTGTCCAGCAGCAGGGCGGCGCCGTCGTCGGGGTCGGGGACGGGTTCCGGGAGGGCGCCGGCGACCTCGGCGGCGGGGGGCGGGGAGACGTCCAGCTCCCCGGGCCGTTCGCCGGGGCGGGTGGTCCAGTGGTCCAGGGCCGGGATCGCGCCGAGACCGGCGTCGAGGCTGGCGCCGGTGGCGCGGAACCGGGTGGAGCTCTCCGGCAGTTGCTCGCCGAACTGCAGCGATCGGAACTCCCGTAGTACTTCCCATAGTTGGCGGGACATCTCGGCCGCCGTGCGGAACCGGGCGGCGGGCTCGGCGTGGGTGGCGCGGTCGACGATCCGGCGGAAGGAGTCGGGGGCGAGACCGCGGGCCGGTTCGGTGCCGCGGGCCAGGGCCTGGAGGGTCATGCCGACGGTGTAGAGGTCGCTGTCGACGTGCCAGCCGCGCCGGTCGATCTCCTCCTTCGGCGGGGCGAACGTGGCCGTGTAGACGTAGGCGGAGGTGCGGTCGCCGATCGCGCGGACCGCACCGAGGTCGATGACCTTGACGGCCCGGCCGAAGTGGATGACGTTGGCGGGCTTCATGTCGCAGTAGAGCAGGCCGCGTTCGTGCATGTACTGCAGCGCGCCGAGGATCTTGCAGCCGTAGGTGAGGACGTGGTCGAGGCGGGGGCGGCCGTGGAAGATCCGCTCGGCGTCGTCGGCGTCGAAGAGCTGTTGCAGGGAGCGGCCGCCGATGTAGTCCATGACGAGGTAGCCGGTGGGTGTGCGGTCCGGGGGGCGGTGGTCGGCGTAGGTGATGATGCGGACGATGTCGGGGTGGTGCAGGTCGGTCAGGGAACGGCGTTCCTCGACGGCGTTGCGGCGGGCGAGTGCGTCGTGGACGTTGATCTGGCCCTTGAGGACGACCCGGTGGCCGTCCGCGCGGGTGTCCTCGGCCAGATGGATCCAGCCGAGGCCGCCGCGGGCGAGACAGCCGAGGACGCGGTAGTGACCGGCGACCACGTCGTCCTTGTCCAGCTGCGGCAGGAACGAGTACGGCGTACCGCAGCGCGGACACCGGCCGGTGGCACGGGCGAGCTGTCCGCCGTAACCGATCCCGACGGTCATGGTGCAGCCGTTCGCCCCGCAGCGCCGGCCCCCGGTCGGCGGCCGCGGATCGGCCACGAGCACGTCGTCGGGTACGGGCACCTCGGGAAGTACGACGAGCCCGTGCTGATCGAGTTCCCCGACCCCGGCGACGACGTGCACGGCCGGCGGCCCGGAACCCTCCTCACCACCGGCCGGCGCGACCGGGGCGGACACCTCGGCACGCGCCGGCGTACGCGGCACCCGCACGGACGGCGCGACCCGCGCCTCGACGTGCCGGTGCCCACAGGTGTCGCAGTAACCGGTTCCCATGATGCGCCCCGCACACCCGGGCCGAATACACGAGGTCACGACGCGCCCTCCTCTCCGGGGCGGGGGGTTCGGGGTGACGCCGCCAGGTTCTCGGGAGCGCGCGAACTGCTGTGTGCCGCAGGCTCGTTGCCGGGCGCCGCATCCGGGTTCCCGGGATCCGGATGCGCGGGTGCCCTGCGCGGGTCGGCGGGGGCGGGGCGGCTCCGGTTTCCGGCGTCCCGGCGGCCCGGCGCCGTACCCGCGTCCGCGGAAGCAGGGCGGGAGCCGGTCGGCGTCGTAGCCCCGCTCCCTCCTGTCCCGGTCGGGTTTCCGGAGGATGCCGGGTCCGAGCAGAAGGTGACGAAGCGGTCGACGGCCGTCTCGGCGCGCTCGATGTCGCACGGGGTGTGCCGGAGGAGGGACAGCGCGTGTTCGTAGAGCCGGTACGCCTCCATGACCGGGTCTCCGGACGAGGGTGGTCCGGTACGGCCCCGAGCCGTGGTGTCCGCGCCGGGCGCACCGGGCGACGGTGGCCGGCCCGGCGCGCCCGGCCCGCCGGTCCCCGGAAGCGGTTCCCCAGGCGCTTCCTGCGCGCCGTACGGCAACGGTTCCCCGGCTGCGCCCGACGCCTCCGCCGCCCGTTGCCTGCACAGGGGCCACTCCGCGCTGACCCGGCCGAGGAGTTCCTCGCGGCGGTGGAGGCGGGCGTCGAGGATGCCGATGGCCTGTTCCAGGCGTTGCCGGCGGCGGTCGGCGGCCTGTTCGAAGGTGAACAGGAGGCTCGCGTGGGCGGGTTCACGTTCGCGTTCCGGGGTGTGGGCGACCCAGGCGCGCAGCATCCGGGTGCGCCGTACCCCACCCTCGGCCTGTTCGACCAGCTGCCGGGCGGCGGGGCCGGGCAGGACGCGGTCCCGGAGGCGGTCCAGGGCCGGGCCCAACTCCTCCACGATCCGGTCCAGTTCGGCGTGCAGCCGGGCCCAGCGGTCGTGCAGGGGGCGGCCCACGAGCAACTCGGCGGCTTGGTCGGCACGTTGCCCCTGGCGGCGGAAGACCAGCAGCAGCCGGGCGCCCTGCCGGGCGAGCCGGTCCAACAGGCCGAGCAGGGCGCCCGGTTCGGCGGCCTGGTCGACGCCGACCAGTACGGCGGCGAGGGGCACGCGCAGCGCGCCGAGCCGTTCGGGCCGGGGGTCGTCGCCGATGCCCAGGCGGGCGGCGACGCGGTCCATGACCTCGGCGGCCGTGAGCCCGCCCACGTCCAGGGCGAGATCGTGCGAGCCGGCCGGGGGCACCGTCTCCGGCGGGTCGTGGCTGAAGACGCCGGTGTTCCGTTCGGTGCGCAGCTCCCGGTCGGCGAGGGTGACGGCCCGGTTCAGGGTCCAGGCGCGGTCGCTGCGCTCGGGGACGACGGTGACGAGGACCGGCCAGCCCTCGCCCCGTAGCCAGGAGGCGAGTTCGGTGGCGAACGGCACATCGAGCGCGCCGGACGTGTGCTGGGCGTCGGTGCGCAGCCGGGGGTCGACGGCCTCGGCGCCGTCGGCCCAGGCGGCGACCTGTGGCAGATGGCTGATGATGGTCTCGGTGGGGCTCATGTAGCTGAAGGCCGATCCCGGCCCCTCGTCCACGCTGAGGACGATCCCGATGACCCGGTCGGTGGCGTGGTCGACGACTCCCCCGCCGCTGAAGCCGGGTGCGGCCAGCTCGCCCGGACTGGCCGGGCGCAGCTGCACCTGGCTGTCCCGGCCGCGGGCGGCGATCAGGGTCGCGCCGTGCCAGCGTCCGCCGTCGTCGCCGTCCGGGAAGCCGTACATGCTCACCTCTCCGTGCGGCGTGGCGAGCCGGTAGAGCCGGGTGGCGTGGCCGACGGGCAGGGGGGCGGCGAGGCGCAGCAGGGCGAGGTCACCGCTGCGGTCGCCGGATGACTCGCTCCGTGGCACGTACTCGTCCTCGTGGACCGCGGCGGGTACGGCGCCGAGGCCGGGGACTCCGACAAGGCGGACGACGTAACGGCGCCCGGGCCGAACGACATGGGCGGCGGTGAGCACCCGGTCCGGGGCGAGCAGCACCCCGGCACCGAGAACCCGCCCGTCCGGCGCCTCGATGCGGGCGATCCAGGACGGCATCCGTAACCGCGTTGTGACGGCTCGCTCCCCCGTGCGCGTCATGGCCTCCAAGTTACTCCGCGTACCGGCCCGGTACTACTGGTGTGCACGGGGGCGTTGCCGAGACACGGGGACCGGGGCGAACGAGAGACGCCTGCTGCGCCGGCATGACGGCGGGGACGGGATCGGGTGCCCGGCACACCGGCGGAGGCAGGGCCGGTCCGGCACACCGACGGGACGGGCTCGGGTGTCGACACGGCGGCGGGGTGGGCTCGGGTGCCCGGCACACCGGCGGGGAGGCAGGGTCGGTGCGGCACACCAGCAGGGACAGGATCCGGTGCCCGGCACACCCGGCGACGGCCGGCACGGACGCCCGGCACACCGGCCGAGGCAGGCACGAAGCCGGCACACCGGCAGGCGGGCAGGCTCGGTGCCCGGCACACCAGCAGACGGTGCCGCCGCCCGCGTGGGCCTCAGTGCTGGGCGTGCAGCGCGGCGATCACCTGCTCGTCGGTGAGTTGCTCGAAGTCCGCGTACCACTGACCCACCGCGGCGAAGCCGGCCGGGCGGTGCGGGCAGACGACCGTGTCGGCCTCGTCGGCGAGCGACTCGAGGGAGTCGGGGGCGCCGACGGGTACGGCGAGCACGAGGTGCGCGGGACGGCGGCGGCGGACGTGGCGCAGGGCCGCGCAGGCGGTGGCCCCGGTGGCCAGCCCGTCGTCGACGACGATCACGGTGCGGCCGGCCGGGTCCGGGGGCGGGCGGTCGCCGCGGTACCGCTCCTCGCGCCGGCGCAGCTCGGCCCGCTCGCGTTCGACCGCCGGGGCGAGGGACTCCTCGGTCAGACCGAGCATGGCCAGGGTGTCGGTGTGGAAGAGGGGCGGATCGTCCGCGGCGAGCGCGCCGACGGCGAACTCCTGGTGGTGCGGGGCGCCGATCTTGCGGACGACGAGCACGTCGAGCGGGGCGTCGAGGGCCCGGGCGACCGGCTCGGCGACGGCGATGCCGCCGCGTGGCAGCGCGAGCACGAGGGGATCGGTGAGACCTTCCCGTTCGCACAGCTCGACGAGCAGTCCGGCCAGTTCCCGTCCGGCTTCGGCACGGTCCTGGAAGCGCATGGCTGGTCCTCCTCCGCGGAGCCCCTCCTTCCATGGTGCTCCCGGTCGGGTGCCCCAGAGGCATTCGCACGCCAGATCTATACACTGAGTGTATAGTCCAGGTATGGCTTGGACCGACAAGATCCCGACGACGAAGCGTGTGCCCGGAAAGATGCGCGAGACCGCCCGAAGGTTGCGTCCGGCCGCGCTCGCCTCGGCCGCCGCGTGCCTCGCGTTCACGCTGTCCGGCTGCGCCCAGGTCGACACGACCGCGCCGAGCACCGTACGGGCCGACGCGGCGAAGGGGGCACCTGCGAAGTTCGGGACCGTCGACTGTCGTGAGGCCAAGTGCATCGCGCTCACCTTCGACGCGGGGCCCAGCGAGAACTCGGCGCGACTGCTGGACATCCTGAAGGAGAGGAAGGTCCCGGCCACCTTCTTCCTGCTCGGCAAGAACCACATCGAGAAGTACCCGGAGCTGGTCAAGCGGATGGCGGCCGAGGGTCACGAGGTGGCGAGCCACACCTGGGACCACAAGATCCTCACGCGGATCTCGGACGGGCAGATACGCGAGGAACTCAAGCGCCCCGACGACGCGATCGAGCGGCTCACCGGGCGCAGGCCCACGCTGATGCGCCCGCCGCAGGGCCGTACGGACTCCGACGTGCACAAGATCGCCAAGGAGGAGGGCCTGGCGGAGGTGCTGTGGAGTGTGACCGCCAAGGACTACACGACCGACGACTCGGCGCTCATCAAGAAGCGCGTCCTCGATCAGTCGTCCCGGGACGGCATCATCCTGCTGCACGACCTCTACCCCGGCACCGTGCCCGCCGTACCCGGCATCATCGACGCGCTGAAGGCACGCGGATACGTCTTCGTGACGGTGCCTCAACTGCTGGCGCCCGGCAAGGCGGAGCCGGGCAAGGTGTACCGTCCCTGACACCCGCCACGGGACCCCTACGATCATGCCGTGCCGACCTTCTCCTTCACCCGCACGGCCCCGCTCCCGCTCGACGAGGCGTGGCGCCGGCTCACCGACTGGCCCCGCCACGCCGACGCGGTCCCGCTGACCCGGATCAGAGTCCTCACGCCCCCGCCGACCGGGACGGGCACCCGCTTCGTGGCCCGCTCCGGCATCGGCCCGCTGGCCTTCGACGACGTCATGGAGGTGACGGTCTGGCTCCCGCCCGCCGACGGCGAGGCCGGGCTGTGCCGCCTTCAGAAGCGGGGCCGGGTGGTCCTGGGCTGGGCGGAGATCGAGGTGGGGCCGGGGCCCGGAGGTCGTAGCCGCGTCGTGTGGCGGGAGGAGTTGCGCGTACGTTTCCTGCCCCGCGCTTTCGACGGTGTACTGGAACGCACGGCACGCGTGATGTTCGGACGAGCGGTCAATCGGCTGCTTCGACGGGCGTGATGGCCACGTTGTGCCGTCGGGGCGCTCAGTCCCTGCGCCCCGTCACCGCCACCGTCACCCCCAGCCCGATCATCGTCAGCCCCCCGACCCCACCCACGGCGGAAAGCCGCCGCGGCGACCGCGCGAACCACTCCCGCGCACCGGACGCGACCAGCCCCCACACACTGTCCGAGGCGAGCGCGATGGCATTGAAGACGAGCCCGAGCAACAGCATCTGCCCGGTGACATGACCCTGACCGGGATCCGAACTGGGGCAGTACGGCGGCGAAGAACACCATGGTCTTGGGGTTGGCCACACCGACCGCGAAGCCTTCCCAGAAGGTACGCAGGGCGCCGTGCCCGGGGCTGCGGTCCGGATCCGCGAACGCGTCCCGCAGTGAGCCGCGTTGCCGCCAGGCCCGTATGCCCAGACAGACCAGGTAGGCCGCGCCCGCGAGCTTCAGGGCCGTGAAGACGAGGACCGAGCGCTCCACGATCGAGCCGATGCCGAGCGCGACGGCGATGACGAGCACGTACGCGCCGAGCGTGTTGCCGGCGACGGTGGTCAGCGCGGCCCGGCGGCCGTGCGCGAGGGCGCGGCCGACCACGAAGAGCACGCTGGGGCCGGGCACCACGATGAGAAGGAGGGACAGCGCCGCGAAGGCAGCCAGCCGGTCGGTGGACACCATGCGTTCATGGAATCCGCGGACGGCACCACCCCGCAAACCGTTTTCCCGGCCGCCCGCGGCGCCTGCTCAGGCCACCGACCCGATCAGCCCGTCCGGCCGGGAGGCCACGTCGTGGTGGATCGGCGTGTGCGCGCCGGTCAGGGCGACCCCGCTGCCGCCGCGCCGGTTCGCGACGATCTCCGCGCCGATCGACAGGGCCGTCTCCTCCGGCGTACGGGCGCCGAGGTCGAGGCCGATCGGGGAGCGCAGCCGGGCCAGTTCGAGTTCGGTGACGCCGACGTCGCGCAGCCGCTGGTTGCGGTCGAGGTGGGTGCGGCGCGAGCCCATCGCGCCGACGTACGCCACCGGGAGGCGCAACGCCAGCTGGAGCAGGGGGACGTCGAACTTGGCGTCGTGGGTGAGGACACAGAGGACCGTGCGGCCGTCGGTCTCCGTGCGCTCGAGGTACTTGTGCGGCCACTCCACGACGATCTCGTCCGCCTCCGGGAAGCGGGCCTTCGTGGCGAACACCGGGCGGGCGTCGCACACGGTGACGCGGTAGCCGAGGAACGTGCCGACGCGGACCAGCGCCGAGGCGAAGTCGATCGCGCCGAAGACGATCATTCGGGGGGCGGGGACGGAGGACTCGACCAGGACCGTGAGCGGGGCGCCGCAGCGCGAGCCCTGTTCGCCGATCTCGAGGGTGCCGGTGCGGCCCGCGTCGAGGAAGGCGCCGGCCTCGGCGGCGACCGTGCGGTCCAGTTCGGGGTGGGCTCCGTAACCGCCGTCGTAGGAGCCGTCGGGGCGGACCAGGAGGGCCCGGCCCCGCAGCTCGGCCGGGCCGTCCGTGATCCGCGCGACCGCCGCCGCCTCCCCACGGGCGGCGGCGGCCAGCGCGGCCGCGAACACCGGCCGGGCGGGACCGTCCGCCCGGACCGGTGTGACGAGGATGTCGATGACGCCGCCACAGGTCAGGCCGACGGCGAAGGCGTCCTCGTCGCTGTAGCCGAAGCGTTCCAGAACGGTTTCCCCGTCCTCGAGCGCCTGTTGGCACAGCTCGTACACGGCGCCCTCCACGCACCCGCCGGAGACCGAGCCGATCGCCGTGCCGTCGGCGTCCACCGCGAGGG
This sequence comes from Streptomyces sp. NPDC020192, assembly GCF_044388685.1. Lineage (NCBI taxonomy): Bacteria > Bacillati > Actinomycetota > Actinomycetes > Kitasatosporales > Streptomycetaceae > Streptomyces > Streptomyces sp. NPDC020192. The sequence goes on along the minus strand of NZ_JBIRXG010000035.1, from coordinate 50,441 downwards.
CGGCGCCGGGCTGGCGCGGGGCGCTGCCGCCGACGGCCACCACGGTGGCGACGGCGAAGTCACGGCCCTGCTCGACCCACCGGTTCAGCTCCTCGGCGATGTCCAGCATCTGTCGGTCTCCTCACGGGGTTGTTTTCCAGGGGCGTTGACCGGGCTAGTGCACGCCGAGCCAGGCCTCGATGGGATGGAGGGCGAAGTAGACGAGGAAGACGACCGTGAGGCCCCACATGAAGGCGCCGATCTCACGGGCCTTGCCCTGGGCGGTCTTGATGGCGACGTAGGAGATGACGCCCGCGGCGACACCGGTGGTGATGGTGTACGTGAACGGCATCAGGACGACGGTCAGGAAGACCGGGATCGCGGTGGCGCGGTCGGCCCAGTCCACGTGCCGGGCGTTCATCAGCATCATGGCGCCGATGACGACCAGGGCGGCGGAGGCCACCTCCTGCGGGACGATCGCGGTGACCGGGGTGAAGAACAGGCAGGCCGCGAAGAACAGGCCGGTCACTACGGACGCCAGGCCCGTACGAGCGCCCTCGCCGACGCCGGTCGCGGACTCGATGAACACGGTCTGGCCGGAGCCGCCCGCGACACCGCCGATCGCACCGCCCATGCCGTCGATGAACAGCGCCTTGGACAGACCGGGCATCCGGCCCTTGTCGTCGGCCAGGTCGGCCTCGGTGCCGACGCCGATGATGGTGGCCATCGCATCGAAGAAGCCGGCGAGGACGAGGGTGAAGACGATCATGGCGATCGTCATCGCGCCGACCTTGCCCCAGCCGCCGAACTCCACGTGCCCGAGGAGCGAGAAGTCGGGCATCGACACGGCGCTGCCGTGCAGTTCGGGGGCACCGTTGGCCCACTGCTTGGGGTCGATCACGCCGAGGCCGTTGAGGATCGCGGCGACGATCGTGCCCGAGACGATGCCGATCAGGATGGCGCCGGGGATGTTCCGGGCCTGGAGCATGAAGATCAGCAACAGGGTGCCGGCGAAGAGCAGCACCGGCCAGCCGGTGAGCTGGCCCGCCGGGCCGAGGCTGAGCGGGGTGGCCTCGCCCTTGTGCACGAAGCCGGACTTGTAGAGGCCGATGAGCGCGATGAACAGGCCGATGCCCATGGTGATGCCGTGCTTGAGCGCGAGCGGGATCGCGTTCATGATCATCTCGCGCAGGCCGGTGACGACCAGCAGCATGATGACCGCGCCGTACATCACGCACATGCCCATGGCCTGCGGCCAGGTCATGTTGGGGGCGACCTGCGAGGACAGCACGCCCGAGACGGACAGGCCGGCGGCGAGCGCGAGGGGCACCTTGCCGGCGAAGCCCATCAGCAGCGTGGTGAACGCGGCGGCGAGCGCCGTCGCGGTGATCAGCCCCTTCTGGCCGAGCGTGTCACCGTGGATGTCCTTGCCGGACAGGATGAGCGGGTTGAGCAGGAGGATGTAGGCCATCGCCATGAAGGTGGTGATGCCGCCGCGCACCTCACGCGCGACCGATGATCCTCTTCTGGATATGTGGAAGTACCGGTCGAGCCAGGACCGCCCTGCCGGAACGCGGCTGCCATCGCCCGCGTCGTCGGCTGAGGTCCTGGGCTCCACTGACTGCTGGGTCATGGTGCCATCTCCCAAGGTTCACAGGGGCACCCGTACAACTGCCCTGACAGGTACGGGATTTGGGAATGGACGACCCGGGGGACGGCCCGAGACGAACGAATTTCCTGGTACTTCAAGGACCGCGAGCGGAGCGGAACTCAAAGGGGGTTCCTCCGGGCGGCGCGGCGGAGTGTGTGACGTTCCCTGCGCCGCCCGGAGAGCTCTTCGGTGTTACGCGGTGCCCGTGAGGTGTTCCGGGCGCACCGGCGTCCGGTTCAGCTCCAGCCCGGTCGCGTTCCGGATCGCCGCGAGGACGGCCGGGGTCGACGACAGGGTCGGGGCCTCGCCGATGCCGCGCAGCCCGTAGGGGGCGTGCTCGTCGGCGAGTTCGAGCACGTCGACCGGGATGGTCGGCGTGTCGAGGATCGTGGGGATCAGGTAGTCCGTGAAGGAGGGGTTCCTGACCTTGGCGGTCTTCGGGTCGACGATGATCTCCTCCATCACCGCCACGCCCAGGCCCTGGGTCGTACCGCCCTGGATCTGGCCGACGACGGAGAGCGGGTTGAGCGCCTTGCCGACGTCCTGGGCGCAGGCCAGCTCGATGACCTTGACCAGGCCCAGCTCGGTGTCGACCTCGACCACGGCGCGGTGCGCGGCGAAGGAGTACTGGACGTGGCCGTTGCCCTGGCCGGTGACCAGGTCGAAGGCCTCGGTCGGCCGGTGCCGCCACTCCGCCTCGATCTCCACGGTCTCGTCCTCCAGGACGTCGACCAGGTCGCCGAGGACCTCGCCGCCGTCGGTGACGACCTTGCCGCCCTCCAGCAGGAGTTCGGCGGTGGCCCAGGCGGGGTGGTAGGAGCCGAACTTGCGCCGGCCGATCTCCAGGACCCGCTCGCGGACCAGCTCGCAGGCGTTCTTCACGGCGCCACCGGTGACGTACGTCTGCCGGGAGGCCGAGGTCGAACCGGCACTGCCCACCTGGGTGTCGGCCGGGTGGATGGTCACCTGGGTGACGCCGAGTTCGGTGCGGGCGATCTGCGCGTGGACGGTGACACCGCCCTGGCCGACCTCCGCCATCGCGGTGTGCACGGTGGCGACCGGCTCGCCGCCGATGACCTCCATGCGCACCTTGGCGGTGGAGTAGTCGTCGAAGCCCTCGGAGAAGCCGACGTTCTTGATGCCGACCGCGTAGCCGATTCCGCGTACGACGCCCTCGCCGTGCGTGGTGTTGGACAGACCGCCGGGCAGCTGCCGTACGTCGGCGCCCTCGCTGGACTCCCACTGGCGCTCCGGCGGGAGCGGCATCGCCTTGATGCGGCGCAGGAGTTCGGCGACCGGGGCCGGGGAGTCGACCGGCTGCCCGGTCGGCATGACGGTCCCCTGCTCCATCGCGTTCAGCTGCCGGAACTCCACCGGGTCCATGCCCAGCTTCTTCGCCAGCTTGTCCATCTGCGCCTCATAGGCGAAGCACGCCTGGACCGCGCCGAAGCCGCGCATGGCGCCGCAGGGCGGGTTGTTGGTGTAGAGGGCGATGGCCTCGATGTCGACGTCGTCCACGACGTACGGCCCGACCGACAGCGAGGAGGCGTTTCCGACGACCGCCGGGGAGGCGGAGGCGTAGGCGCCGCCGTCCAGGACGATCCGGCACTTCAGGTGGGTGAGCTTGCCGTCCTTGGTGGCGCCGTGCTCGTAGTAGAGCTTCGCCGGGTGCCGGTGGACGTGCCCGAAGAAGGACTCGAACCGGTTGTAGACGATCTTGACGGGCTTGCCGGTGCACAGCGCCAGCAGGCAGGCGTGGATCTGCATCGACAGGTCCTCGCGGCCGCCGAACGCACCGCCGACGCCGGCCAGCGTCATGCGCACCTTGTCCTCGGGCAGGCCGAGGACGGGCGCGATCTGGCGCAGGTCGGAGTGGAGCCACTGGGTGGCGATGTAGAGGTGGACGCCGCCGTCCTCCTCGGGCACGGCGAGGCCGGACTCGGGGCCGAGGAAGGCCTGGTCCTGCATGCCGAAGGTGTACTCGCCCTTGACGATGACGTCCGCCCGCTTGGCGGCCTCGTCCGCGTTGCCGCGGACGATCGGCTGGCGGTGCACGATGTTGGGGTGCGGGACGTGGCCGGCGTGGTGGTCGTCGCGGCCCTCGTGGACGAGGATCGCGTCCGGCGCGGTCGCGGAGGCCTCGTCGGTGATGACGGGCAGTTCCTTGTAGTCGACCTTGATCTTGGCGGCGGCGCGGCGGGCCGTCTCCGGGTGGTCGGCGGCGACGATCGCGACCGGCTCGCCGTGGTGGCGGACCTTGCCGTGGGCGAGGACCGGGGTGTCCTGGATCTCCAGGCCGTAGTTCTTCACCTCGGTGGGCAGGTCGTCGTACGTCATGACGGCGTACACGCCCGGCGTCTTCAGCGCCTCGCTCGTGTCGATGGACACGATCTCGGCGTGGGCGACGGTGGAGCGCAGGATCTGGCCCCACAGCATGTCCTCGTGCCACATGTCGGACGAGTACGCGAACTCACCGGTGACCTTGAGGGTGCCGTCCGGGCGGAGCGTGGACTCGCCGATGCCGCCCTTGGTCTGGGAGCCCTGCGTGATCTTCGTAGGAGCGCCGTTGGTAGGCATCGTCAGACCTCCTCGGACTGACGGGCGGCCGCCAGGCGGACCGCGTCCATGATCTTCTCGTAGCCCGTGCAGCGGCACAGGTTGCCCGACAGCGCCTCGCGGATGTCCGCGTCGGACGGGTTCGGGTTGCGCTCCAGGAGTTCGTCGGAGGCGACGAGCAGGCCCGGGGTGCAGAAGCCGCACTGGACGGCGCCGGCGTCGATGAACGCCTGTTGGATGGGGCTGAGTTCGGTGCCCTCGCCGGTCTGGGAGTCGGTGCCCTTGGCCGCCCACTGCTGGGCGTCCTGGAGGGAGGTCCCACAGGAACCGGTCTCGCCGCAGGACCGCTGCTTCGCGAAGTCCGCCAGGCCCTCGACGGTCACGACGTCCCGGCCCTCGACCTGGCCGGCCGCGACCAGGCAGGAACACACCGGCACGCCGTCCAGGCGCACGGTGCAGGAACCGCACTCGCCCTGCTCGCAGGCGTTCTTGGAGCCCGGCAGGCCGAGGCGCTCGCGCAGGACGTACAGCAGGGACTCGCCCTCCCAGACGTCGTCGGCCTCCTGCGGGCGTCCGTTGACGGTGAAGTTGACGCGCATCACGCAGCTCCCTCGGTGGTGCGGCGGGTGCCGCGGTACGACTCCCAGGTCCAGGTGAGCGTCCGGCGGGCCATCACGCCGACCGCGTGGCGGCGGTAGCTCGCGGTGCCCCGGACGTCGTCGATCGGGTTGCAGGCGGCGGAGCACAGGTCCGCGAACTGCTTGGCGACCGACGGGGTGATGATCTTTCCGTTGTCCCAGAAGCCGCCCTCCTCGAGGGCCGCGTTCAGGAACTCCTCGGCGGCCTTGGCCCGCACGGGCGTGGGCGCCGCCGAGCCGATGCCGGTGCGGACCGTACGGGTCTCGGGGTGCAGCGCGAGACCGAAGGCGCACACGGCGATGACCATGGCGTTGCGGGTGCCGACCTTCGAGTACTGCTGCGGGCCGTCCGCCTTCTTCACGTGCACGGCGCGGATCAGCTCGTCGGGCTGGAGCGCGTTGCGCTTGACGCCGGTGTAGAACGCGTCGATCGGGATGAGGCGGGTGCCGCGGGCCGCGGAGGCCACCTCGACCTCGGCGCCGGCGGCGAGGAGGGCGGGGTGGGCGTCACCGGCGGGCGATGCCGTGCCGAGGTTGCCGCCGACGCCGCCGCGGTTGCGGATCTGCGGGGAGGCGACCGTGTGCGAGGCGAGCGCGAGGCCCGGCAGCTCGGTACGGAGGTTCTGCATGATGCTGGTGTACGGGACGGAGGCTCCCAGCCGTACGCTCTCCTCGCCGACCTCCCACTCGTAGAGGTCGCCGATGCGGTTGAGGTCCAACAGGTACTCGGGCCGGCGGTGGTCGAAGTTGATCTCGACCATCACATCGGTGCCACCCGCAATCGGCACAGCGGTGGGGTGCTCGGCCTTCGCGGCGAGCGCCTCCTCCCAGCTGGCGGGGCGAAGGAAGTCCATGACCGGCTCTCTTCTTCGTCTCGTGGGTCGTTCAGATTGAGCCAATCCGTGTGCGGCGGGCCCGGCTCGTTCATGTCCTGTTAACGCGGAGTGGACTCAGTACACCGCCCCGTACTCCGGCGGGGTCAGTCACCGAAACCATGAAGGAGTTGGCTGGCCACGGAGGTCATCTTGTAGATTCGTATGAACGGAGGTCATCGGTAACCTCGCCGATTTCCTGGAGAAACGCAGGAACCAGCGACGAGACCCAGGAGAGTGCCCTGTACGGCCCGGTGCCGGGCCCTTCCCACGTCACCCTCCAAGATCCATCGTAGGTTTCGAGACAAAGAACGGCGGCGACGAAATGCGGCTGCGCGCACTTCTGGACACCGATGCGCTGGGGCTGCGGCTGCTCGGCGGCGAGGACGAGCTGGACCGTACGGTGCGCGGGGTCATGACGACCGACCTGCGCGACCCGAGCCGCTACCTCTCCGGCGGCGAGCTGGTGCTGACGGGCCTCGCCTGGCGCCGGGACGCCGACGACTCCGAGCCGTTCGTGCGCATCCTGGTGCAGGCCGGGGTGGCGGCCCTCGCGGCGGGCGAGGCCGAGCTGGGCGATGTGCCCGAGGACCTGGTGCTGGCCTGCGCCCGGCACCGGCTGCCGCTGTTCGCGGTGCACGAGTCGGTGGCCTTCGCGACGATCACCGAATACGTCGTCCGGCAGGTCTCCGGCGAGCGGGCCGGGGACCTGGCCGCCGTGGTGGACCGGCACCGGCGGATGATGACCTCGGGCCCGGCGGGCGGCGGCCCGGACGTGGTCCTGGACCTGCTCGGCACCGACCTGGACCTGCGCGCCTGGGTGCTCTCCCCCACCGGCCGGATGATCGCCGGCTCCAAGGTGGCGGGCCCCGACCTGCCCGCCGAGACCTGCGCGAAGCTGGCCGCCGAGCACCTGGCCGCCACCCGCACCGGCCGGCGCGGCCCGCACCGCGTCCTGCTGGGCTCCGCGACGTACTCGCTGTTCCCGATCCGCTCCTCCGGCCGCTCCCCGCAGGCCTCCCGCGATGTGCGCGAGACGGTCCTGTCGGACTGGCTGCTGGCCGTCGAGGCGGACGCGGGCGACTGGGCCGAGGAGCGCATGGACCTGCTCCAGGGCGTCACCCAGCTGATCGCCGTCGAGCGGGACCGCCGGGACGCGGCGCGCACGGTACGGCGCCGGCTGGCCCAGGAGGTGCTGGAGCTGGTCCAGACGGGCGCCGCGCCCGCCGAGATCGCGGCCCGCCTCCGGGTGGCCGCGCCGGTACTGCTGCCCGGCCTCGGCGCAGCCCCGCACTGGCAGGTCGTGGTGGCCCGCGTGGAGTGGGACGGCGAGGAGGTCGAGGGCGGCCCGGTCGCCCAGTCGCTGCTGGAGGAGGTCCTTGTCGACCCGCAGGCCACGGGACCGGAACCCTCGGACCGGATCGCGGTCGCGCACACCGGCGACGAGGCGATCGCCCTGGTCCCCCTGCCCGCCGTCTCCTCCGAGCACGACGGCTCGGAGACCGGGCTGCTCGCCGACGCCCTGCTCAGGGTGGTGCGCGAGCCGCTGTCGGCGGGCCTGGACGGCGACGGACGGCTCACCCTCGGCGTCAGCGCCGCCGTGCACTCCGCGGAGGGGCTGCGCGGCGCCCTGGAGGAGGCGCGGCACGCCCGCCGGGTGGCGGCCGCCCGCCCCGGCCGGGTCTGCGCGGCCGGCCACCAGGAGCTGGCCTCCCACGTCCTGCTGCTGCCGTTCGTCCCGGACGACGTCCGCCGCGCGTTCACGGCCCGCCTGCTGGACCCGCTGAAGGACTACGACCGCCGCCACCGGGCGGAGCTGATCCCGACCCTGGAGGCGTTCCTGGACTGCGACGGCTCCTGGACCCGCTGCGCCACCCGGCTCCACCTGCACGTCAACACACTGCGCTACCGGGTGGGCCGCATCGAGCAGTTGACGGGACGGGACCTCTCGCGGCTCGAGGACAAGCTGGACTTCTTCCTGGCTCTGCGCATGAGCTGAGGTCAGCGGGGGCGCGCGGGGCCACACCCGGTCACGCCCGCGCCCCACTACTTTGTGAAATCTTTCACCCACCCCCTTGGCCCGGCCCGGCGAATGGTGCTGGAATGCCGCCACCACTCAAAGCTCGACGGCGTGCTCGGGGAGGGCAACGTGGCGCACTCCGCCATGTCTGGTAACGGAACGACCGCCGGTGACGATCCGCTCCAGACCGCGGTGTGGCGATTGCGCTCGCGGGCCTGCTGGGCGGACGCGGCGGCCCTGCTGCCGCCCGACACCCCCGCCACGACCCTGCAGCGGGCTGTGCTGCTGGTCGAACGGTGTCTGTACACCGAGCGCGGCTGGGCGGAGGCCGAGGACGCGCTGCGTACGGCGGAGGCGCTCGCGCACACCGACGAGGAGCGGGGCGCGGCGGCCTGTGAGCGCGGCCAACTCGCCTACGCGGCAACGCTGCACGGGGTCAGGGACCGGGCGGACGAGGCGCGGGCGGCACTGGGCCGGGCGGCGGCCCTGATCCCGCCGGGGGCGGCGGGCCGAGCCCTGCTGGACTTCCGCCGGGGCCTGCTGGCGGAGAACCTGACCCGCTCCCCCCAGGCGGCCCGCGCGGCGTACCGCAGGGCCCACGCGGGCGCGACGGCCCACGCCGACCCGCTCCTGCTGTCCTTCACGTGGCGCCATCTGGCCGGACTCGCCCTGCAGGACGGCGAGTTGGCCGAAGCCCGCCACGGCTTCGCCGAATCCCTGCGGATCAGGGAGGAGTTGGGCTACCTCGTGGGTACGGCCCCCGCCCTCGCCTCCCTGGCCGACGCGGAATCCGAGCCGGAGGCGTCACGGTTGCGGGAGGAGGCGCGCCGGCTGTTCCGGCTGCTGGGCGGCGTACCGACGTGGCTGGCCCGGCAGTTGACTCCACCGGCTCCGGGGGTGGCGACGGCGTAGGGGGTGGGGTGGGTGACGGCAGGGCCGAGCCCCTGCGGCGCTCGCCCGGTCCGCTCAGCCCGCGCCGGCGAAATGCTCCCCCACCAGCCGCCGCACCACATCCACTTCCCCCGCGATCAACGCCTCCAGCAGCGCCATGTGTTCCGCCGCGTCGGCGACCAGGTACCCCCGCCCCCTCCGCACCGGCGGCCACTGTGAGCGCCGGTGCAGGTCGGAGGAGATGCGGACGAGCTGCTCGTTGCCCGACAGGGACAGCAGGGCGCCGTGGAAGGCCCGGTCGGACTCCGCGTACGTCGCCGGGCAGCCGGAGGCCGCCGCCCGTACCGTCTCCTCCGCCAGGGGACGCAGCTCGGCCCACCGCTCGGCCGGCACGGTGCGGGCGAGCCGCAGCATCACCGGCACCTCGATGAGCGCGCGCACCTCCGCCAGCTCGGCCAGCTCCCGCGCGCCCCGCTGGACGACCCGGAAGCCGCGGTTGGGCACGACCTCGACGGCACCCTCCAGGGCGAGCTGCTGCATGGCCTCCCGTACGGGCGTCGCCGAGACCCCGAAGCGCTCGCCGAGCACCGGCGCCGAGTACACCTCGCCCGGCCGCAGCTCGCCGGTGACCAGCGCCGTGCGCAGCGCGTCCAGGATCTGCCCGCGCACCGAGGAGCGCTGCACCGCCACCCGCGGCTCGGGAATCGGCCGCTCACTGTGCGTGTGCTCGCCCCGGGCGCCGGGCAGGACGGTCTCCCACTCCCGGGCGGCGTCCGGGACCCCGGCGGCGCGTGTCTGGGCGGGAACCCGCGCGGAGCCCTGTGTGACCTGCTTCACGGGGTCCACGGGTTCCTCCTGGCGGCTTGTCGGCACGTGGGTCGTCAACAGCGGGTTGTTACTTGTCCGTCAAGCACCTTACCTGCATAAGTCCGCTATGTCTGGTCCACTGGGGTACCCTGCGTCCACTAAGATCATCCCCGGCGGACCGTCCGGCCGTGGACCGGCTCCCGGGCAGGGAATTCACAACCTCCTCACGTGCCGCAGGAACTTTCCGAGGAACCACCCGTACGGGTAGTCTTATTCGAACTCAACTCCCGCCCCTCATGCGGCAGTTCGAGCAGAACGCCGTCCTGGGCATCCCCTTGCACTTCCTTGGCGGCCTCTTGCCCCGAAACCCCCTGAGGGCCGTCGGGCGTGGGCCACTATGGCGGGCGTTACGCCCTATCCCAATGCAAGGGACCCCTGATGAGACTGACCGACATATCGCTGAACTGGCTGCTTCCGGGCGCCGTACTGCTCCTGGGCATGCTGGCGGCGGTGGCGGTGCTCGCGCGCGGCAAGCGCTCCTCCGGGGAGAACGCGAGCGCGGACGACTCGTGGGAGCGCAGCGAGGAGCGCCGACGGCGCAAGGAGGCCATCTACGGCACGGCCTCCTACGTGCTCCTGTTCTGCTGTGCGGCGGTCGCGGCCGCCCTGTCCTTCCACGGCCTCGTCGGCTTCGGCGAACAGAACCTGGGGCTGACCGACGGCTGGCAGTACCTGGTGCCGTTCGGCCTGGACGGCGCGGCGATGTTCTGCTCCGTGCTCGCCGTGCGCGAGGCCAGCCACGGTGACGCGGCCCTCGGCTCCCGGATACTCGTGTGGATGTTCGCCGCGGCGGCGGCCTGGTTCAACTGGGTGCACGCGCCCCGGGGCGTCGGGCACGCGGGTGCTCCGCAGTTCTTCTCCGGCATGTCGCTGTCGGCGGCCGTCCTGTTCGACCGGGCACTGAAGCAGACCCGCCGGGCCGCGCTGCGCGAGCAGGGCCTGGTGCCGCGTCCGCTGCCGCAGATCCGGATCGTGCGCTGGCTGCGGGCTCCCCGCGAGACCTACCGGGCCTGGTCGCTGATGCTCCTGGAGGGCGTGCGCAGCCTGGACGAGGCCGTCGAGGAGGTCCGCGAGGACAAGCGGCAGAAGGAGGAGACGCGGCAGCGCCGGCGCGACCAGCAGCGCATCGAGCGTGCCCAGCTGAAGGCCATCAGCCGGGGCCACCGCGGCTTCGTGGGCCGAAGCGGCCGGCAGGTCGAGGTGCAGGCGGTGGAGCGCGGCCCCGCCGAGGTGACCGCGGAGCCTGCCATATCGACCGCGGAGCAGCTGCCCGTCCGCGCCCGTCCCTCCCTGCAGCCGGTCCGCAGCACGTCCGCTGAGCCGGTGACCGTCGACCTCACCGCGGAGGACGACACCATGGCGCTGCCGCGCCTGGACTCCCTGGAGCGCAAGCTGAAGGACCTGGAGCAGCAGTTCGGCTAGAGCCGGATCCGCTGCTCGTTACGGGCCGGGGGCGTGACCGCGCGGGTCACGCCCCCGGCCCGTTGCGTACCGTCTGCGGGGTACGGCCCACTGCATGCCGACTCGCCCTCACGCCGCCTCGGCACCCAGCTCGAACCACACCGACTTGCCCACGCCGTGCGGCCGTACGCCCCAGGCGTCCGCGAGGGACTGCACCAGCACCAGGCCCCGCCCGTGGGTGTCGTCACCCGTGTCCGGCGCTCTCAGCTCGGGTCTGCGGGCCATGAAGTCCCGTACCTCCACGCGCAGTCCGCCCGGCTCCACGACGGCCGTGAGGACCGCGTCGTCGTCGGTGTGGACGAGCGCGTTGGTGACCAGTTCGCTGGTGAGCAGTTCGGCGATCTCCGAACGGCCCGGCCTGCCCCAGTGCCGCAGCAGTTCACGCAGCTCCCGGCGGGCCTCGGGCACCGCCCTGAGATCCGCCCGCCCCAGCCTGCGCCGGAGCCGGTGCGCGTGGTCCGTGGTGGTGCCGGTCTCTTCCCCCGTCGTGTCCGTCGCTGTCCCGACGACCATGGGACCGCCCCCTCGTGCCTGCCTCTTCATGACCCCCGCCCGCACGATGCCTGACCCTGCCCCTCCTGGTCGAACACGTTCACGGGGGATGCTTGCCCAGGAGGATCGAGGGCAGTCCTGGCGCCTGTCCGAGGACCGCTGTTCGGCCACCGGCATACGGCGTCCGGGCCGGGCGCCGGGCCGTCCCGGACCCGCGTCCCCGCGTCCCGGAACGGCGCTGGGCGCCACGGACGTCCCGGGACGGCGGGGCAGATGCGCCCGGCACCGGACATCGGCACACCGTCACACGCCGTGAAACTGGCCGAAATCCACCCCTCCGGGTTCCGCTTACTCCGTTACGGGCGCGGCACGTTACGGAGGTTGGAGCGGGCCATCTGGAGCATCCGGCCGACGCCGCCGTCCAGCACGATCTTGGAGGCGGACAGCGCGAACCCGGTGACCATCTCGGCGCTGATCTTCGGCGGGATCGACAGCGCGTTGGGGTCGGTGACGATGTCCACCAGCGCCGGTCCCCTGTGCTTGAAAGCGTCCTTGAGGGCCCCGGCGAGCTGCTTGGGCTTCTCCACCCGCATCCCGTAGGCCCCGCAGGCCCGCGCCACGGCGGCGAAGTCGGGGTTGGCGTTGCTGGTGCCGTACGAGGGCAGCCCGGCGACCAGCATCTCCAACTCGACCATGCCGAGCGAGGAGTTGTTGAACAGCACCACCTTGACCGGCAGATCGTGCTGCACGAGGGTCAGGAAGTCGCCCATCAGCATGGCGAAGCCGCCGTCGCCCGACATCGACACCACCTGCCGGCCCCGGTCGGTGAACTGGGCGCCGATCGCCATGGGCAGCGCGTTCGCCATCGACCCGTGCGAGAACGAACCGATGATCCTGCGGCGCCCGTTGGGCGAGATGTAGCGCGCCGCCCAGACGTTGCACATCCCGGTGTCGACGGTGAACACGGCGTCGTCGTCGGCGACTTCGTCGAGTACGGCGGCCACGTACTCCGGATGGATCGGGATGTGTTTGTCGACCTTGCGCGTGTACGCCTTGACCACGCCCTCCAGCGCGTCGGCGTGCTTCTTCAGCATCTTGTCGAGGAAGCGCCGGTCGGTCTTCTCCAGCACCCGGGGGAGCAGACAGCGCAGCGTCTCGCGTACGTCGCCCCACACGGCGAGGTCGAGCCGGGAGCGGCGGCCGAGCACCTCGGGCCGTACGTCGACCTGCGCGATCCGCACGTCGTCGGGCAGGAAGGCGTTGTACGGGAAGTCGGTGCCGAGCAGGATCAGCAGATCGCACTCGTGGGTGGCCTCGTAGGCGGCGCCGTAGCCGAGGAGTCCGCTCATGCCGACGTCGTACGGGTTGTCGTACTGGATGAACTCCTTGCCCCGCAGGGCGTGCCCGACCGGGGACTTGATCTTCTCCGCGAACTCCATGACCTCGGCGTGCGCGGCCGCCGTGCCGCTGCCGCAGAACAAGGTGACCTTGTCGGCCCGGTCGATCATCTCCACGAGCGCGTCGATCTCGCCGTCGCCGGGCCGGACGGTGGGCCGGGAGGTGACGAGGGCGCTCTGCGCGGCCTTCTCCGGGGCCGGTTCGGCGGCGATGTCACCGGGCAGCGAGACGACGCTGACGCCGCTCTGCCCGACCGCGTGCTGGATGGCGGTCTGCAGCAGCCGGGGCATCTGCCGGGCGTTGGAGATCAGCTCGCTGTAGTGGCTGCACTCCTGGAACAGCCGGTCGGGGTGGGTCTCCTGGAAGTAGCCGAGACCGATCTCGCTGGACGGGATGTGCGAGGCGAGCGCGAGCACCGGGGCCATCGAGCGGTGCGCGTCGTACAGGCCGTTGATCAGGTGCAGGTTGCCCGGACCGCAGGAGCCGGCGCAGGCGGCCAGCTTTCCGGTGATCTGGGCCTCGGCACCGGCCGCGAACGCGGCGGTCTCCTCGTGGCGGACGGGGATCCAGTCGATGGCGGCGTTGCGGCGGACCGCGTCCACGACCGGGTTGAGGCTGTCGCCGACCACCCCGTACAGACGGCGCACGCCGGCGCGGACGAGGATGTCGACGAACTGCTCGGCTACGTTCTGTTTGGCCATGCATCCATACAGTCACAGAGGTGGCGGTCACGCCTCCCACACGGCCGCCGCCGTACGGTCGTCGGCGTAACCCTTCACCCGCACCTGGGCGTCCGCGAGGAACGCGGCGAGGCCCGGTGGGGTACGGCCGGACCAGCGCCGGGCCAGGTAGGCGCAGAGCGCGGGCTCACCGCGCAGCGGATCGGCCAGGCCCGGGCTGCACATCACCAGCGCGTCACCCGGGCGGGCGACCGACGCCCGGAACCGGAACGGCTCGCGCGGCGGCTCCGGGGCGGGCTCGTACGGGCTCGGCGGGGTCGGGATGCCGAGGTCCATGGTGAGCCGGTCGCCCTCGGGGGTCTCGCCGAAGGGGGTGGCGGGCCGCGCCCCGAACCCGACGACCGGCGCGCCGGTGGTGTCCTCCGGCGTGACCTGCGGCTCGATGTCCTGCCAGGCGCCGTCCCGCAGTCGGAACAGTCCGCCGTCGCCGACGCCGAAGAACACCCGCGTACGGCAGTCGGGGTCGGCCGGCAGCAGCAGACAGCGCAGGCTCGCCGTGTACGCGTCCGGGTCGACGCCCTGCTCGGCCGCGCTCGCCCGGAGCCGGCCGAGGCTGCGGTCGGTCAGCCGGTGCAGGCCCGACTTCAGCTCGCCGCGCCGGGCCGCCCGGATGTCCTCCACCAGCCGCAGCCGGCTGCGGCCCACGGCCCGCCCGATCCACCGGCACGCCTCGGCCGCCGCCAGATGCGCGCCCGGCGTGCCCCGCACACCGGTCGCCACCGCGACCAGCACGAGCGCCTGCTCCCCCGCCCCGAACCGCGCGGTGAGCAACGCGTCCCGCCGTGGCTCACCCCGGTACCGCGCCGAGTCCCCGCGCAACGACGCGGCCCGCACCGTACACGCCCCGTACCGGGCTCCGTCCAGCACGGTGTCCGCGACCAGTTCCCCGAGCCCGTCCGGCTCGGCGGCGGGCAGCGCGGTGGGCTCGGGGTCGTAGGTGGGAGGCCCGGAGCCGACGTAGTCGAGGGCGGAGGGGGGTGGGGGCGGAAGCGGGGGTGGGGGCGGTTCCGGCACGGTAGCCGCAGGCTCGGTCGTGCGCTGCGCCGGCAGCGCCACCTCCGGGGGTGCCGTACTCATGTTCTTCGCCGAGGCGAAGCGGTCGTCCAGGGAATCGGGCACACCCGTGGGGCCCGTGTCCTCGGTGGAGTCGTCGTACAGCTGTCCCCACCAGTCGTCCTCGGGACGGGCGGGCCTTCCCCCCTGCTGGCTCATGTTCCTGATTGTCCACCGCGGGGGCCGCCGGAAAACGGGGCATCGGGAAAATCCGGCACACCCGGTCATCTCGAACCGCTTCTCGAGTGAGGGAGTGAACACCCGTACGAGGGACGGCCGATGGTCGCCGGGCGGCCCCACCCCCCACGGGAGGACCGCCCGGCGACGCGTGTGGTGGCCGGATTGTGGCTTGGTTTCCTGGCACTGAGCTGTGCGTCGCGATCGCGACCGCGCGTCCCGGCCGCTGCCACCTTGGCAGAGTCACCGGCGGTACGGCGATGATGTTCCACGGCGGGTTTGCGCTGTGGCGGGTTTCCGCCAGGGCCGTGGGAGGGGCGGAGGCCGATGCCAGCAGCGATCGGGCTGGACGACACGCACGAGGCGGCGTACCGGGCGCTGGTGTCCGTCGGCCCGGCCGGGCCGCTGGGTGGTGGCGCCGCCGGGGGTGGCCCTCGGCGGCGCCGCTCACCCGGCAGCGGCACGAGCTGGAGAAGGCGGAGCCGGCGGCGGCACTGCTCGCGCAGGAGTACCGGGCGGCCGCGGCCGAACCGGCGGTGCACGACCTGGTGGAGGTGGTGACCGGTGCCTCGGTGGTCGCCCAGCGCTTCCTCCAGCTGCAGCTGGGCGCGGCGGACGAGGTGTGCGCGCTGGTCACCGCCAACCCGGTCGTGGTGTCCGGCATGGAGAACGAGGCGGAGGAGCAGGCGGCCCTACGCGGGGTGCGCTACCGGGTGGTCGTGGAGCGCGCGGTGCTGGACCTGCCGCACGCGCTGACCGAGCTGACCGCCGCGCTGGGCCGGGACGAGCGGGTGCGGGTGGTGGACCGGGTGCCGACGAAGCTCGTGGTGGCCGACCGCTCGCCGGCGATGGTGCCGCTGACCTCGACGACGGCCGAGCCGGCCGCGGTGGTGGTGCACGCCAGCACCCGCCTGCAGCTGGGCCGGCACGCGTACGAGCGGGGCTGGGTGACCCGTTCCTGAGGCCCGGTTGACCGGTCACCGGCCTGCCCTTCCGCGGCTTCTCCGGCACTCTGGGCAGATGGGAGTGTGGGAACTCCTGCTGGTCGGCGTGGTCGTCGTGCTCGGCCTGTGCGGAGTGCTGGTGCCCGGGGTGCCGGGGTCGTGGCTGGTGTGGGCCGCGGTGCTGTGGTGGGCGCTGACGGATCCGCGGCCGGTGGCCTGGGGCGTCCTGGTGGCCGCCACCGCGGTGCTGCTGCTGTCGCTCGTGGTGCGCTGGGCGCTGCCGCCGCGCCGGCTGCGGCAGAGCGGTGCCACGCCCCGGATGGGGGTGTACGCGGGCGCCGGGGCGTTCCTCGGTTTCGTGCTGCTTCCGGTGCTGGGCGCGCTGCCGGGCTTCATGGCGGGGATCTATGTGCATGAGCGGCTGCGGCTGGGCCGCCACGGGGAGGCGATGGCCGCCCTGCGCACGGCCATGCGCTCGGGTGGCTCCAGCGTGCTGGCCGAGCTGTTCGCCTGCCTGCTGATCGCGGGGGCGTGGCTGGGGGCGGTGCTGTGGGGCTGAGGGTTATCCGGTGAGGGCCCTGAGCACGGTGTCGGCGACAGCCGCCATGCCGGCGTCGTCGAAGTGCAGGTGGTCGCCGGGGTCGTAGGCGGGCAGGATGCGGGCCGGGTCGGCGGGGTCGCGTACGGCGGCGTCGGCGTCGGCGACCGCGTCGAAGGCGCCGCCGGTGCGGATGAACGCGTTCACCCGCTGCCGTACCGCCTCGCGGGCGTCCGTGTAGGCGGCGTACCCGCGGAACGGGGTGAGGGTGACGCCGACGACCCGCACACGCCGGGCGTGGGCGCGGGCGACGAGCGTGCGGTAGGCGGCGGCGAACGCGGTGGCGTCGTCGGCCGTGGGGGTGCCCTTGATGTCGTTGATGCCCTCCAGCACCACCAGGACCCGTGCGCCCGCCCGGTCCAGGGCGTCCGTGTCGAGGCGGGCGAGGGCGCGCGGCCCGGTGCCGTCGCGCAGCAGCCGGTTCCCGGAGATGCCCGCGTTGAGGACGCCGTACCGGTGCTCGCGCAGGGACGCGGCGAGCCGGTCGGGCCAGCGGTGGTTGGTGTCGGGGGTGGATCCGTTTCCGTCGGTGAGGGAGTCGCCGAACGCCACGACGCTGCCGGCGCCGCGGCCGAGGACGTCGACGCCGGTGACGTAGTACCAGTGGCTGACGGTGGTCGTGTACGCGGTTCCGTCCTCGTCGGCGGCCCGGCCCGCGCCGGCCCGGGCCACGTAGCTGGTCTGCAGGGCCTCCTGATGGGAGGTCGCGTGGCCGCCGGCGCCCGGCGTGTACACGGTGACGAGCAGGTCGGCGTCGGGCGGGACGCGCAGCCGCACCGGGTCGGTGACCGTGTCCCGGCCCGGCGGGACGGTGACGGCCCGGGCGCCCCGGAAGGTGGCCGTGCGCACGGTGCCGGGCAGGGCGTCCGGCCCGGCGGCCCCGCGCAGCGCGACGGTGACCGCGCCGAGGCGCAGCGGTGCGGTGCCGAACCGGTTGCTGAGCCGCACGCGCACGGCCCTGCCGCCGATGCTGAGGTGGACGACGTTGCGGATGGCGGCGCCGGGCCACGCCGCCACGGTGCCGGACGGCGCGCTCTCCCAACTACCGGTCCAGGAAGGCCGGTCCGGCCCCGGCCAGGCCTGCGGCCGCGGCTGTCGCGGTGGCGGCTCCGGCCGGGCGGCGGCCGGCGTCGTCAGGCCGGGCAGCATCGCCAGCAGCAGCACCGCGAGGATCCGTCCGACCTTGGCCATGTGTCCGCTCGCCCTTCCCCGTGCCTCGTCGGAGGCGACCGTGCCACACGGCCGGGCCGCACCGGCGCACCATCGACGGTGGTCCACCCGCTCGGCGTAACGGGGTGGGAGAGGGGGAGAAGGCCGGTGGCGGACGCCTTGGATCCGTGGACCCGGACGCGCCTAGCCGGCGAGCGCCCCCTCCAGGGTCAGCAGCCGGACCTTGCGCTCGACTCCGCCCGCGTACCCGGTCATCGAGCCGTTGGCGCCGATCACCCGGTGGCAAGGGCGCACGATCAGAAGGGGGTTGGCGCCGATCGCGCCGCCGACGGCGCGAACGGCCGCGCGTGACACGCCGATACGCGCGGCGATCTCCCCGTAGGTGACGGTGCTGCCGTACGGCACGTCGTCCAGCGCCTCCCACACCTGTTGCCGGAACGCAGTGCCGTGGGCGGCCAACGGCAGCCGGAACGCCGTGAGTTCACCGGCGAAGTAGGCGGCGAGCTGTTCCCCGGCGGCCCGGAACGGCCCGGCGTCGTGCCGCCAGCCGTCCTCGACGCTCCGTCCGCCCTTCTGCCCGGGCACGGACAGCGAGGTGAGCGCGCCGTCCGGGTCGGCGGTGAGCAGCAGCGGGCCGACGGGTGAGGCCAGCCGCGCCCAGTACACGTCCGTCATCGGTTCAACTCCTCTGCCACCCGCAGGTGTTGGACGGCGTACGACCGCCAGGGCCGCCAGGTGTCGGGTACCTCGACGTCGGGCGGGGCGACGTCCGGATCGCCGAGGGCGCGGACGCGGACGGTGGCTACGGCGGCCGGGTCCATGCCGGGCAGGGCGCGCAGGGCCGCCTCCGCGTCGTCGCGGTCGGCGCCCGCGTCCAGTCGTACCGTGCCGTCGGCGAGGGCCGAGGCGAGCGCGCCCAGCGGGCCGCTGGGCTCGGCCTCGGCGAGCACGGCGGGCTCGGGGAAGAGATGGGTGAGGCTCCCGCAGGGGGCGTCGAGGGCCTTGCCGTACCGGTGGACCAGCGGCTCGGCGCCCGCGCTGCCCACCAGCGCGCGCACGGCGGGCTCCAACGGGTCCACGGCGCCGGGCGAGCGCAGTCCGGGCCGGGCGGCGACCAGCGGGGCGAGCCGCGGGTCGGCGCCGAGGCGGTCGTCGACGGCGTACGGGTCGGCGTCGAGGTCGAACAGCCGCCGCAGCCGCTGCACCGCGGTGGTCAGGTCCCGGGGGTCGGTGAGGTGCAGCCGTGCGTCGAGCCAGCCGCCGGGATGGGTGCCGCCGCCCGTCTTCGGTGCCCGGGTGCGCTCCTCGACGGCGGCGATCCCGGTGCCGTACGGCAGCCGCAGGGTGCGCCGGTAGGTACGGCCGCCCGGCGGGCCCGAGACCTCCTCGACACCGGTGACCGCCTCCCGCGCCAGCTGGTCGAAGACGGCGCCGGCCTGGTACGGGCCCCGGTGGGCGAGCCGCAGCGGGATGCCGGCGCCCGGGGCGGCCCGGCGGGTGCCACGGCCCCGGGGAGCGGCGGCGCGCACCTCGGTGGGTGTCGTGGCGTAGATCTCCCGGACGGTGTCGTTGAACTGCCGGACACTGGCGAACCCGGAGGCGAACGCGATCTCGGTGACCGGCAGGTCGGTGGTCTGCAGCAGCACCCGCGCGGTGTGCGCCCGCTGGGCCCGGGCGAGCGCCACGGGCCCGGCGCCGAGTTCGGCGGTCAGCTGCCGCTGCACCTGCCGGGAGCTGTAGCCGAGCCGGTCGGCGAGCCCCGCGACGCCCTCGCGGTCCACGACCCCGTCGGAGATCAGCCGCATGGCCCGGCCGACGACGTCCGCGCGCACGTTCCACTCCGCCGACCCCGGCACCGCGTCCGGCCGGCACCGCCGGCAGGCCCGGAACCCGGACCCCTGCGCGGCGGCGGCCGTCGCGAAGAAACGCACGTTGTGCCGCTTCGGCGTCACCGCCGGGCAGCTCGGCCGGCAGTAGATCCCGGTGGTCTCGACGGCGAAGAAGAACGCCCCGTCGAACCGCCCGTCCCGGCTCCGCACGGCCTCGTACATGGTGTCCTTGTCCATCACGCTTTCCAGTGTCGGACAGTGCAGGAGGAAGGACCGGCGGAAATCGGACGTGACACTCAGGGCGCCGTGCTCACGGCACTACTGGAACCGCCCCCTCTTGATCTCCATCGCGGCCTTCCCCTCCGCGCCCTTCCGCCTCCAGTCCCGCCGCAGCTCCGCACGGACCCGCGCGTCGGTCTTGGCGACGATCCACTGGTTCTCCCGCATGAGCTTGCGGTAGCTCTCCAGCCGCCGCTCGGGCAGCTCGCCGCTCTCCACGGCGGAGCGCACCGCACAGTCCGGCTCGGTCTCGTGGGCGCAGTCGTGGAAACGGCACCGCTCGGCCAGTTCCTCGATCTCGGAGAACACCTGCCCGACCCCGCCCTCGGCGTCGTACAGCCCGACACCCCGCAGCCCCGGTGTGTCGATGAGGACCCCGCCCGACGGCAGGGCGAGCAGATTCCGTGTGGTCGTGGTGTGCCGGCCCTTGCCGTCGACGTCCCGCGCGGCCCGTACGTCCATGACGTCCTCGCCGACGAGGGCGTTGGCCAGCGTGGACTTGCCCGCGCCGGACTGGCCGAGCAGCACGGACGTACCGGAGCCGACCAGCGCGACGAGGACGTCGAGCCCGTCGCCGTACAGGGCGCTGACGGTGAGCACGGGCACGCCGGGCGCGCTCAGCTCGACGTCGTGGACGAGGTGGGCGAGGGTGACCGGGTCCGGCACGAGGTCGGCCTTGGTGAGGACGACGACGGGCTGGGCACCGGACTCCCAGGCGAGGGCGAGGAAACGCTCCACCCGCCCGAGGTCGAGTTCGACGGCGAGGGAGATCGCGATGACGGCGTGGTCGACGTTGGCGGCGAGGACCTGCCCCTCGGACCGCTTGGAGGAGGTGGAACGCACGAAGGAGGTACGGCGCGGCAGATACGCGCGGACGTAGCGCGGATCACCGCCGGGGTCGACGGCGACCCAGTCCCCCGTGCACACGACCTTCATCGGGTCACGGGGCACGACGAACTCGGTGTCGGCGCGGACGGTCCCGCCCGGGGTGACGACGTCGCACTGGCCGCGGTCGACCCGTACGACACGGCCGGGCAGAAGACCCTGCTCGGCATAGGGAGCGAACCCGGCTTCCCATCCCTCGTCCCAGCCGTACGGGGCGAGCGGATGCGAGGAAGGCGAGGACGAACCCACGAGAGAAGAAAAAGACAAGGGAGGACCCTTCACAAGGGTGGCCCCGGCACCGCGCTCACGGGCGCGGTAAGTGAGTGAGGTCAGCCGGAGGCCACGGAGGTGGAATGGATGAACTTCCGGATGCGGGCAGCGCCCGTCTCGACGACAGCCATCGGTCACACCTCCCGTTCTGCACACGACTGACCGCGGCAGCCGGCGGCCACCGCGAGGAGCAAGCCCCACCCTAGAGAGGCTCGCTCTGCGACACCACAGAATTTCCCCGTCGTTCCGTCCTCGGTCTTCCTGGAGGTCGGGCCGTCAGATGCCCCCGGTGGTGAAGCGCCGCTGTGACCGGCCCGGCCTCAGCTTGGAAACAGCAAAGACTCGGCCCGGAAACAGCAAAGACATGTGTCAGAGTGGAGGGGCAAGACGGCGTCGTCAGCTGGCGGAGGAGACAGGAGAGGGCAGCCTGTCATGTCCATACATTTCGCCCCCCACAGCTCGGACATGGCCCGCTCCACCCCCTTCGACCGGCGGAGCGAGGAGTACGCGGACCTCTTCGGGCAGGCCCCGGTGATCTTCGCTGCGCTCAGTGGTCCGAGACACCTGCTGGACGTGGCGAACTCGGCATTCTTCGAGGCCGTGGGGTGCGACCGCGGGCGCGTCGGCGAGCCGGTCGGAGAGGCGATTCCGGAATTGGTTCCGCAGGGCGTCCTCGACCGGCTCGACGAGGTCTACCGCACCGGCGTCGCACACCGGGCCCGGGACGGACGGCTGATACTGGGAGAGCCGGGCAGGCAGCGGGAGGGGTTCTTCGACTTCACCTACGAGCCCCGTTGGGACGAGGCCGGCCGGATCGACGGGGTCGTGGTGATCGCGGTCGAGACCACCGCGTACCACGACGCGCATCTCCTGGCCTCGCAGCAGCGCGTGTTGCTGGAGCAGATCGCACGCGACGCCCCTCTCACCGAGATCCTCGACGGCATGGCCACGGCGATCGAGGAGTTCTCCCCGGACATGATCGTCTCGGTACTGCTCGTCGATCCCGACGGACAGCGCCTGCGGCACGGCACCGCCCCGAGCCTGCCCGACTTCTACAACGAGGCGATCGACGGGACACCCATCGGCGAGGGTGTCGGCTCGTGCGGCACGGCCGCCTTCCGGCACGAACCGGTGATCGTCACGGACATCGCCACCGATCCCCTGTGGAAGGACTACCGCGACCTGGCGCTGCGGGCCGGGGTCGCGGCGTGCTGGTCCACGCCGATCCAGGACGCGGACAGCCGGCTGCTGGGCACCTTCGCGATGTACCACCGCACCCCCAAGGCTCCCGCGGACAGGGATGTGACGCTCAGCGTCGCGTTCGCACGCATAGCCGCGCTGGCCATCGAACGCCACCGTGCGGTGGAGGCGCGGCACGCCGCCCAGGAGCGGGAGAAGGCCGTCCGCGAGGATCTGGCCTTCCTGCTGGAAGCGAGCACCGCCATCACGGGCGAGACACACTATGCGGAGAGCCTGCAGTGCATGGCCAGGCTGACCGTTCCGGCCCTGGCGCCGCTGTGTGCCGTCCATGTGGTCGAGCGCGGCCGTACCCGCCGCATCGCCGTCGCCGCCTCCCCCCGGGAGGGGGAACAGCTCCTCTCCTCCCCCGCACTGTGCGACGACGTGGACGCCGCCGTCGCCCGCGTACTGGCTTCCGGCGCCATCGAGACGGCCCACACGAGCAGCCGCTGCGCGCAGTTCGGCGTCACGGGTTACGTGTGCGTGCCGCTGGCCACCCGGGGCCGTACCTTCGGCACGCTGACTCTCCTGACCACCGCCCTGACTCCGGACGGCCACACGATCGCCCTGGCCCAGGAGCTCGCCCGCCGGGCCGCTTCGAGTGCCGACAACGCCCACCAGTTCACCGACCGCGTCCGGCTGGCCCACGATCTGCAGGCAGGGCTGCTGCCTCCCGAGTTGCCCAGGATTCCCGGCGCGACCTTGGCCGCCTCGTACCATCCGGCCGCTGAAGGACTCGACGTCGGCGGCGACTTCTACGACGTCTTCCCGCTGTCCGGCGACCGCTGGGCGTTCATGATCGGCGATGTGTCGGGGCGCGGCGCGCTGGCGGCCACCACCACCGGAATGGTCCGCCACACCGCACGCGCCGCCGCCCGCCTCCTGAACGACCCTGCGGCGGTGGTCGCCGCCATCAACGACGCGTTGACGGCAGGCACCGCCGAAGAGGACCAGTTCGTTTCACTCGTTTACGGCGAGCTGCGGCACTCCGCGTCCCGCCTCGCGCTCAACCTGATTCGGGCAGGCCACGTACCGCCCCTCGTGCGCCGAGCCGACGGCACGGTCGAAGAACTCACACAACCAGGCCTGCTGTTGGGAATCCGCCCCGACCCCGGCTTCTGCCCATGCGACATCGAACTGCGCCCCGGCGACAGCCTGGTCGTGGTCACCGACGGCATCACCGAGGCTCGATCCGCAGACGGTGAGTTCTTCGGCGAGGATCGCCTGGCCGACGCGCTCGTCGCCGACCGGACCACGACGCCCACCGCCGCCACCCTCATCGAGTCCATCACCGCCGCAGTCACCACGTTCGCAGGCGATGCCGCCCTCGACGACCGGGCCGCGCTTGTTGTCACGGCCACCTGATGCCCGACCCGGGATGCGCACGCACCCGGGCGCCCCCGAATCTCTGGCGGGTCACAGGCCGTGCTGGTCGAGGAGCCGCATCAGGTTGCGCTTGCGTTTCTGGTCGGCACGCAGAGCGGCGAGGTACGCGGTGAACTCGTCTTCGGTGCCCAGGCGGTGGTGGCAGTCGCGCATGCTCAGCAGCAGGCCGGTCAGCTGCTCGTAGACGGCGTTGCCCGTCTGTTTCATGAGCGGTTCGGCCAGCCGCAGGTAGACCCCGAGCGCGTCGGCAGAGCGGACGGCGCGGGCCCGGTCGGCGAGGGCGAGCCACTGCCGGTCGTGCGCATGCGTCTCGGTCGCGGCCCGCCAGGCCGCGTCGACGTCCCCGTCGTCGAGCAGGGCATCGACCAGGACCGGGCCGCTGTACCAGGGCTGCTGCCGCTGCCCGGCGTCGGCGCGCAGCAGCACAAGCGCCGGCTCCCGCTCGTCCTGCCAGCAGCCGGCCGCCCGCGCCGCCATACGCAACTGCTGGTACGCGACGAGGGAACGGCGGGCGGCGAACTGGGTGCGGCGCAGAGCAACGGCGTCGAAGAGCCGGTCGGCGTGGGTGTAGCGGTCGCAGAGGTAATCGATCAGAGCGTTGTCGGGGCTGACGTCGTCGGGTACTTCCTCAATGCCGCGTTCCGCCCACCGCAGGGCCTCGTCCGGGCGGCCGACGCTGTCCAGTTCGCGGGCGACGCTCAGGTGGGTGCTGCCGTCCGGAGCGAGGTCAGCCGCCTGCAGGGCGACCCAGCCGTCCACGTCCCCCTCCGCCTTGGCCAGCCGCTCCATCAGGTACTTCTCCGCCCAGCCGGTGCGGTTGCGGCGCCAGGCGTCGGTCGCCAATTCCCTCACACGGGCCATCCCTTGCGCACCGAGGATGTCCTCGTAGGCGAGGGGATCGATGCCGGTGAGATCGTCCAGGTCACTGAGCAGGTGGCCGACCAGCCACCGCGCGGTCTCGTTCGGGTCTGGGCGTGCTGCGCGGCACGCGTCGAGGTGGGCTTCGGCGAGCGCAGCCCCGATGCGACCCAGGTGACCGTCGGAGTCGTCGATCGCGTCCTGCGCCTCGCCCAGCAGCCGCATCGCTTCCCGGGACAGTGAGATCGCGTCCGCGGCCCGCCCTGCGGCGGTCAGCGCGGCGATCGCGGACACCGCCTGAGAGGCTTGTTCGCCGTAGGCGTGGGCATCGGCGTACTCGACGTAGCCGTACCGTGCGAAAGGGGCAGTGTCGAGGAGTTCCCGGATCCGGGCGCGGACCTCGACCAGGTCCCCGCGGGCGCTCGCCGCCCGCAGCTCCAGCCGCCGTGCCAACTGCCGGTCTTTGCCGAGCTGTTCCCGTACGAGGGCGAGCAGCTCGTCCCTGGAAAGCACAGCCAGCCACGCATCCAACTCCTGAGCACGAGACCTGGCCCGGCCGCGCTGCCTCGGCACCGCCTCCGCCTCGGCGAGCACAGTCAGGCCCAGGGCGACCAGGTGCTTGCAGAAGTTGCCCTCCATGCCGTACGGGCAGTCGCACTCCCCGGCAAGGCCGTCGGGCCCGTCCAGGGTCAGCTCCGCCTGGTAGGCGTCCGTCCCGTGGACGGTGGCCGTGATCCAGCCGTCGCCGACCTCCACGGCGGTCACCACGGCCACATACCCTCGGCCCCGCTCGAAGGAGCGTGGCCCGGCCAGCGCCCGCAGGTCGTTCTCGTCGAAGTCCAAGTCCAAGTCCTGTGCCACAGACGCATTCAACCGGAGGAGCGGAGCCACGGTCTCCGCAGTGCCCGTATCGTTGGATTGGTTGGCGCGCACGCCCACACCGGACAGCCGCGGCCCACGACCGCCACGAGCCTCCAGCCGCCGACAGGCCGGACTCGGACTTTCGCAACCTCAGCGTCCCGTCACCACGAACGTGACGTATCTCCCGATGCCGAGCAAGCGCCGCGTCTCCGCCCGGGTGGTAGCGAGTTCACTGACGACTGGCGGTCGCGACGGGCGCATTGTGCGGATGTCTCACCAGCGCCGTCCGGGGGTGGTGTCGGCGCCCGCCCCAGGCGCAGTCGTGGGGTGAAGCGGAAAGTGCCAGCGACAGCCAGGGCGCCAGCCGATTCCTAAGTCCTGCCGGACTCCCGGGCGAGGGTGAGGAAGCACTCCACGCGCCCGAGGTCGAGTTCGACGGCGGTGGAACGCACGAAGGAGGTACGGCGCGGCAGATACGCGCGGACGCAGCGCGGATCACCGCCGAGGTCGACGGCGACCCAGTCCCCCGTGCACACGACCTTCATCGGGCCCGTCGGCCGCGTAGCGGGCGAACGCGCCGGCCCAGGACTCGTCCCAGCCGTAGGGAGCCAGCGCGGAGAACACAGCAGAGGTGGAAGTCAAGGGAGACCCTTCACAAGCTCGTCTCTCGCACACCACCTCGGCGTGCGTGATCAATGTGGTCCGCGAACGGGGCCCGGCGTCACAGCATTTATCCGGCCGCGCACGCGACCCCGTTGAGCGTGAAGTCGTACGGAGCCCGGTTCGCGTCCTGCCAGGAGGCGATGAAGCCGAAGGACAGGGTGCCGTGGGCGGCGACGGTCTTGTTGTAGTCGGCGGCGGTGGCGGTGACGCGGGAGCCGCTCTGGTGGACGGTGGCGTCCCACATCTGGCTGACCTGCTGGCCGTCGCGGAACGCCCAGGACACGCTCCAGTCGGTCAGGGGCCGGTCGGTGGTGACGGTGACGGTGGCCTGGAAGCCGTCGGGCCACTGGTTGACCAGGTCGTAGGCGGCCCGGCAGGTGATGGCGGGGGCGCTGCCGCCGGGCTGGTGTTCGGCCGTGGAGCTGCTGCCCTGCGGTTCGGGATCGGACTTCGTACGGCCGGGGTCCGCCGTCGTCACGGGCGCCGAGGGCGTCGCGGACGGGGTGCCGGCGTTGGCGGGCGGGGCCGACGGCGAGCCGGGGCGGCCGGCGGTGCGGGGGACGCTGGGGTCGGCGACCGGCTGGCGGTCGTCGCGGGCGGCGGCCGCGTCGCCGCCGGAGCCGCCGAACTGCATCATCGACACGCCGAGCGCCAGCGCGGAGATCAGCACGGCGGCGGCGAGCAGGCCGCCGCGCAGCACCCGGCTGCGCCCGCCGCCCTCCTCGGGGTCGCCGGTGTCCGGGTCGGCACCGCCGGGACGGCCCGCGCCGAGCCGGACCTCGGCGGCGCGCCGGCGGCGCTCCAGGTAGGCGAGGCCGCCCCAGCCGATCACCCCGCCGGCCAGCGCGGCGGGCAGTCCCCCGCCGTGCAGGCGCAGGCACGCGGCGGCCTCGGCGCAGCGCACGCAGGTGGCGAGGTGCCGGGAGAGGTCGTCGGGGGCGTCGGCGGCCGGCGAGCGGGTGACCGCGTCCAGCAGGCGGGCGTAGGAGCGGCACTGCGCGTCCATCGGGGTGTCGAGATGGGCGCGGTGGCAGCGCTCCCGGAACAGGGTGCGGACCTGGTCGAGCTCGTCGCCGACGGTGGCCGGGTCCAGGCCCAGCCGGCGGGCCACCACGGGCAGCGGCAGCGCCTCCACCTCGGCCAGCCACAGCAGCGAGGCGTCGGCCTCCTGCATGTCCCGCAGGCCGCGCAGCGCGATCGGGCGCTCCAGCGGCGGGCCCGAAAACCGGGCCGCCTTGCCGGAGTTGAGCCACAGCCGCAGGTCGGGGTCGAGCCGGTGGCCCCGGCCGTCGGCCTCCCAGCCGGCGGCCGTGTCGCGTACGGCGGTGAGCAGCGCCGGGATCGTCGGCAGCCGCGGGTTACGGCGGCCGGCGCCGCGCACATGGGTGCTCCCGGCGGCACGGACCTCGCGCACGCCGAGCGTGAAGGCCTCGTTCGCCAGTTGATGGGCCGTCAGGGAGCCGGAGGTGCACAGGTCCGCGTAACTGAGCACCGCGTCCCAGCCCTCCGAGAACAGCGCGGCCTCGGTGGCGTCCTGGGGGGTCGGCAGGTCGGGCATGGGACTCCTGCATCCACGAGCGAGGTCAACTCTCCATACGGAAAAGGGAGTTACGGGGAACCTCGCGGCAGGGCACCGAGCTTTTCACGACCTTGACAGAACTGACAAGCGGCCTGTTCACATCCGGTGACGCAAGGTGGCGGGACGGATGCGCGTCGCGACGAACCCCCGACTCCGGCCTCTGATACGGACGGCGGGGCCGTTTCGCTCAGGGCCCCGCCGACCGGATGCGTCACACGGGTCACACCTCGACCGGCTCCTCCGCGGGCAGGCTGTCCATGAAGGAGCTGACCGAGAAGACCGCGCGGCCGGGTCCGGGCGGGCCGTAGCCGGGCGGGGAGGACAGGCCGAAGTCCTCCATCGTCTGACGGTAGGCCTGGAGCAGCCGGATGTGGTATTCCAGCGGCGCGCCCTGCGGGTTGGCCTTGCCGAGCGGGGTGGTGGGCTCCGGGCACCAGGTGGTGAAGCGGGGCGTGATGCCGTGCGACATGAAGAAGCGCAGGCCCTCGGTGGTCGACGCGATCGCCTCGTCCACCGTCGTGAACCCGAACGGCTCGGCCATCTCCACACCGGCCACGAAGTTGGGGATCACATTGCGCGCCCCGAACACCTCGGCGGAGTCCAGGATGCGCTTGTGCCATTCGTCGCGGCCGACGTAGCGCTCCTTGCCGGGGCAGTACAGCTCGAACAGCCGGCGGTCCCACACTTCGAAGTTGGGGTGATAGATCTGCACGCCGTAGTCCTTGAACCGCTGCACGTCGGCCTTGGGCAGCGCCTGGGCGACGACCTTGCCGATCCAGCGGCCCGGGAAGCGCTCCTCGATGGCCTTGGCGTAGTGGCCGTAGAAGTCGGCCTCGTCCCGGCCTGCGACCGTCTTCGTGATGGCTCCGCCGGTCAGCGTGTACGCGGTGGAGGTCTTCTGGGTGTCGTACCGGTCGATGATCTCGAGGGCCTCCAGTACCTCCTCGACGTCCTTCACCCCGGTGTACGGCCGCCCGGCCGCCTTGTGCTGGCGCCAGTTGTGGTTGATGTCGCAGTACTGGCACTCCTCCTTGGCGCCGAAGTACTGGCAGACCCGGAAGACGGTGAGGTAGATCAGGTAGCCCCACTGGATGGTGGGGGCGACCTCCATCACGGACTTCCCGTTGGAGAGGGTGTGCCGGTAGTACTCCGGCATGGGCGGCACACCGACGTCGGCGACCCGCTTGCCGTCGAGGTAGAGGCCGAGCAGCCCCTCGTCGTCGGCGGCGACCCGGTACGGCGAGGCAGGGTTCACCCGTACGGAGACGACCGTACGCCTCAGGTCGTACGGGCCGCCGGTGAGGATGATCTCCTCCGGCGGGCGCCTGAGGGCGGCCTCGCCGAGTTCGGGCAGGGTGCCGTGGTCGAACGAGAAGATGAAGTACGACTTCGGCTTGACCTCGCCGCTCTCGTTGTCACTGAGGGCGGACGGGTCGAAGGCGACGCCGCCGCGGAGCAGGTCCTCCTTGAAGACGGCCTCCCGCGGCACGTGCGGGAAACGCTCCATCAGATCCTCGACCAGCGCGGTACGACTGCCCATCCGTCTGTCTCCTCCCGGCTCAGGCGTACGACTTACACCGTATGCCCCCGCCTCCGGCTCAGCCCGCCCGGGTCCCCGCACGGCGCGCGACGTGTTCCGGTACGGCGATGCCGGGCGGCAGTGCCGGATCGGGCTCTGGGCTGCCCCAGACCGGGGTCAGCGGCAGCACCCCCGCCCACAGGCCGAGCGCCGCGTCGGGTCCGTCGCCGTCCTCCGGGGCGCCGGTGCGGATCTTGACGGAGGCCTCCTCCAGGGAGAGGGCGAGGAGGGTGGTGGCGGCCAGCTCCTTACGGCTCGGGCGGCGGGCGTACGACCACTGCCCCGGCGCGGAGTGCTCGGTGAGCCGGCGCAGACCCTCCAGCTTCTCCTCGGGGTCGGTGACCTTGCGGGCCGTGCCGTGGATCATGGCGCTGCGGTAGTTGACGCCGTGCTCGAAGACGGACCGGGCGAGCACCAGCCCGTCGACGTGGGTGACGGTCACGCACACAGGGGTGTCCCCGGCGAGGCTGCGGCTGGCCACGGAGCCGTGCAGATACAGCCACCGCTCGTCCCGCCCGTACACGGTCGGCACGACGACCGGCCGCCCCTCCACCACGACACCCAGGTGACAGACGAACCCGGCGTCGAGGATCGCCTCCAGCTCCGCCCGCTCCAGCCTGCCCTGCTCGCGCAGCCGGCGGTGACGGGTGCGGTCGGTGACGGGCAGGTGGTCGGGGAGCGGTTCCTGAGTCATGGAGCAGAAGGTACCGATATCGCATTCCTCAGGCCAGTGATATTTCGAATACGTCGATCAATGCCGATTCCGACGACGAAATCCGCAGCAGGCTTCCCTCGCGGGCCATGCGGGATGAGAGGGTCGGCGCACAGGTACTCTCCGGGAGGGACGCAACTGTGACAGGGACGGCCGAGACCGCCGGGACGGTCACCAACTGGGCGCGCACCATCACCTACCAGGCGCGGGAGTTCCACCGGCCGCGCACCGTCGACGCGCTCGCGGCGCTGGTGACGGACAGTGCGCGGGTGCGGGTGCTGGGCAGCGGGCACTCCTTCAACCGGATCGCCGACCCGGGTCCGGACGGCGTACTGGTGTCCACCGCCGGCCTGCCGCCGGAGACCGAGGTCGACACGGTGGCGCGCACGGTCCGCGTCTCGGGCGGGGTCCGCTACGCCGAACTGGCCCGCTCGGTCCACGCGCACGGTCTCGCCCTGCCCAACATGGCGTCCCTGCCGCACATCTCGGTGGCCGGCTCGGTGGCGACCGGCACCCATGGCTCGGGCGTCACCAACGGTCCGCTCGCCTCGGCCGTACGGGAGGTGGAGCTGATCGTCGCCGACGGCTCGGCGGTGACGATCGGCCGGGACGACCCGCGCTTCGACGGCGCCGTGACCTCGCTGGGCGCGCTGGGCGTCGTCACTGCGCTCACCCTCGACCTGGAGCCGGCGTACGAGGTGGAGCAGCACGTCTTCACCGAACTCCCGCTGGAGGGGCTGGACTTCACCGCTGTGGCGGCCGCCGGATACAGCGTGAGCCTGTTCACCGACTGGCGCGAGCCCGGCTTCCGTCAGGTGTGGGTCAAGCGGCGCACCGACCAGCCGGCGGCCCGCTTCCCCTGGGCGGCCCCCGCGACCGAGCCGCTGCACCCGGTGCCGGGCATGCCCGCGCAGAACTGCACCGAACAGCTGGGCGTGCCCGGGCCGTGGCACGAGCGACTGCCTCACTTCCGGGCGGAGTTCACGCCGAGCAACGGGGAGGAGATCCAGTCGGAGTACCTGCTGCCGCGGTCGGCAGCCGTCGACGCACTGGGTGCGGTCGACGGTATCCGGTCGGCAGTCGCCGGTGTGCTGCAGATCTGCGAAGTGCGTACGATCGCCGCCGACCCGCAGTGGCTCAGCCCGGCCCACGGCCGGGACTCGGTGGCGCTGCACTTCACCTGGGTGCGGGACGAGGCAGCCGTTCTGCCGGTGGTGCGCCGGCTGGAGGAGGCCCTGGCTCCGTTCGATCCGCGTCCGCACTGGGGGAAGGTCCACGAGATCCCGTCGACGGTCGTGCGTGGACGGTATGCACGCCTCGCCGACTTCCGGCACCTGGTCCGCTCCCTGGATCCGGCCGGGAAGTTCACCAACGCCTTCGTCCGGGACCTTCTGGACGAGTGACGGCCACCACGCGCCGCCCACCGGCGACGGACTTTCTCCACCCCCTTTCCTAACCCCTTGTCGAAAGTCCCTCCCAGCCCATAGCCTGACGCCCGCGCCGGTGCCGATGCCGCCCCGGCCCGGTCTGGACGGGATGGGAGGGGCCACCGCGTGAAGCGCACATCGCGTGACATCCGCACCGCGAACCGCTACGAGGTGCTGCGCCAGATCATCGCCGAGTCTCCCACCTCCCGGCAGGAGCTGGCGGCGGCCACCGGCCTGAGCCTGGCCACGGTCGCCACGCTGGTCGGCGAGCTGCTGGACCTCCGTATGATCACCGAGGTCGGGTTCGAGGACTCGGCCGGCGGCCGGCCCCGGGGCCTGGTGGCCGTCAACGCGTCGGGGGGCGCGTTGATCGGCGTGGACATCGCGGAGACGTACGTCCATGTCGAGCTGTTCGACCTGGCGCTGAACGTGCTGGCCCGCGCCGACGAGGACATGCGGCCCGGCGAGAGCCGCCCGGAGCAGGTGGTCGGCCAGGTCGCCGCCGCCGTCGGCTCGGTGGTGGCGCAGGCCGGGGTCGAGGCGGCCCGGGTGCTCGGTGTCGGCGTGAGCGTGCCGGGCCAGGTGGACCGGGACGGCGGTGTCGCCGAGTACGCGCCCAACTGGGACTGGCACGACGTGCCGTTGCTCGATCTGCTCTCCGAACACATCGCGTACCCCCTGTACCTGGACAATCCGCTGCGCGCCTGCGCGGTGGCGGAGCTGTGGTTCGGGGCCGCGCGGGGCCGCGGGGACGCCGTGGTGGTCAATCTGGGCACGGGAGTCGGCGCCGGGCTGGCCCTCGGCGGCGGACTGCACCGGGGTGTGAGCAACAGCGCCGGCGAATGGGGCCACACCACGCTCGTGCTGGACGGGCGGCTGTGCCACTGCGGCAACCACGGTTGTGTGGAGACGTACGTCGGCGCGCCCGGCATCATGCAGAATCTGCGTGAACTGAGCCCGCGTTCCGCCCTGTTGCACCCCGAGGACCAGACGGCGACCATCGACGCGCTGGCCCGTGCGGTCGCCACGGGGGATCCGGTGGCGCTCAAGGTGGTCCGGGACACCGCCCGTTACCTCGGCGCCGGGATCTCCGATCTGATCAATCTCCTCAATCCCGAAGTGGTCGTGCTCAGCAGCTGGGTCGCCGCCCGGCTGGGCGCGCCGCTGCTCGACGAGGTCCGCGAGGCCGTCGCCCGGCACACGCTGCGCCGGCCGCTGGCCGCCACCGAGATCGTCCTCTCCCCGATCCCCACCGACCCGGTGTCCCTCGGCGCGGCCACGTTCGCGCTGGAGGGGGCACTGCAGCCCGTCGGCCAGAGCACCGGCACCACCAGGCGCACCACCCTCGCAAGGAGCCGTACCGCACCGCCTTCGTGACGACGGAAGGGATGCACGTGTCTCACCCCCGCAAGAGATCCCTGCTGCTCGCAGCCTCGGCCGCTCTGGCTGTCGGCGCTGCCCTCCTCACCTCCCCGCCCGCGAGTGCCACCGCCGCCCCGGCCGCCGCCGAGGTCTCCCCGCACGCCGCCCAGACCATCGACGACATCGGTGCGTCGGGTGCCTGGTGGGTCAACGACCTGCAGCACTTCGACCCGAAGGTGCAGGCCCGGGTGGCCCGACTCCTGTTCTCCGAACAGGGGTTGGACCTCAGCTCGTACCGCTACAACATCGGCGGCGGAGGCACCGCGGTGACCACCCCGGCCCGCGCCGCCGAGGACTTCCCCAAGCCCGACGGCTCCTACGACTGGAGCAAGGACAAGGGCGGCCGGACGTTCCTCACCTACGCCGCGCGGTACGGGGTCAAGGACCTGATCGGCTTCGTCAACAGCGCGCCCGCACAGTGGACCACCAACGGCAAGAGCTGCGGCGGGCAGTTGAAGGCGGAGAACGAGACCGACTTCGCGAAGTACGTCGCGGACGTGACCGATCACTTCGCGCGGCGGGGCGTACGGCTGGACTACATCAGCCCGTTCAACGAACCGGACAACAGCTTCGCCGACTGCGGTCAGGAGGGCATGCCGGTCCCGGTCGACCAACGCGACGACATCGTACGGGCGTTGGGCGCCGAGCAACGGGCCCGGCACCAGAAGACGTCGATCATCGCGGACGAGTCCAGCAAGACCACGCAGTTCACCAGCGAGGTCCCGCAGTGGATCGCCCAGCCGGGCACCGCGCAGTACGTCGCCAAGCTGGCCCATCACACGTACAACAACCCCGACGACGGCCAGTTGGGCCATGTCTACGAGACGTCGAGGTCGGTCGGCAAGACGTCCTGGGCCACCGAGATCTGCTGCTTCGGCAAGGGCACCACGGGCTGGAACCAGGAGTACGACCCGACGATCGACAACGCCCTGCTGATGTCGCGGATCATCTACAAGGACTTCGCGACCTCCCACGACTCGGCGTTCCAGTGGTGGGTGGCGCTCGCGAGCGGCTACGGCACCAGCCCGACCGCGAAGAACGACCAGGGCTGGAACGACGGCCTGATCTACTACGACCCCGACTACGCGACGAACGGCAACCAGACGCTGTACTTCACCAAGCGGTACTACGCGCTGGGCCAGTACAGCAAGTTCGTCCGGCCGGGCTCGGTCGCGCACAACGTGACCGGGGCGCCGGCCGGCGTGGAGGTGTCGTCGTACGACCGGAAGGGCCAGTGGGTGGTCGTGGTGAACAACCACAACACCACCGACACGGCGCTGAACCTGCACTTCAACAGCAAGGTGCCGGTGCGGGCGACGCAGGCGGTGCGGACCTCGGCGGACGAGGACTGGGCGAGGGTCGCGCAACCGTCGGTCAGCGGCAAAACCGTGTCCGCCACGCTCGCCGCCCGCTCGATCACGACGTACGTCTTCGACCAGAAGGGGCACGGCAGTTCGGCGATCACCGGTGCCCTCGTCGGCAGGCAGTCCGGCAAGTGCCTGACCGCCGGCGCCTCGGGGGCCGCGATCGCCTCGTGCACGGGCACGGCGGACCAGTCGTGGTCGTACGACGCGAAGGGCACGCTGAGGGGCGCCAACGGGTACCTGACGGCGGGGAGTTCGGGCCTGACGGCGACCGCCGCAGCCACCGATGACGGCACCCAGCGCTGGCTGCTGAACGGCAACGGGCAGATCGTGAACGAGGCGTCGGGCACGTGCCTCGATGTCAGCGGACAGGCGACCACGGACGGCGGCAAGGTGATCCTCTACAGCTGCAACGGCGGCGCCAACGAGGCCTGGACCAGGCCGTAGCAACCACTCCCCCTCGGACCGGGGGCCGCCGGCCACACCCCTGACCCGGCGGCCCTCATCTCCCTTGCCCTGACGCCCCGTTCGTGATCCCGAACCGAATGCAACGCTTCGAACAGACTTCGTCCAACCCCTTGCCGAAGCCTTAGCCGAAGGTTAACGTCCCCGTCCGCACCCTCTCTTTCACGCCACTCGGCCATCCGGCCACCCGGCGCGGAGCCAAGCCGCAGAAGCCGCAGCAGCCACAGAGCCGTAGAGCCGCCAGAGCCGCACTCGACAAGACAAGGACGTCAGCATGTCGGCACAGAGCAACACCAGCTGGAACCGCCGTTCGATACTCCGGGCCGCCGCCGGTCTGGCCGTCGCCGCCCCCCTCGCCGCGTGCGGCGGCAACAACGGCCGCGGGGGCGGCTCCGGTTCGGGCAAGCACCTCAACCAGATGTTCCACGCCTACGGTGAGCCCGGCACCGAGCAGGCGATCAAGCGGTACGCCGCCGCGTACAAGGGCGCGAACGTGAACACGCAGTGGATCACCAGCGCCGACTACGAGAGCAAGCTGTTCGCCACGCTGCTCACCAAGGGCGCGCCCGACCTGTTCGAGTTCCACCCTCAGATCCAGCTGATCAAGAGCGGCCAGGTCGCGGACCTGAGCGACATCGTCAACCCGGTCAAGGACGACTTCAACACGGCCGACATCACGTCGCACACCGTCGACGGCAAGGTCTACGGCGTCCGGACGCTGGACGACCCGCAGTTCTTCTTCTACCGCCCCTCCCTCTTCCAGAAGGCCGGCGTCAAGGTCCCCGAGACCCTGGACGAGCTGATCGAGGCCGCCGCCAAGCTCACCACCAGCAAGATGAAGGGCCTCTACCTCGGCAACGACCTGCACTCGATCATCAACCCGCTGATCTGGTCCGCGGGCGCCGACACCCTCGACGCCAAGAACCAGATCGCGTACCACACGCCCGGTGTCATCGAGGGCCTGAAGAAGCTGCGCAAGCTCTTCGCCAGCGGCAACCTCCTCCTCGGTGCCCCGACCGACTTCTGGGACCCCTCCTCGCTCAGCCAGGGCCTGTGCGCCATCCAGTTCTGCGGCATGTGGGCCATGCCGCAGTTCCAGAAGGCGCTGGGCGACGACCTCGGCGTCTTCCCGTTCCCGAAGACGATCGACTCCGGCAAGCCGTCGGTCTACAACGGCGGCTGGTCGGTCTTCGTCAACGCCAAGGGCGACAACGTCGACGCGGCCAAGGAATACGTGAAGTGGCTGTGGATCGACCAGAAGCAGTACCAGGAGGACTGGGCCACCTCCTACGGCTTCCACATCCCGCCGCGCAGCTCGATCGCCGCGCAGGCCACCAAGCTCAAGTCCGGTCTCGGAGCGCAGGGCGTCAAGCTCTTCAACGAATTCGGGCACTTCGACAACATCGGCTGGACCCAGGCCATGATCCAGGCCACGTGGGACCTCATCGCCGACTGCGTCCGTCAGAACGGTGACCCGGAGGCGGCCCTCGACAGGTGCGACAAGGCCGTCAACCGCGAACTGAAGAAGCTCTTCGGATAGGCCGGCGGACGGACCACGACATGTCGACCACCACCGAGCCCACGCTCGCGCGCCCCGCCCCGGCGAAGGCCGGACCGGCCAGGAGGCGGCGGGGCCTGCGGGGCAGCCGTACCTTCAACTTCTGGCTCTTCATCGGCCCCTTCCTCGCGGGGCTGATGGTCTTCGTCTACGTGCCGATCGGCTGGAGCGTCTACCTCAGCTTCTTCGACGCCCGCTACACGGTCACACCGTCGAAGTTCATCGGCTTCGACAACTACACGTACATGCTGACGGACCCCAAGTTCGTCCACTCCCTCGGCACCTTCACCGTCTTCGCCGCGTTCATCGTGCCGACCACGTGGGCGATGTCGCTGGGCCTCGCCCTGCTGGTGAACCGGCTGCGGTTCATGCGGGCGTTCTTCCGGTCGGTGTTCTTCCTGCCGACCGCGTGCTCTTACGTCGCCGCGTCACTGATCTGGAAGATGTCCCTCTTCAGCGGCGTCCGCTTCGGCCTGGCGAACACCGTCCTCGGCTGGTTCGGGATCGACAACATCGCCTGGCTGTCCAGCCCGAATCCGCCCTGGTACTGGCTGGTCATCGTCACCGCGCGTCTGTGGCTCCAGTCGGGCTTCTACATGATCCTGTTCCTGGCCGCCCTGCAGAACATCCCGGCCGAGCTGTACGAGGCAGCCGCCATCGACGGCGCCAAGCCGGGCTGGCAGACCTTCCGGCACATCACGCTGCCCCAACTGCGCGCCACCTCGACCGCGGTCGTCCTGCTCCTGCTCGTCGCCGCCTACCAGGCCTTCGACGAGTTCTACAACCTGCTCGACAAGACGACCTGGGGCCGCCCACCGCTGGTCGAGCTGTACTACACCGCCCTCGGCACGGAACAGGACTACGGCGCCGGCAGCGCGGGCGCCGTCATCCTGACCGTGCTGATCATCATCGTGACCCTGTTCCAGGGCAAGATCATGGGCTTCGGAAGGGGGGACGAGTCCAAGTGACCTCGAAACGCAGGGGTGGGGTGATGGGCAGCACCGGCCTGTACATCGCCACCGGTGTCGCCGCCTTCCTCTTCCTCATCCCGTTCTACGTCCTGCTGCGCAACTCCTTCTCCACCGACGCCAAGATCACCGGGGACCACTGGGAGTTCTTCCCCACCCACCTGCAGTGGGGCAACATCAGCGAACTGTTCGACGACCAGTCCGTACCGTTCGCCCGGACCCTGTGGAACTCCACGATCGTCGCGGTCTCCATGACCGTCGGCATCCTGCTGGTGTGCTCGCTCGCGGGCTACGCCCTGGCCCGCATCCCGTACAAGCACGCCAACAAGATCTTCTACGTCGTCCTCGGCACCCTGATGGTCCCGACCTCGGTGACCTTCGTGCCCAGCTTCGTGCTGGTGTCGTCCCTCGGCTGGGTGGACACCTACCGGGGTCTGATCATTCCGGGGCTGTTCAGCGGTTTCACCTGCTTCCTGTTCCGGCAGTACTTCCTCGGGTTCCCCAAGGAGCTGGAGGAGGCGGCACGGGTGGACGGGCTCGGCTACTGGGGCGCGTACTGGCGGGTCGTCGTCCCCAATTCGCTGAACTTCTTCGCCGCGATCGCCACGATCACCTTCATCGGCGGCTGGAACGCCTTCCTCTGGCCCCTGGTCATCGGGCAGGATCCGAACTCGTGGACCGTCCAGGTCGCGCTTTCCTCCTTCATGACCAACCAGACCGTCGTCTTCCACGAGATCTTCTTGGCGACCGCCATTTCCATCCTGCCCCTGCTGTTCGTGTTCCTCTTCCTCCAGCGCTGGCTGGTGCAGGGGATCGCGCAGACCGGTATCAAGGGCTGAGCTAGGAGACCGATGTCTTTCCGCACCACCACCGCAACCGATTACGTCGAGGACGTCTCCCCGGGCTCCGGCGCGCTGCCGCCGCGCGCCTGGTACGCGTCCTCCGACGCCGCCTCCCTCTCGCTGAACGGCAGCTGGCGGTTCCGGCTGTCGCAGACGGCCGACGCCGAGGACGACTCTTTCGCCTCAGAGGGGTACGACGCCGGTGGCTGGGCGGAGGTCTCGGTCCCCGGCCACTGGGTCCTCCAGGGGCACGGCTCCCCGATCTACACCAACCACCTCTACCCGTTCCCGGTCGACCCGCCGCACGTGCCGACCGAGAACCCGACCGGCGACCACCTGCGGGTCTTCGACCTGCCGGCGGACTGGCCGGACCTCGCCGAGGGCGGCGCGGTGCTGCGGTTCGACGGGGTGGAGTCGTGTGCGCGGGTGTGGCTGAACGGCACGGACCTCGGCGAGTTCAAGGGCTCCCGGCTGCCGCACGAGTTCGCGGTCGGCCATCTGCTGAAGACCACGGGCAACGTCCTGGCGGTCCGCGTCCACCAGTGGTCGGCCGGCTCGTACCTGGAGGACCAGGACCAGTGGTGGCTGCCGGGCATCTTCCGTGACGTGACCCTGCTGCACCGCCCGGCGGGCGCCGCCCTCGACTTGTTCGTCCACGCCTCCTACGACCACCTCGCGGGCACCGGCACCCTGCGGGTCGACTCCGACGTCGACGGCCGGGTCACCATCTCCGAGCTGGGCATCGACGTCGCGACCGGCGAGAGCGTGACCGTGCCGGTCGAGCCCTGGTCGGCGGAAACCCCGAGGCTGTACGAGGGCGAGCTGGCCACCGAGGGCGAGCGGGTGCCGCTGCGCGTCGGTTTCCGTACCGTCGAGCTGTCGGACGGCCTGATCAAGGTCAACGGCAGGCCGGTCCTGTTCAAGGGCGTCAACCGGCACGAGTGGCACCCGGAGAAGGGCCGCGCCCTCGACCTGGAGACGATGCGCGAGGACGTGCTGCTGATGAAGCGGCACAACGTCAACGCCGTCCGCACCTCCCACTACCCGCCCCACCCCGCCTTCCTCGACCTGTGCGACGAGTACGGCCTGTGGGTGATCGACGAGTGCGACCTGGAGACCCACGGCTTCACCGAGCAGGGCTGGCGCGACAACCCCGTCGACGACGACCGCTGGACCCCGGCCCTGCTGGACCGCGCCTCCCGCATGGTCGAGCGGGACAAGAACCACCCCTCCGTCGTCATCTGGTCCCTCGGCAACGAGGCCGGCACCGGACGCGGCCTGACCGCGATGGCCGAGTGGATCAAGGGCCGCGACGCCTCCCGCCTCGTGCACTACGAGGGCGACATCGACTGCCGTGACACCGACATGTACTCCCGCATGTACGCGAGCCACGCCGAGGTCGAGCGGATCGGCCAGGACCTGGACGGCGGCACCCACAAGCGGCGCGGGCTCCCCTTCATCCTGTGCGAGTACGCCCACGCCATGGGCAACGGCCCCGGCGGACTCGCCGACTACCAGCGGCTGTTCGAGTCGTACGACCGTCTCCAGGGCGCCTTCGTCTGGGAGTGGATCGACCACGGCATCGCGCACCCGGAGCTGGGCTACGCCTACGGCGGCGACTTCGGCGAGGAACTGCACGACGGCAACTTCGTCTGCGACGGCCTGCTCTTCCCGGACCGGCAGCCCTCCCCCGGGCTGGTCGAGTTCAAGAAGGTGATCGAACCGGTCGGCATCAGCGGCGACGCCGGTGACGGCACGGTCCGGGTCACCAACAAGCAGGACTTCGCCGGCCTGTCCGCGCTGGCGTTCACCTGGTCGTACGAGGTCGAGGGCGAGCGGGTGGAGTCCGGCACCCTGTCGGTGCCCGTGCTGGCACCCGGCGAGTCCGCCGACGTCAAGCTGCCCGCGCCCCCGGCCGCATCACCGGCGGGCGAGGCGCTCTGGACGGTCCGGGCGGTGCTCGCGGCCGACACCCCGTGGGCGCCGAAGGACCACGTCGTCGCCTGGGGCCAGGTTCCGGCCGCGCAGCGCCGGGTGCCCTCGGTCGAGCCGACCGCCCGCCCGGTGCCGGGCGACGGGGTGATCACCCTCGGCCCCGGCACCTTCGACGCCCGCACCGGCGCCCTGACCGCGATCGGCGGCGTGCCCGTCTCCGGTCTGCGCCTGGCCGTGTGGCGGGCCACCACCGACAACGACGACGGCGCCGCCTGGCAGACCGACACGCGCTACGGCCTTCAGTGGCGCACCCTCGGCCTGCACCGGATGCGGCACCGGCTGGACGCGGTGGAGGCCGGCGAGAACGCGCTGACGGTGCGCACGCGGGTGGCGCCGGCCGCGGCGGAGGTGGGGCTGTCGACGGTGTACCGCTGGACGTCGAACGGCGACCGTCTGCGGTTGACCGTATCCACCGTCCCGGAGGGCGACTGGACCGTCCCGCTGCCCCGGCTGGGCATCCGGTTCGGACTGTCCACGGCCGACCGGGTGCGGTGGTTCGGCGGCGGCCCCGGCGAGGCGTATCCGGACACCAGGACGGCGTCGGCGGTCGGCTTCTGGCAGTCGACCGTCGACGACATGCAGACGCCGTACGTCCGCCCCCAGGAGAACGGCGCGCGGATCGACGTCCGCTGGGCGGAGCTGGGCGGCCTGCGCATCGAGGGCGACCCGGCGTACTACCTCACCGCCCGCCGCTGGACCACCGAGCAGCTGGACGCCGCCGGCCACCGCACCGACCTCACGGCCGGCGACGCAGTCTGGGTCAACCTCGACCACGGCCAGCACGGCATCGGCTCCCAGTCCTGCGGCCCGGGCCCGCTGCCCCAGTACCACCTGCGGGCCGAGCCGGCGGAGTTCTCGTTCGTGTTCTCGCAGACCGGTTGACCGACACGGTCCTGACACCCACCGCGGCCGGCCGGCGCATCTCCGGCCGGCCGCGG
The DNA here is from genome assembly GCF_044388685.1 of Streptomyces sp. NPDC020192. NCBI lineage: Bacteria > Bacillati > Actinomycetota > Actinomycetes > Kitasatosporales > Streptomycetaceae > Streptomyces > Streptomyces sp. NPDC020192. The sequence goes on along the minus strand of NZ_JBIRXG010000035.1, from coordinate 9,815 downwards.
TCACGTCGTGCGCAGGTGCGCCCCGCAAAGGAGATCCGTCGAGTGACTCATGTGACCGGCAGCATCGAGGTGCGCGAGCTGTCCCGTACCTTTCACACGACCGTCCGCCGTCCGGGTCTCGCGGGCGCGCTGCGTTCGCCGGTCAGCCCGGAGCGGGTGGCCAAGCACGCGGTCTGCGGCCCGGATGTTCGCCGCGCAGGGCGCCCTGCTCGCTGTGGAGGTCCTGGTGGGCCGTCTTGACGTCAGCCCCCGGAACGCGGGTTTCAGACATGGTGCCCTCCGAGCAACATTGCCGCAATGAGGAAATCATCAACTGTGATAGTTCTGTCGTCAAGCCGTTCACGGCGGGGAATGATGAATTCATCAGGACTGTGATCGTCATCGCTCCGCCGTTAGGCTCGTCGCGTGTCTACGTCAGCCCCGCCCAGCAACCGGTTCGAGCGGCGCCGCGCCGAGACCCGGCGGGCACTCATTCGCGCGGCCCGGCAGATCCTCGCCGAGACCGGGGACACCAGCGCCAGCATCCAGGCGATCGCCGAGCGCGCCGACGTCGGATTCGGCTCCTTCTACAACCACTTCGAGTCGAAGACGGAGCTGTTCGAGGCGGCCGTGGTGGACGCCCTGGAGGAGTTCGGCCAGAACTTCGACAAGCACCTCGCGGGGATCGACGACCCGGCCGAACTGGTGGCGGCGGGTTCCGGCTCAGCGCGCGGCTGACCGCGTCCCATCCGGAGCTGATGCAGGTCGTACGCCGCCGCGGCCTCGGGCACGTCCACTCGGACAACGGCCTCGCCGTCCGGGCGCTGCGCGACCTGCAGGTCGGCATGGCCTCCGGTCGCTTCACCGCTGTCGACCCGACGGTCGCGCTGTCGGCATTGGGCGGAACACTGCTGTCCCTGGTGGAGCTGGGATTCGCCCGTCCCGACCTGGACGGCGACGAGGCGGCGGTGAACCTCGCCGAAATGGTCCTGCGCATGCTGGGCGTCCCGCCGGACGACGCCCACGAGGTCGCCCGGCGCCCCCTCCCCGACCTCGACTGACCGCCCGGCACGTCTACGCGGCGGACGACGCGCTCGGACGGAAGGTGACGGACGTGCCGGTGAAGCGGGCGTCGATGCCACTCTCCGTGGGGGTCACCGATCGCAGGTGCAGCCCCTCCGGAATGTTCTGAAGCGGGACGGGCCTCGACAGGGCCGTGTCGAGCAGCGCCTTGGCGGGAGGGATCAACTCGCCCCGGGTGACGCGGATGTCCGAGAAGGCGATGCGGTTGCCACTGGTGGCCGAGACGGCCGCGCTCACGGTCACGTCTCCGGCGAGCGGGAGGTCGGCCGTCGCGTCGACGCGTCCGGGCTCGTCCCCCTGTGAAATCCGCACACCGAGGACACCCGACAGGTCGTCGTAGGACAGGAAGGCAGTGGCCTGGACACTGCGCGCATGGGCCTCCTTGGCGCTCCCCGAGGTTTTCAAGCCGTCCAGGCCGACGGTCAGTTTCGTCACCGGTAGCGGCCGGGTCGTTCCGCGGGCCGGTATGTCGTGGGCCGTGATCTCGACATGCCGCAGGCTGCCCTGGGCCAGTTGCGTGAGCACGGAAAAGCCGCTGACGTGCACCGAAGGCTGGTCAGACGTGCCCATGCCCTCCTGGAACGCCTCCGCCGTACGGCTCTCGGCATCGGCTGCGGCGGTGCGGTCGACCACGACGGCGCCCACCAGCGCCGCCACCAAGGACGCGGCGACGATGAACCTGCGCCGCTTCCACAGAGGCGGCGGGCTCGCGTGGACGGCGGCGTCGCCGTAGGTGGACTCACTGACGAATGCGCCGTCGGGCTGGTGCTGATACATGGGTGCCCTTTCCAGGGACGTGCTCGGGAGCTTCTTGGGACATGTGTCTGCAGCGGCTGTGTGCGGCTAGGTACCGACACGCGCCGGCCGGCCCAGGCGGCGGACACAGGTGAGGGCGGCGTCGCCGTCCACACCCATGGCGATCAGGGCGGCAGCCGCGGTGCCCCGGCCGTCGTCGCTCCAGGCGCCGTCGTTGACGCACTCCAGAAGCCCCAGCAGATGGCCCTCCAGCGCCCGGCTCAGCGGGCCGGCCGGCACACCGGCCTGGAAGACCCCCTGCCGCTGCCCCCGGGCGATGATCGCCGCCGCCGTCTCGCGCGCGGGCGCGAGGACCTCGGCGACCCGCTCGACCCCGAGATCCTGGGGCGCGAGGCGGAGCAGCATGCGGTACCGGTCGCCGACGGGCCATACGGCCATGACGAAGCGCGCCAGCGCCGTGACGGCGTCCAGTTCGGGAACCGCCGGGACCATGAGCACCGCCCGCAGCGCCTGGGCGGCGTCCTCCACCAGCCCTTCGACGAGCGCCGCCCGGCCGCTGAAGTGGCCGTAGACCGTACGACGCACCACCCCCGCGGCCTCGGCGATGTCACCGAGGCTGCTGTCGGGGTCACGGCCGAGTTCCTGCCTGGCCGCCTCGAGGATCCGGGCCCGAGTGGTGCGGGTGCGACTGCGTCCCAGGGTGTCTGCCACGTATGCGCTGGTCATGTCGGGATCTCCGGTCGACGGCGGGAAGGGCATCTCGATAGTTGCACACCGACGGGCAATAAACTAGTCTGCACATCGATGGGCAATTAACTGCCCGGTGCTTCGCAGGCTCACGGCCGCGCCCGCACCGCTCACACCGATCCACGAACCCCGAAGCCTCCGCTTCGCCTCCTGCCGAGGAGCTTTCGATGCCGCTCTTTGCCGCCACACCCGTCGAGAAGACGACGGGGCCGTATCCCCGGCGCTGGTGGGCGCTGCTGGTGCTGTGCCTGAGCCTGCTGATCGTCGTCATGGCGAACACGTCGCTGATCGTGGCGGCGCCGGACATGACGAAGGACCTGGGCCTGTCCAGCAGTGACCTGCAGTGGGTCATCGACGGCTACACGGTCCCGTATGCCGCGCTGATGCTGGTGCTGGGTGCGATCGGCGACAAGTACAGCCGCCGTGGCGCCCTGGTCCTGGGTCTGCTGATCTTCGCGGGCGGCTCGGTGATGGGCAGCCAGGTCCACCACACCGACCTGGTCATCACGGCCCGCGCGATCATGGGCATCGGCGCCGCCGTCGTCATGCCGGCCACCCTGTCCCTGCTCGTCGCGATCTTCCCGAAGTCCGAGCGCGCCAGGGCCATCACCGCGTGGTCCGCCACCTCCGGCCTCGCCATCGCCGCAGGCCCCCTCGCTGCCGGATGGCTGTTGCAGCACCACGCCTGGGGCTCCACCTTCCTGATGAACGTGCCCATCGCGGTCCTCGGCGTCTTCGGGGCGCTGCTCCTCGTGCCGCCGTCGAAGGCAAAGGACATGGGCCGCATCGACTACGTCGGTGGTCTACTGTCGATCGTCTCGGTCGGCTCCCTGGTCTACGCGACCATCGAGGGCCCGCACTTCGGCTGGGGCACCGGCCCGATCACCGCGGCCGTGGTCGCCGGCATGGGCCTGCTGGCCTTCACCGCCTGGGAGTTGCGCCACCCCAACCCCATGCTGAACGTGCGCAAGTTCGCCGAGCGGCCCTTCTCCGGTTCGATGCTCGCGGTGCTGTTCTTCTTCTTTGGCACCTTCGGCTCGATCTACTACTCCACCCAGTTCCTGCAGTTCGTCCTCGGCTACGACGCCCTGGAGACCGGTATACGACTGCTGCCGCTGGCCGGAGCCGTCTTCGTCGGCGCGGCCGTGACCGCGAAGCTGACGCCGAAGCTGGGTGTGAAGGCTGTGGTGGGTGTCGGCATGGTGCTCGGCACGGCGGGCGTCGTCCTGCTCACCCGGGTCGAGTCGGGCTCGACGTACACCGACTTCCTGCCGACTCTGCTGGTGCTGGGCTTCGCGATCGGTCTGAGCCTGTCCCCGGCGACCGACACCATCATGGGCTCCTTCCCCGAGTCGGAACTGGGCGTCGGCGGCGGCGCCAACGACACCGCGCTGGAACTCGGCTGCTCCCTCGGCATCGCGATCCTCGGCTCGCTCCTCGCCACCTCCTACAAGCACAAGCTGACCGACATGGTGGGCGGCCACCTCCCCGCCGCCGCGATGAGCACCGCCAAGGACTCGGTGGGCGGCGGCCTCGCGGTCGCCGAGCAGGTAGCGAAGAACCCGCAGGGCGGAACCCAGCAGGCCCAGGCCCTGGTCGCGGCGGTCCACGAGTCCTTCGCTCACGCCATCGCCCACACCAGCCTCGTCGGCGGCATCATCATGGCCTTCGGAGCCGTGATCGTCATCGCGGTCCTGCCCGGCCGCGAGCACGCCGGCAAGCACCGCCAGCAGGACACGGCGGTCGCGCCGGAGGAGACCGAGGCCGTGGGCGCCGCCTGAGCCCCACGAGGTCGCGGGCCGGACACGTGATCCGGCCTCCACCACCCAAGGACGGGCCGTGCCTGAGCGGAGCACGGCCCCGGACGGTGCCGGGAGGGGACGCCCGGCACCGTCCCTTTTTGCAGTGGTGAGGTCCGCCGACCGTGGAGCCGCACTCTGGACTCCGCCCCGAGGCTCAGCATGCAATAGTCAACGTTGGCCATCAGCATCCGGAGAGGTACCTGAATGCACGACACAGCCGACTTCATAGCTGAGACCTACGGACTCGGTGCAGGGCCCTGGACGATGAGACCCGTCACCCGTGGCGCATTGGGCCACATCTGGAAGCTCTCCGGAAACGGCTCCTCCTGGGCGGTGAAGGAACTCCTCTTCGGCTGCGACGAAGAACAGGTGCGCCGGGAGGCCGCATTACGGCAGGCCATGGAGAACCTTGGAATCGCGTCACCGCGTCTCATTCCCAACCGCCACGGCACACACGTCTCACAGCTGACTCATTCTTCAGGCGGGTCCTACGTAAAGCTGTACGACTGGATCGACGGCACCAAGGCGGATCCATCCGACGGGGACATCCTGGACTGGTTCGGCCGAACCATGGCCCTCCTCCATACGGCGGGCGAGGACGCGAGCGATACGCCGGACTCCTGGTACGAGCAGTGCCCTCAGCACGCTGACTGGAAAGACCTGCACGAGAAGGTTCATCAGGCCCGCTTGCCGTGGTCGGACGCGCTGGGCTGGTTCATCGACACGTCTGCGGCGGAACTGGCGCACTGGGTGACCCCGACCGCGCCCGGCGACCTCGTGACGTCACATCTCGACCTGCAGCCCCAGAACGTTCTGGTCGGCCCGGACGGGCCGGTCCTCCTCGACTGGGACAACGCCGGACCCGTTTCGGCGGAACGAGAACTCGCACGCGCCGTGTACGTATGGGCGGGCCGCAACCAGGTGAACACCGATTCCGCCCGGCGCCTGGCGCGAGCCTATCGAAGCGCCGGAGGCACAGCGACCATCAAGGGACCGCAGTCCTTCTCCATGCTGTTCGCGACGGACCTGAACTTCATCTACGTACAGGCCGAGTGCTCCATCGACCCGGCCGTGACCTCCGCGCAACGCGAGTTCGCGAGCAACCAGGTGGTCGCTTCCCTGCGTGGCGTGCCAAAGCTGACGGCTGTCGCTCAGTTGACCGACGCGCTCGGGAACGTGTGACAGCCAGTCGCTGTGGACATGTCCTCCGAGCATGCCATGCCTCGGCATGCGAGCGGTCCCGGCCACCTCGGCCCTCTACGACCATGGTTCTGGAGGCCTTACTGACCGCCGGCCGTAGGAGCCTGCGTAGTGACCGTGCCGTCGGCCGGTGTCCCGCCGTCCGACGACCGGCCGCTCGCGCGCACTCAGTTCGTCCTGGACCTCGGAATGGGTCTTGCCGACGGTGCCGGTGAGGATCTGGACGGTCTGCACGGCCGGCCTCATCCAGGCTCTGGCCGACCAGGCCGGGAACATCGGCCTTGCCGTCGACGGAGGTCCAGCGGCCGATACGAGCACTTCGGCGTCGAGGTATGCCTCGATGTCGGCGACGACGGACGTCCATGACCTTGACCGGGCCGGTGGCGGTCAGCATGACGTCGGCCGGCTTGGAGCGCCGGGTCGCGGGCGAGGTCGGCCCGCAAGGTCTTCACGGCGACGAGACGGTCGAGCCGGCGGTCCCGGGCGAGATGCTCCTCGGCCATGCCTCCGGAACCGAGCAGCAGGCGCAGTTCGTACCGGCCGCCCAGGGCGGCCACCGCCACCGGGTGGGAGAAGGTCAGGTCGTCTGGTCCGCCGAGCCGTCGGCGGCATCCTCCGCCGTTGCCGTGGCCGCCACCTCGTCGACCACGACGCGCGCCTGTTTCTCCGGGACACCTGCCGCGATGAGCGTGGCGACGGCCACCCGGGTGCCGTCGTCCTCGAACGTGCCGGTGTTGATCTCCTCCAGGAGGGCGACCGTCATGGCCTCCAGAGCGGCGCCGAGCACTGCGGGCGGCAGATGGGAGTGGAAGACGCCGTCGCGCTGCCCGTACTCCACGATGGCGGTGGCCCTGACACGGGCGGGCTTGAGGACCTCGTCGACGCGTTCCGCGCCCAGGTCCCGGTGGGCGAGCGCCAGGAGCATCCGGTAGCGGTCACCCACCGGCCAGATCGACAGGGAGAAGCGCGCGAGCGCCCGCTCGGCCGGCTCCGTCGTCGGCGCTCCGACCGCCACGGCGGCCTCGAAAGCCTCGGCGGCCTCCTCGGCCAGCGCCTCCAGGAGCGCCGCCCGTCCGGGGAAGTGCCCGAAAAGTGTGCGCCTGACGACACCGGAGGCACGGGCCAGCTCCTCCAGGGTGATGTCGGGGTTCCGTCCGAGTTCCCGGCGTGCGGTGGCCAGGATGCGCGCCCGGTTGGACCGTGCGTTGCGTCGCTGCGGCACGCGGCCGACGGGCTGGGACACGGAAAACCTCGATGAAGACCGGACGAAGTACGAGCGCCTCCATTCTGACATGCGAGCCTCCGGCACGATCTGCGGCCGCATCCGCAGATCGCGCCGGAAGGACAGGCGGGGAGGATCAGGCAGGAAGCTCCTTGATTCATGATGGAGCCCAGCGGGCGGTGGGCCGCCAGAGCGTGCCACGGACTGAAGGACAGGACGTCATCGTGTCGCGCGGGTTCAACCGGCGGATGTGCGATCCGAGGGGGGTACGTAGGCCGCGCGGGTCGGCGGCGTAGTCGAAGTCGTTGATCCGGTTCGGGTCCTCGCCGATCGCGGGGTTGTCACGCTCCGGAGCCAGCGCCAGGGGCGCGCCGCTGCGCCGGCGGCCGACGAGCTTGGCGGCCAGCAGTTCCGGTTCGGCCTCGGTGCGGGCGGTGTCGTGCAGCCACTTGTTGAAGGCGGCGACATGGGAGTGGTACGTGCGGAAGACCACGTAGGTGCCGTTGCGGCCGAGGACGTCCGGAGTCGGTGCGGGCAGGGGATGGCCGGTCTCGCTCGGGTAGCCCAGCACGAACTCGCCGGCCCTGTTCAGGCGGCCGTCGCCGGGCAGGGGTTCGGCACCGCTGCCCTCGACCACCGGCCGGCTGAAGCCGTCCCGGTACCCGAACACATTGAACCCGTCGGCCGCGAAGTCCCGGTGCGACAGCAGCCGCACCCCCGGCACCTTGCCCAACTCCGTCTCGTAGGCGGCCGTCCCGGCACGGAAGTTGGCAGGGAAGGAGGCCGGCGACTCCTGCGGCACACCAAGGGCCACCAGTCCCTCGTAGCTGAGGGCGAGGGCCTGCCAGGGCGGCCGCGGTTCGTCCCAGCCGGCCGCCGAGGTCACCCGGGGTGCCAGCCGGCGCAGCAGTTGTCTGCCCGCGGCGGGCTCGGTGATCTCCAGGATGGCGTGGGTGCCGAAGCAGGGCTCCGGCCGGACCCGCAGCAGGGTCGCCTGGATGTCGTCGAGCTCCAGCGTGGGCGGGCGGCGCAGGCGTCGGAAGACGGACATGGTGCGCCTGCCGTCGGTTGAGGTCGGACAGGAAGCACTGCACGGCTTTCTCCTGCCGCTTGAGCCGGGCGCCCTCCGCGACGGTGAGGCCCGGGTGGGTGTGGATTCGACCTCCTGCCGGCCCCATCAGCACTCCGCAGGTGCCCGCATCCGCGCAGCACGTCTCCCCAGACGTCGGGGCCGGCCGGCTCATCACCGCTGAGCTATTGGATTCATCTGGCCGGTGAGGGCGGTCGGCGTCCGCTCGGGTTCGTCATCACGCCAGGGCAGTGGGGCGATGCTCCACAGGTGATCCCTGTCTTGGACCGGATCCGTGTACCGCGTCAAGGTGGAGGACACCCGCGCACCCGGCCCGACCATCTGGGCGGCGACAAGGCGTACAGCTCCCGGCGGAACCGGCGCTACCTGCGACGCCGCGAGATCAAGCACATCATCCCCGAACGCCGGGACCAGCGGGCCAACCGACAGCGCCGCGGCAGCGTCGGCGGCCGGCCCACCGGATGCGACCGCACCATGTACAGGCGCCGCACCGAAGTCGAGCGAACGATCAACGCCCTCAAGGGCTTCCGGGCCGTAGCCACACGCTTCGACAAGCGCGCGTACGTCGTTCACGGCACCGTGACCGTCGCGCACATCACCGCGGCGGTCGCGACGACGAACGCGATCCCGCCACCAGCGAGACCATGATCCGCTGGGCCGCCGTCGGCCTCACGACCCGGCGCCGCCCGGGGTGAGGATCTCCATGAGATGTCCGTCGGGGTCGTGGAAGTAAGTGCCCCTGCGGCCTTCGGGGCGCTTGCTGTGATAGATCTGCCCGATCTCTTGGCATGCGGGATCGCCGTAGTGGGTGATTCCACCGTGCTGGATGCGGGCGAGGGCGGCGTCGAACTCCTGCTCGCTGACCATGAACGCGTAGTGGTGTGGCTCGAAGTCGTCCAGCTGGTCGTAGTCCAGGCTGACCTGGTTGGCCAGCGTGACCGGCGTGAAGTGCGCCACCGGCGGATCGACACTCAGGCCGAGGATTTCGGCCAGGAACTGCGCCGAGGCTTGCGGGTCACGGGCGGGGACGATGGTGTGATTCAGTTCCACGGTCATAGTGGCTCCTCTTCGGGGACGGGACTACGCGTAGTGGGGGCGCTCGGCGGCCTTGGCGACCCGGCATGGTGTGTGGATGCGTGACTGCCCGGGAGAGGGCAGGGCTTCTCCGGCTGCCCTCCCCCTGCTACGGCTGCCGTGTCATACGTCGATCTGCTCGAAGATGTGCGGGTACGACACGACGTCGTCGGGGGACTCGGCCACCATGCGCTGGAACTCCGGGCTGGCGAACGCCGTGGCGAGCGCCTCGGTCGACTCCCAGACCGCGACGTTCATCAGGAGTTGGCTGTCCGCCGTTCCCTTGTGCATCTGCAGGGAGACGAATCCCGGCTGAGCCCTCATGAATTCGGCCTGCCTGCGAAAGAGGGCCAGGAACGATTCGGTCCTCTCCTTCGGGACGACGAAGGTGTTGGCCAGGACGATGGGCCCGGTCTTCTCCTTGAACTGCGCGAACATCGGCGTGTGCGGGTCGAGACTCTGCAGCTTGGCCATTTCCGGTACTTCCTCTCGCTGTCGGTCAGTGGGTGTCGCTGGCGCCCGGGTCCTGGGGATACCAGCGGAGTTCGAGGGTGTTGGTGTCCGGGTCCTGGATGTAGATGGAGGTGGCGGTGCCGCGCTTCGGGCGCACGGCCGGGCGGCTGCGGCTGACAACCGGGCGGGTGAGCCCGCGGGGTCAGGCGAGGGCGGCGACCAGTGAGGCGAAGGCGGCGATGAGTACGGCGACGCGGACGTAGTGGAGGCGCTCCCAGCGGTTCAGCTGCTGCTTCCAGTCGGCGGGCCGGTTGTCGGGGGTCCACGTCTTGTTCCGGTTGTTGATCGGGACGAGCAGCAGGAGCGACATGACCACACTGAGGGTCAGCAGGGCGCCGGCGGTGACGAC
>NZ_JBIRXG010000034.1:0-72983 GCF_044388685.1 Streptomyces sp. NPDC020192 | reverse complement strand
ACACCCGACCCGAACACCCCCGCCGCCTGCGCACTCGCCCCGAACACACCCGGACCGGCCGACCCCGCACCGGAAACCCCAGGCCCCTGGGCACTGGTCCCCGACACACCCGGACCTGCCGCCCCCGCGCCGGACACACCCGGCGACGCACCCCCGCCCTGCCCGAACACCCCGACACCCTGCGTACTCACCCCAGGCACACCCGAACCGGCAACACCCGACCCGAACACCCCCGCCGCCTGCGCACTCGCCCCGAACACACCCGGACCGGCCGACCCCGCACCGGAAACCCCAGGCCCCTGGGCACTCGTTCCCGACACACCCGGACCGGCAGTGCCGGAACCCGACATCCCCGCACCCTGCGCGCTCGTCCCCGACACACCGGGGCCGGCCGTGCCCGCGCCGGACACACCCGGCGACGCACCCGCACCCTGCCCGAACACCCCGACGCCCTCCGTACTCACCCCAGGCACACCCGAACCGACAACACCCGACCCGAACACCCCCGCCGCCTGCGCACTCGCCCCGAACACACCCGGACCGGCCGACCCCGCACCGGAAACCCCAGGCGAAGCGCCCCCGCCCCGACCGGCCACTCCGACGCCCTGTGTGCTGGTCCCCGTCACGCCCGCACCGGTATCGGCACGGCCGGCGACGCCCGCACCCGTGCCGCCGCCGAGCCCGGCCACGCCGGTGCCCTGGCGGCAGTAGCCCTGGACGCCGACGCCCTGGACCGCCGTGTTGATGCCGAGGACGCCTGTCCCCGGTTCGACCGACCCGTCGGCGACCGCTGGCCTGCCGCTGCTGCCGATCAGGCCGGGACCGACGTTGTCGTCGCCCCACGCGCCGAAGCGGATCGGCGACGGCACGGCCTGATTGGGGTCGAAAACGCTGCTGGCATCCGGCGGTTGCTGCTGTTGGAACGGCATCGCTCTCACCTCTCCGTTGTCTCGTCCGCCCCCGTTGCGGGTGCCGGCGGCCGGCCGCGCACCCGTTCAGCTCTCTTCCTCGGCCACGACGTCAGGAGGGGACCGCCTGCTGGGGATCCCGCGCTTGGGTGACTCGTCGAAGGGGTCGGTGGAGGTAGAAGCCACACTGTTCAGCGGGCTTGGGCGTCTCCCCGGCGATCGGGGTGGCCTTCGCCCAGTGGTCGGTCCGCCTGGCCGTGACCTGCCGGCTGACCGCCTGGCCGGGGCCCCGCCGGAGAGCCCGAAGGTGTGTTCACGGAGACGTGCCTGCTGATGTACAGGCCCGGTGCCGGGGAACCGATCGTTCGATCCCACGTACGTCATCGTGAGTACGGTGTCGACCGGGGTCAGCGGATCGTCGATCTGGCAGACAGCGCCGCCCTCGGCGCTGACTCCGGTGCCGAGGGTGCTCTTCTCCGCCACGCCAGGCCCGGGCACCGCAGTGCCCGCCGCACCGGGCCCGCTCGTGGTGCTGCCGGACCCCTCTGGCCCCGAGGCGCTGATCCCCGACACCCCCGGCCCTCTGGTGCTCGTTCCCAGGGCACCCGTCCCGCTGGTGCTGGTGCCCGCCATTCCCGCCCCGCAGGTGTTCGTCCCCGAATCGCCCGGCCCGGACCCGCTCGTCCCCGCCACACCCGAGCCCTGGGTGCTGGTCGCCGATACACCGGACCCCAGCGCGCTACGGCCGGCGACGTCCGGGCCGCCGGTACTGCCACCGGGCACCCCGGCACCCTGCGTACTGCTCCCGTTCACGCCCGGGCCCTGCACGCTGGCGCCGGTCACCCCCGGGCCGGCCGTGGCGTCGCCCCGCACGCCCGCGTCGACTCCCGTACCGGACACTCCGGTCCCCTGGCGGCCGACGCCGTGCACGCCGATGCCGTGCCACGCTGCATTGACGCCCAACACGCCCGCGCCGCTCTGCATCTGGCCGTCACCGGTCGGCACCACGCCCTTGCCGCTGCTGCCGACCAGGCCGGGGCCGGTGGTGTGGTCGCCCCACGTGCCGTAGCCGATCGGCGGAACCTTCTGGCCGGGGTCGAAGAGGCCGCTTGCATTCGACGGCTGCTGCGGTCGGAAGGGCATCACTCTCACCTCTCAGTCGTCTCCGGACCGCTCACTGGTAGACGATCTGGAAGCAGTTCAGGCTCACGTCGGTGCTCTGGGCCCCGGTCAGGTCGGCCTCGATGAAGTACTTGTTCACCGAGTTGTCGACGGTGGTGACCGAGGTCGGCACGACGGCCGCGCCGAAGGTCTGGACGGTGACGATGGTCGTCGCGCCCGCCAACGCCGTCACGGGTCTGCTGCGCAGGTTGACGGACAGCAGCGCCGTAGTGGCACTGGGCTGGGTGGTACCGAAGACCGTCAACGACTTGATCACGGCCCCGTCCGGCAGGACGACGTTCATGATGCCGCTTGCCGACGTGGCACCACTCGGCTTCACTGCCGCGTCGACGTTGACATCCCACCCCGGCGTCTGGCTGGCATTCTGATTGGCCGTCAGCAGCGGAATGACGCTGAGGATGCGCTGCTCCCTGAACAGCGCCGCGATCAGCGGGTTGAGGTACACGTCGGCGAGGGTCTGGAACTCTGCCTCCAGGTTGTGGAAGCGAATGTTGAGGCCTTTCTCCCCGCCCGCCTGGACCCGGTCCTCATTGTCGATCCAGTCCTGGTGGCGGAACGAGGGGACATATTTCGGAATCATGACGGGTTGCCCTCCTCCGGTCGGCGGAACGGCGCCTGGTCGTAGGTGCGGTAGGTCGGGAAGGTGAACGCGGGCAGTACGTCCGGCTCGCCGGGGGTGCGGGCCAGCTCGCGCACGTGGGCCCGCAGCCGCCCGGTGCGGAACTCCACGCCGATCGGCTGGAACCACTTGAGGACGTTCAGCACCAGGTCGTACTGGTCCTTGCCGATCACCACCTCCGGCCGGGCGTCGAGCGCGTCCTTCAGCCGCACCTCGCACTGGTAGGGCAGTACCGGGCTGCCCCGCAGGTAGTCGGCGCGCAGCCGAACCAGCCCGGGCGCGGCGGCGTCGACCCGGGTTGCCGGGGCCTCGAAATCTGCCGGCTCCGCACCGCCGGGGCCGAGCGGCAGCGCGGACCAGGCGAGGTCCACACCGTTGTCGGGGCCGAGGGGCTGACGGGCGAACAGGCGGGGTGGCTGCGGCGGGCTCTGGCCGAGCGGCGTCTGGTCGGCGAGCAGCAGCGTGCCGTCGCCCTCGGGCGCGGCAAGCAGGCAGGGTGGGTACCCGGCGGTGACCGGGGACGCGGCGAGCGCGAGGCAGTTGTCGCCGGCGGCGAAGGGCAGCGGCAAGAGGGTGTCGGTGGTCGTGTCGACGACGTGGACGCGGCCGGTGGCCTGTCCGCTGCCGGAGGTGGCCACGTACAAGTGTCGCCCGTCGGTGGCCATGCACATCGCGACCGGGCCGGTTCCGGGCGGAAGGGCGGTGAGCGTCGCAGACGGGGTGGTGGCGCCGGTCGGGTAGACCTGGATCGCGCCGCTGCCGGGGCCGGTCACGCCGGTGTCCACGCCGATGTAGAGCTTGGCACCGTCCGAACTGAAGGCGGCGCAGAGCGCCCGGGCGACGCCCGGGATGGTCACTGGCCCGCCCACGACCGGTCCGCTCGGGCGGACGACCAGGCAGAAGCGGCCGCCGTCGAGCAGCACGGCGAGCGGCGGACTGTTCGGACTCGCGGCGATCGCTCCCGGGAGACCGGGCAGCAGCAGGTTGGTCGTCTGCGCACCGCTCTGCGGGTCATAGGCGCGCAGGGTGTGGTCGGTGCAGGTGAGGTAGAGAAGGGTGCCGTCGGTGGCGAGGGCCACCGCGTCCGGGGTGACGACCGGTGTGGCCGCGAGAGTGCCGGGGTCGAGGGCGAGCACCCGGCCGCGCTCGTGTGCGACGAACAGTCGGCCACCGACGAACGCGAGTGCGATGGGAAGCCGGTCCGTGAGGACGGAGGCCTCGAACGCGAGTACAGGCAGTGTGCTGGGCGAGTCGGCCGTCAGGGCGTAGGCGGCCACCCGATGGCTGCCGCGTTCGGCCAGGTAGCACAGGCTGCCGTCGGGGCGGAAGCAGGCCGCCACAGGCGCGGCGCGCGGGCTGACGGTCGCCCGGACCCCGCCCCCAACGGTCACCTCGGCCGCCGGTCCGTCGAGCGTCACGGCGAGCTGTTCCCCCGGTGCCACTGCGGCCCGGACGATCGGCTGGCCGCCGGGGTCAGGCGCGTTCTGCAGGGTGACGAAGTCGAAGCCGGCCGCGAAGGCGTGAGCGGCCAGGGCCGGGCCGGTCACCGGGGACGGCTGGCCGCTGACGGTCGGTTGGTCGTAGCGCAGGACGAGGGCCCGGCCCTGGTGCGCCAGGCTGAAACCGGACGGGTCGTAGGCGCTGACCACGGTGAGGGTGCCGGGCCGCCCGGCGAGGCGGGCCAGCAGCCGGTCGAGGGCGGCTCCGGCGGCCGGCTGCATCCGGCGGTTGTTCACGTCGAAGCCGTAGTCGACGTGGGCGGGCCGCAGGGCCAGGTCGTCGGTACGCAGCTGGAGGTAGGACGGGTCGAAGTCCGTGGTCACGGTACCGGCCGACTCGGACTCGGAGACGCCGATCCGGCCGTCCCGGCCGATGGTCTGGCCGATCGTCATGAAGTCCTCGGGCAGGCCGATCCGCAGGGTTCGGCGGCCGCCACGGGTGTGACCGGCCCGGGTGACCTCGACTCCGACGGTGACGTCCCCGGCGGTAAGGGCCTGCAGGGTGGCATGGCCGAGCGGGGTGTCCGGGGTGACGATCGCGTTTCCGGGGCCTTCTCGGGTGACGGACCAGCGGACGAGGGCGTCGGCGAGCCCGGACACGGGCGGGTCCAGGGCGAGGTGGGCGGTCTGGCCGGCGGTGGGGTCGGTGTCCCCGGCGGTGTCGAGGGTGAGGGCGAAGGTGTCGCCGGGCGGCTGGGCGGCGTGGACGAGGTCGTCGGCGGTGCGGGTGACCCAGCCGAAGCCGGCGGCGTGGGCGTGCACGCCGAGCATGCCGGTTTCGAGGATGCTGTGGCGCAGGTTGAGGGCCCGGCCGACAGCGTGCAGACCGGGGCCGGCGGGGTCGTAGGCGCGCAGCACGCTGAGGATGCCGGGCTGTCCGGCGAGGCGGTCGAGCAGCGCGTCGAGGGCACGCCGGGTGGTGAACTGCATCAGCCGGTTGGCGTCGTCGTCGGCGAAGTCGAGGCCGGGCCGGGCCCGGTCCGCGTGACGGCAGAGCCAGGCCGGGTCGAAGTCGGGTTCGTCGTCGGCGGTGCCGACGGTCTGGGGCTCGGTGCGCAACCGGTCGCCGTCGGCGGTGATGCTCTGGCCGGCGGTGAGCGAGGGCGGCAGGACGCGCAGCAGGCTGGAGCCGGTGGCGATCGCAGCGGTGGTCTCGTCAACGACGAAGGCGGCATGATCACCCGCGACCGGCCCGGCGACCTGGTTGACGGCGTCCTGGAGGTTGTCCGGGGTCGGGACCAGCCAGCGCTGGAAGATGCTCAGCCGCCGACGGTACTGGTCGTCGCTCTCGCCGGTGACCGGGGCGAAGGTGGTGCGGGCGGTGGTGGAGATCCGGACCTCCTCGATCAGTCCCTGGTACTGGGCGGCGACCGGGCCGTCGGGGGTGGACTCCTGGCCACGGCCGATCGTGAGGGGCTCGGCGCTGAGGACCGGCCCGAGCTGGTCGAGGCTGCGCCGGTCCAGCTCGGCGCCGTCCAGGTGGAGCTGGGCGACGGCTCCCGTTCCGGTGCGGCGGACGGTGGCGGCGAGGTGGTGGAACTGGCCGTCGGCGAGGTTACGGGCGGCGAAGAGCTCGGTCTCGGTGGTGCCGTCGGCGAGCGAGAAGCGGGGGTTGTGGTCGACGCCCTGGTAGCTGCCGAGGGTGAGCGCCCAGCCTGGGGCGGCCGGGGTGTTGAGCGGGCTACGTTTGGCGACGACGGCGCCGGGGCCCCTGGCGGCCGGGTCCGGTCGGACAACCGCCTCGACGGTGAAGTCGGCGGGCAGGGCGAGGTCCGGGCTGTCGGGGACGGTGAGGTTGCTGTCGGGGGCGGTGAAGCCGAAGGCCGGGCCGAACCGCCCGGTCTGGCCTGCCTGGGCGGCGCCGTTGACGGCGGCGGGGTGCCGCCCGCCGGCGTCGGCGGCCGATGCGGCCTGGAGGCCGTCGGGCGTGGGCCGGTCGTCGAGGTGGTAGAGCACAAGGGTGGCGTCGTCCGGCGCGTACGGATGGGGCGGGAAGCGGGGCGCGCCGAGGTCCCGGCCGATCAGGTCGAGGCCGGCGCCGCGGGCACCGGTGGCGCTGCGCTGGCGGGCGACGTCGGCGCCCCGCCGAGCGAGGTCCTGGTAGTCGCGGCCGATGGTCCAGAGCAGCCGGGCGAGAGTGCCGAGCAGCGCGGTCAGTTCCCAGTCCTGCGGCCCGGCCGGGGCCGGGGGCAGCGGGCGGAGTCCGGTGAGTTCCAGCGCGGCGGTGAACTCGGCGGCGCTGCCGGGCAGTTCGACGGCGATCTGGTCGCCGGCGGGCCAGCCGGCCGGGAAGCGCAGGTCGGTGCTCTCCTCGGGTGCGCCGGGGGTGCGGGTGAAGGTGATCCGGACGGTGAGAGGCTCGGCGATGTCGGCGGTCGGCGCGAGCAGGAAGCGGGGGGCGTCCGGCTCGCGTCCGTGGCGGGCCCGGTAGGCGGAGAGGTCGTAGTCGGGGCGCAGGGTGCCGGTGCCGTCGGCGGTGAGCGGCACGGCGAGCCGTTCCATGCCCCGGTCGTAGGCGGGGGTGAGGCCGGTGGCCATCACGTCCAGGAAGTCGGTGCTCATGGGCTCGCCACCTGGAGGTCGATCAGCGGGCTGTCGAGGTTGAAGTAGGCGATCTCGTCGGCGGCGAGGGTGAGGTTCTCGCCCACCGACAGTTCCACGGCGTCGCCGAACACCGCGCCGCCGAAGCCGACTTCGGCGAAGAGGGGGGCGCCGCGGCGCAGCCGCAGGTTCTGGACGTCGACGACGCTGGCGACCGAGCGGGCGGTCAGTACCAGGTCGGAGTGCAGCACGGCGCGGCCCAGGCGCAGCCGGTCCACGCCGGCGTGGACGGCGGTGAGGATCTCGCCACGGATGGCGTCCGGGTCGTGGCCGGGCTGGATCACCAGGGTGGCCCGGATGCCGACGTCGACCTGGTTGGCCTGCCGGATGTCGGGGAACACGGAGACCGGCCGCCACTGCCGGACGACGTCGAGTGTCTTGTCGTACACGGCCGGGATGTCGCCGTCCTCCTGGCGCCAGGGCCAGCCGGGTTCGACGGCGACGACGATGTCGAAGAAGTACGGGGAGCCGGTGCGGCGGCCAGCGGTGAAGTCGTGTTGGCCGAACAGGTAGGTGCTGAAGACGCCGTGGGAGGCGTCGACGCCGCCGAGTGGGTCGAAGACGGCCGCGTCGCGCACGCCGGGGACGTCCAGGATCCGTGCGAGCACGGCGTCCTGGGTCCACAGGGTGCGAGGGACGCCGAGCAGGCGCGCCCGGTAGACGTCGTCGGTCTCGAGGAGGTCGCCGCCGCCGATGGGGGCCCGGTTGGCGACCTGGACGGTGGCCGGGTCGAAGTTGAGGTGGAGGCGGGCCCAGGCGGGTTCGAGTTCGAGGGCCTGGCCGGCGGGCAGGTTGCCGCCGGGACCGCGGTCGACGGCCTGGACGCCGACGGTGGCGGCGGGCGCGTCGGCGGTGAGGGTTGTGGCGGCGGCGGTGCGCAGGCTGGTGTGCGGGGCGGGGGTGGTGCGTACGACGGTTCCCTCGGGCAGGACGAGGACGCGGTCCGGGCCGGCGCCGGTCACGGTCAGGGTGACCTCGCCGGTGGCCCACAGTGGCTGCCGTGCCTGGCCGAGATCGGCGCCGAGCAGGTCGAGGGCGTCGCCCTGGGCGGTGGTGAGGAAGTTGGCGTAGTACTGGTTCTCCAGAGCGCGCCAGAGTTCGTGGACCTGGACGGCGGCGGCGTCGAGCACCTTGCGCAGGGCGGAGCCGGACGTCAGGTCGACATCGCTGCCGAACATGGCCCGGGCGCGGGCCTGTTGGTCGGCGATGATGCGGTCGATGCCCTTGAGGACGAAGCCCTCCGGGGTCACGCCGTAGCGGTCGGCGGAGGTCGCGGGTGGGGTGAGGTCAGTCAAGGCGTCCCCCCGAGGTGAGGGTCAGCGTGGAGCCGGCGACGGTGTCGATGATCGCGTAGACGGTGTACTCGCGACGTGCCCGGGCGGCCTCGACGATCTGCTCGTGGGCGGCGCCGGCCAGGCCCGGCCGGAAGTCGAGGTAGCGCGGGTCGTCCTGGAAGAACACCTCCCGGACGTCGGCGACCCGGCGGTCCGCGCAGAGGCAGCGGACCAGTTCCATCCGGATGTACTCCTTACGGGCCTGGAGGTCGAGGGCGTAGCGGCCGATGGAGAGCCGGTCGAAGCCGAAGGCGGTGTTGAGCCGGTCGGTGCCGAGTTGGGTGCCGACGGCGAGCAGCAGTGCCTGGACAAGCGCGGCGAGGCCCTCATTCTCGGCGGGGCCGCCGGTGGTCGGGTCGGTGGCCAGGTCCCCGTCGTCGAGGGCGAGGCCGCGGCCGAGGCTGGGCCTGCCGGTCGGGCCGCCGCCCGGCAGGCCGGGCAGGCCTGGCACGCCGGGCAGGTCCGGCGGCGGGGGGCCTGGGTCGACGAGGCGGTCGGGGTCGGTCATTCAGATCGCCTCCAGGAGAGTCTGCCCGGGGTCGGTGATCTGCCAGGTGCCCGGCCC
This sequence comes from Streptomyces sp. NPDC020192, assembly GCF_044388685.1. NCBI lineage: Bacteria > Bacillati > Actinomycetota > Actinomycetes > Kitasatosporales > Streptomycetaceae > Streptomyces > Streptomyces sp. NPDC020192. The sequence goes on along the minus strand of NZ_JBIRXG010000034.1, from coordinate 64,275 downwards.
GGTGCCGCTGGCGGTGACGCCGTGCGCGGTGGCGAGCAGGACCGGTTTGCCGCCGACGACGAGCTTCTTGGCAAGGCCGTCCGGCAGGGCGGGGGTGGTCGCGCAGGGCTGTGGGGTACCGCTGGGGGTCATGGCCGTGCAGGGGGTGATCATCCCGGGGACGGGGGCGGCCGCGGAGCCGAAGGTGAAGGGGGCCTCCGCGCCGGTGGTGAGCACCCCTTTTCCGCTCACGGTGACCGCCGTGTTGCCGGGGGCCAGGTTGCACTGCCCGCCGTGCGAGCACTGGATGATCGCGCCTTCGGCGAGGACGAGAGGCATCAGCCGATCGCCACCTTTCCCTGTCCGACCGTCAGGCTCGCCCCGCCCGCGCTGACGGCCACCTTGTCCGCGTCGACCGTCACGCTCGCCCCTCCCACCTTGACGGCCACCTTGCTGTCCCCCACTGTCACGCTCGCCGGGCCGGCGGTGACGGTCGCCTTCTCGTTCTTCGAGGTGACCGCGACGTTCCCGTCCCGGTCGATCCGTACCTCGGTGCCCGAGCTGTGGCTCAGCAGGAACTCCTCGGCGGCGCCCTCGGCGGGCCGCTCGCCCACAGCGGAGCAGGCGGAGGTGCCGACGGTCAGCTTCAGGCCCACCGCCTCGACGACCCGGCGGCCGTCGGCGGCGGTGAGGTCGTTGACGCCCTTGCCTTCGGGGCGCGGGTCCGGTCCGGCTGAGAGTCCGGTCGGCAGGCAGAGCCACCAGTCGCCGGCCTTCGCCCGGGGGCGGTCCATCGCGGGGTCGTTGGCCCAGAGGAACCCGGTGACCACCGAGTCGTCCCGGGAGCCGCGGACATCGTTCAGCAGTGCGCGCATGCCCTCGTAGACCGGAACGGACAGGCCCACTTTGTGCCAGGCAAACGGCGCGGCGAGCGGTTTGTCATGGAGTACGGGCCCGTGCTCGTCGACGACCAGGTCGACACTCGGCGACACGGCCGTCGGGGCGTCGCCCTGCCCGTACGCGAGGTCGGCGGACCGGCGGTCCGGCTTGGCGGAGCGGATCTGGCCGGCGTCGACCGAGGGCGAGACGGTGCGGGCGTCGCGGATCCGGCCGGCGATGGCGTCGGCGATCGCGAACGGGCTGCCCTCGCGCGCGGCCTCGGTGTTCTTCCGGTTGCTCTTCCCACCGCCGCTGCCGATGCCGGTGTCGCTGGTGAAGACGGCCGCCCGCCCGGTGCAGACGTAGCCGTTGCGCGGCGAGAAGGAGTGGGTGAGCTGGATGATCCGGTAGCCGTTCAGCGGGTTCTGGTAGCCGTCCACGCCGGCCGCGACCAGTTGCCCGGCGCGCAGCGCGGGCATGCCGAGGACGGTGAAGTCGAAGGCGCCGACGGAGGTCTGCTCCGGCAGGTCGTTCATGACCCGCAGCGTTCCGGCGGTGCTGGCCTGGACCGGCGCGAACGCGGCCAGCCGGGCGGTGACCCCGCTCGCGGGCGCGATCAGGGCGTCCTCGCCGCTGAGCGCGGCGAGCGCTGCCGACGGGTCGGACGGCAGGGCCGGGCCGGGTCCGGACGGCGGGGAGGTGACGGCCTGGCCGAACTGGACCGTGCCGTCCTGTACCAGGAGTTCGGCGTCGAAGCGCCCCGCGAGTTGCTGCAGCATGATGAAGGCGTTCGGTGCGTCCAGGGTGATCTCCCGGCGCGAGCCGGTCGGGGTCGCGCGGCCGCGCAGCTCGGCCTGGGCCTTGCCGACGATCTCCTCGGCCACCTCGGCGGGGGTGACGTCCTGCCGGGAGTAGTGGGCCAGTCCGGTCGTTCCCTTCCCCTCGCCGAGATCCTTGGTGGTGACCAGTTGGAAGGCGGCCTCCTCGAAGCCGGTGAGCAGCGCGCCCAGCTGCGGGTCACGCCGGGAGACCGTCATCCCGTCCACCCGGCCCTTCAGGACGGGCTTGCGGGACCCCGGCGATTCCAGGTAACCGAGCGTGATCTCCACCTCGACCCCGCCCACGCGGTCGCCCCGTTCGCCGGCGAGTGCGGTGGACAGCGTGCGCTGGGCGGACAGCGGCAGGGCGGCGAGGTGGATGCTGAAGGCGCCAGGCTGTCCGAGGCCGTACGTCACGGTGATCTCGGCGTCGCTGAGGATCAGGCCGCTGGACACGTCGTTGGACACCGTGAGGTTGAGCGTCGGGAACGTCACGCGGTACCAGAGGATCACGCCCATCGCGGTGCCACCCCGATCACGATCTGCGTGCCGTAGTGGCCAGGGCCGTTGAGATTGCCCCTGGCCACCTTGGCGGTCACCAGCCGGATCGCCAGCGGCCCGGCGTAGTGGACGAGTTCGGGCTCGGCGACGAGCTTGCGCAGGAACTGCACCTGCGGCCCGGCCGGCCCGTGGCGCACCACCCGCAGCACCAGGTAGCCGGGCGGCGCCGTCGGCACGGCGGCCGGAGCCGGCGCGGCGAGGTCGTAGAGCATCTCCGGCGGGTCGGTGGCGGGAGCGCCGAGGCTGACGTACAGGCCGAAGTCGTAGGCCGTCGCGCCGATCAGGCAGCCGAACGCCTGCGGCAGACCCTCGTCCGGCACGACGGGCAGCTGATGGAAGTCGAGCGCGGGCCCGGCGGGTGGGAGCGGGTACGTGGCGAGCGTGTTCACAAGGCACCTCCCAGCTGCCGCTGCGCGGATTCCAGACCGCTGACGCTGGGCACGGCGGCCATGCCGGCGGCCAGGGCCAGGTCCAGCGCGTCACCGAGGACGGCGGTCACGCTGGAGCGCGGTACATGCTCCAGCGTGATGCTGACGTCGAGAGCGTCGCGCTTCTGGTTGGACTGGGTGAAACGCAGGGCGGTGATCTGCATGTCGAGGCTGATGGTCATCCCGCAGACCACCGGGATCCCGGCCAGGTTCATCGCCGGCGCGGCGGCGGGCGCGAGGGCGCGCGAGGTCAGGGCCAACGCCTCCAGCCCCTTCTTGACGAGCAGCCTGGTCCGGCCGACCAGCACCGCCTCGACCGTGATGGTCCGGGTGGTCGGCGAGACCAGCTGCGCCAGGCTGCTGCCCGCGATCCGGGCCACCTGGTAACCCTCGTTGAGGGTCAGGCTGGTGACGGTGAACAGCGGCACCGCACCGATCAGGACGGGGACGTTCACACCGGCAGCCATGTCGGGGGCCTACCTCTCCGGGTTCCTCGGGTTGCGGAGCCGCTTCTTCGGCGCCTCCTCGGCGGGGAGTTCGACGGGTTCTTCCGGCATCGGCTCCGATGCGCCGGTGTGGATCCGGACGCGCGGCTCGTCGCCGCCGGCCCCGACGCGGACCCGGGCGGGCGTCCGGCCCCGAACCTTCATCAGGATCCACTCCTCGATGCTCCTGGTCCGCTCCGCGTCGATGGCCCTCCACCGCGCGATGACCTCCGGGTCGTAGAAGGTCCCGGCCTGCGGCCACGCAGCCCAACTGCGTTCCCCCTTGGACGCGTTCGCGGATGCGTCCATGAGCACCATGTCGTCGATGCGGACGGCGAGGGCTTCGCGCTCGGCGGCCGTCAGCAGCTCGAAGCCCTCCATCCGCGAGATGCGGACCAGCGAGACGATGTGATCCACCTCCAGCAGCCCGGAGGACACCCGCAGCCTTCCGACCTCGTCGACCCTGGCGCGGGCGAGGACCTGGGCCCGTTCCCTCGATGCGTTGAAGGCCTGCCGCATCCGCACGAGCGGGCTGACCCGGGCGGCCTCCGCGGCCTTCGCGGCCTTCTCCATGTCGCGGACCGCCCGGGTGATGAGGCCTTCCTTGACGATCTGCCCAGTCCGGCCGCGCTCCCCGGCGAGTGCTACGAGCTCGGTGTCGATCTCCCTGATCCGATGGACGTCCCGCGTCTCCAACGGCTCCTTGCGCAGGGCGCTCCGCTCGAACTCGAGCTCGGCCTCGTACAGGCGCCGCGCCGCCAGCTCCTCGCTCGCCTTCGTGAGTGCCGCTTCGGCCGCGAGCTGCTGCGAGGTCGGGCGGTGCCAGGCCCGCATCTCGGCCACGATCTCCTCGAACGCGCTCGCGCCCTCCGACCGCCGCGCGGCGAGCCGGTCGACGTACCGCAGCAGCGTGGCGTCGTCCATGGTGCGCTGCTCGCCGATCCGGACGATCTCCTTCACCCGCCCGAACGCCGTCTTGATCTCGGCCAGTTCCGCGCCGGTCAGCCTCGTCACGTCGCCCAGGAGTTCCGTCAACCGGGCTTCGGTTCGCAGCGCGGCGAACTTCGTCACGCCCTTCTTGACGGCGTAGTACATGGCCTGCATCGGCCCGGTCGGGTCGACCAGGAAGCCCCCGTGGAGGCGGCCCGCGAACTCGCCGACCACGCGTTTGAGACCCAGCTCTGCCGCCGCGTGTGCCTTGAGCGTCTCCCTGAGTTTCGGCGCCAGCCCCTCGACCTCGTCGATCTTCGCCGTGAGCGCCCGGTAGCGGGCCGCCGCCGTCTCGATGTCCGTGGCGGTGGAGAAACTGCGCAGCGGAACCTTCAGCGCGACCAGGCCCTTGGCCGACGCGGTCAGCAGCGTCGCCACCGACCCGAGGTCCACCGCCGCCGCCACGACGGCGACCCCGACCCAGATCAGCGAGGGTTCCGTGTCGATGAACGACAGGTCGTACTCGGTAGAGGACCGCCGGTACTCCGCGATCGCCTCCGTCGCCTGGTAGACGCTGATTCCGGCGGTCGCGACCAGCGCGGCGGCGGCGACCCACCCGCCGACCGGAACGACCGCGGCGAGCACGAGGGAGATGAGGACGAGGACGGTCGCTGTGAAGGAGTGCGCCTGGCCCACGGCCTTGACGTGGTCGTCGACGATCCAGGCGTAGATCGTGTCGGCGCCCGCCCCTTGGCTCTGCTTCGTCGCCTCCACCAGTCCCGGCAGGCTGAAGACGCGCTCCGGGTCGCCCGTGAACTCCCCGCGGACCGTGGCCGCTTCGGCCTGTCGCTCGTCGGCGACGCCGAGCAGGTACGTCCGGAGGTCGGGTGTGTCGAGCCGGGCGAGCTTCTCGCGGTCGGTGCCCCGGCCCAGCCGGTGGGCGTCGACGAGCGGGTCTTCACCGGCACTGGTCACCACCGCCTGGCCGGCTGCGGCGCGCAAGGACACGGCTTCGGCCTGGTACCGGCCGGCCATCGCGCCGACACCACGCATGGCGAACTGCATGGCGAGCTGCTCCTTGGCGGCGGCCGTCTCGAACTCGGCGCGCGCCTGCGTCCGCGCGATGCCGGCGACCATCGACTCGACGTAGCCGGGGCTGCGCAGCTTGCGCCGCTCCTCATGGAGCAGGTGGTCGAACCGCGCGAGGACATCGAGCCCGATCGCGACCGCCTCGGCCCGGAACTGCAGCCGGTAGGCGTCCATCGCGGAGACGAAGGCTGCTTCATCGGTGAATCCGTGGCGCTTGAGGGACTCCTGGAAGTGGGCGGTCGCCGCGTTCAACTCGTCCCGGAGAGCTGGGTACACACCGACCTTGGGCCCGGCCCGGGTCGCCCGCGCCCGGACCGCGTTCAGGGCCTGCCACAGCCGGTACAGGTCCTCGCACCCGAAGAGCTCGGCCGCGGCCGCCTCGGTCCGCGCGGCCTCGGCCCCGCGGGCCTCTTCGGCGCGCAGGTACCGCTCGATCGAGGCATCCAGCTCCGCCCAGCTCGTCGTCTCCGCCGTGACCTTACTCAGGTAGTCGGCACGCTGGGCGGGCGTCAGACCGCTGAACTTCCCTCCGAGGCGCAGCACGGGTTCCAGGTCCTCTCGGTTCAGCGGCAGGCCGCCCGCGAAAAGGATGTCCTTGACGTCCTCGGGCAGGTTCGCGATCTTCCGGCGCAGATCGTGCTCGGCTGCGACGTCGGCTCGCGCGGCAAGCCAGCGGGCGTGCAGCGCCGCGTCCTGCGGGCCGGTGCCGGGCCGCCGCGTCCCCGGGGGGAGGCCGGCCTCCTGCCGGAACCGCTCGTCGGCCTCCTGGTCGATACGCTCCCGCTCGGTCGGGGGCAGCGCGGCCATTGCGGTCGCGGTGACGTCGGTGACGGTCAGCTCGATGAAGCCCCGCCCGACGTCCCGGGCGGATGCCGAGCGTTCGCGCCCTTCCGTCCACCGCCAGGCGGGAAGCAGCCGGTCAACCTCCTGCTCGCTCGTGGCCCGGTAGTACTGGCGGACGAACTCGCGCAGCAACTTCGCCGGTCCCAGCTCTCCCATGGCGGGGGTCAGCCGCACCCGGAAACGGGTCCCCTGTGGCCCGCCGCCTCCCGCCGGTTCGGCCGGCGTCGGGCGCTTCCTGCCGGGCGTGCCCTCGGTCCGCTGCGCGAGGCGGGCCGGTGTGTGCTCCGCCCGGCCCCGCCCGCCGACCGCCCCGGGCTGCCGGGTACCGGCCGGATGGACGGGCGCGCGGGTGGTGGCCGCGGGGACGGCGGCCCGCTCCGCCGGCCCCGGCCCCGGCCCCGCCCCCGTCGCCGCCTCCGCCGCCTCCGCCGCCTCCGCCGACAGTCCGAAGGCCAGCAGGAGGCCGCCCGCCGCGGGCTCGGTGACCGGCTCGGCAGTCGGCACGGCGGCCGGTTCCACGGCCGGCTCGGCAGCCGGCTCGGCGACGGCCGCGGGCACCGGCATCACGCCCGCTGCGGCCACCGGCGCACCCGCGACCCGCATGCCCTCCTCCCCCAGCCCGGCCACCGCCCGGGCCACCGCGCGCCGCAGCACCAGCTCCAACTCCCGCCGCCGGTCCTGCGGTAGGTCGCCGTCGAAGGTGACCGCCTCCGGAAGATGCGGCCGGATGGTCAGGTTGCCGAGGCCGCCGCTCATGGCTGCCGCTCCAACCCCGCCAGCTGTGCGGTCAGTTCGTTCCGCCGCCGCTCCGACACCCGAGCCTGCTCCGGCGTCATGGACCGAGCACCCGCCCCCGCCTCCTCCTCAGCGAGTTCGGCGCGCAGCACAGCCGCCAACTCGTCCCTGTCGAACGGCTGGAGCTCCACCGAGTGGGTCGTGCGCACCAGATCGTGCTGCCACTCCCCCGTGAACCACCGGCTGCCACCGATGACCCGGGAGGTCTCGCTGTGCTCGATCCGCTCCGCCGCCACCGACACCGACGTCAGCTCCACCTCCGCGTCCATCAGGTTCTCGTCCCGACCCCTCCAGTAGACCGTGGTGAGGATGCCGACCACGCCGTAGAGCGGCCTGCCCGGGTTCCGCAGCTGGAGCTGCACCAGTTCCGGCGCCTGGCTGTCGAGCCGGGACTGGATCTCCGGTTCCATCGACGCCAGCTTCGGTTCCGTCCACTGACGGATCTTGCGGCTCTCGTACTCCTCCCGCACCCTGGCGGCGACCTGGGCCCAGATCACCGCCGCGACGACCTTGGCCAGGCCGATCCCGGCGGCGCGGACCCCACGTGCCAGTCGCACCGTGACGGGCACCCGGATCGGCTCGCGGGACAGCACCCCGCCGACGCGGCGGCGCATGGTCTCGGTGTCCCGGAGTGAGCGCGGCCGGGTGGGGCTGACCCCGGCCGCCTTGGCCTTGGCGATGTCCGCCATGCGGGCCGCCCTCGCCTCCGGGCCCACCAGGTCCAGGAACTCCACCTGCGGCGGCAGGTTCTTCGCGCCGGGTGCGTACCCGCCTGCGTTGGTCACGATCAGCCTGATCTTCAGTTCCTCCGGGATCGGCCGGCCGACCGCGACCGCGTCCCGAGCACGGCCCAGCCGCTTCAGGACGTCGGCCTTGCCTTCGAACGCCGGCGCCTGTTCGATCTTGCCGATCGCCCGGGTGAGGCTGGGGTGCAGGTTCTTGCCGAGCGACGTCACGTCGGCACCGTCGATCTCCTCGAGGGTGTTGTAGGCCTTGTTGTCGACCAACCAGATGTCTCTGGTCCCGGCATGGATCCCGACGTAGTCGATGCCCGGCTCGTTGAGCCGGTGCGCACCCGCGCCGGTGGAGGTGATCACCGCGTGCACACCCCGCTCTCCCAGCAGGTGCGGGAGGTCCTGTTCGCCGTAGGCGCCGCCGACGTACGGGCCGGCCCTCGGGCGCGGCCGGTCCGTCGGCGGGCCCGGCACGTCGTGCGCCAGGACCTCGGGCCGTAGGACCAGCGGCGGGCCGGGTGGTGGCGGGCCGGGCAGCGACGGACCGGGCGGAGGGCCGGGCGGCGAGGCCCCGGCCCCGGTCGCGGCCGCGGACCGGTGGCGCAGTTCCTCCTCCAGCGCGTCCGCATACGTCCGCATCCCGGCGTAGGCCGCGTCCTGCGCGCCGTGGCCGAGCAGCCAACTCCGCACCTGGAGGTACTCGGTGTCCAGTTGGGCGTCCGAGAGCAGCGCCGGATCACGCGACGGGGGCGCGGCTGCCGCGAGCCGTACGGGCTTCAGCGCGCCGCCGCCGTCGAAGGAGGGCACTCGGTAGAACCGCCCGCTCGGACCGATCCGCAGGGGGTCCCTCGGTTCGCCGCCGGTCTCCACCGGGACGGCGGGCTCGCGGGCGGTCACCGTCGCCAGGTGCTGCCGGGCCTGCCGGAACCGCTCGGCGAGCGCCTCCTCGACCGCCCGCCCGAGCTGCTCCAGACCCGCTGCCGACGGCTCTCCGACGATCGACACCGTGATCGGGAAGTGGCACGAAATCCGCGGCATTCCCGGGCTCCTCCGGTTGTGCTGGTCCCGCCGGTCCGACCGGCCTGTCCGGTACCCGCGCTCAACTCAGCGCCTTGTACAGCGCGTTCCAGATACTGGACGCGATGTCCTCCTTGGCCGTCTCCGCGACATCCCCCGCCAGCACCACGTGGATCGGGAAGTAGTAGTGGACCTCGGTGCCGGAGCGGACGGACACGGCCGCCTGCGAACCGGGGGCCGGCACGACGCGGTCGCCCTGGTGCACCTCGATCAGCCCCGGACCTTCGACCGCCTGCCCGTTGTCCTGGTCCGGCTCGGGTAGCGGGTTCCAGTCAGACATCGAGTCCTCCCTCGGGCGCGCGGGCCTAGGCCGGAACGGCCTGCAGGCAGATGCAGTTGAAGGTGGTGGTCGGCACGCCGTCGATCACGATGGTGCTGGCCACGGACGTGATGTAGCAGTCGTTGAAGGCGATGTTCTTGAACGTCCAGTCGCTCCCCTTGGCCTGCTGTACCCCGATGCTGAAGGCGGTGCTGGACAGGGCCAGGCCGGTGAGCGTCGCCACCGACGCGCCGATTGCCTTGACCGCCATGGTGAAGGTGAACGCATGCGGCTGGACGATGTGCGCGACGTTGTCCGCCTCCAGTGAATGCAACGGCTGGACCGGCACGTTGAAGGTCGGGTTGAACGAGTCGATCGGCGTCACCGGCTTGCCGTTCAGCATCACCGTCAGCCGGCTGTCCCACTTCAGGGCGTCGGGCATGGTCTCTCACTCCCTCTCTCGTCCCCGCTCGCTCAGCCCTTGAGGACGAGATCGATCTTCAACCGGTGAATCGCACCCGCGTAGACAACCTGGACGGTCATGTCGACGAGACGACTGGCCCGGGCGTCGCTGATCTCCTGCGCCTCCGCCGCCGACAGGTCGGCCGGGTCCTTGTCCAGCAACGTCAGCAGTGGGATCACGATGCTGAAGTCCTCGATCACCTGCCGGGCCACCAGCGGGGCCAGCACCGACTGGACGATGGTCTCGACCGCGCGCAGCCCGACCCGGGAGGTCCGCAGGTTGCCGATCACCTCGATCAGGGCGGCCTTGATCCGGAAGTTGATGTCGTCGAGGGTCCGGACGATGTCGACGTACTTCTTGTCGTGGCTCGCATCGGAGGTGTAGCCCTCGCCGAGGTAGAGTGCCTGGCCCGGCAGCAGGACCGGCCTGGTGACCCAGTTGACCAGGACGTCGTTCAAACCGTCGATCTCCGTGTCGGAGAACACGTCGGTCATGGCGATGCTGATGGGCTTGAGCAGCAGCGAGATGTGCGGCTCGTACCCGGCGATGACCCCGGCCAGGGCCGCCGCGACGTCGTCGTTCGACTTGTGGGCGATCAGCACCATCCGCTCGTCGATGACCGGCGGGGTGACCAGTGTCTTAAGGTCGCCCTGCGGCACGGCGCGGTCGAGCATGGCCACCCCGATCCGCTCCTTGCCGTCGCCGAGGTCCGCCGTCACGTGCTGTTTCAGCACGGCGAGGGTGTCCACGGTCGTCGCGTTGAGCGGGGTGTTGGCCAGCAGCACGATCTGGACGTCGAGCTTGTCGACCTTGGTCAGCCCGTCGTCCCACTGGGGTGAGGCGTGATCCACCGGAACGCCCCAGACGACGGTCGGCGGCGGCGTCTGGGCGAACGCCGTGCGGATCGCGCGCAGGAGGTCGCTGTCGCTCTCCTGGGTCACCTTCGACCCGGCGGGATAGGTGGCGCTCAGCGGGGTGTCCAGGGTGAGGGTGAACGTGGGGGCCGCGGTCGGAGGAGACGGCGGGGCAGGCGGTCCGGCTGCCGGGGAGGGCGGCGGCGGAGGCGGCTGCACCGGGGCGACGGCGGTCACCGTGTGCACCTCCGACACATTGCCGGCGGTGAAACGCACCAGCACGGGCGCCGGAACGCTCGCCGACGCGGTGACGTTGTCGCGCCCCTTGGCCGCGTCGGCCGACAGTGTGGTCCCGCCGAGGGCCTTGAGGTACTGTGCGGCCGACCCCGGCGAGGTGAACTCCTTGGCGTCCGAGGCCGGGGCGCCGAACCCGCCCCTGCCGACGATGGCGATGTCGCCGAACGCCCTGACCGCCGGCGCGAACAATTCGCTGCTGGCTTGGACATCGATGTACTTGACCGGCATCGACCGCTCCTTACGTGCTGCGTGACGACGCGATGCCTGACGACGCGTTGCCCCGTGGCGGCGCTTCCCATCACGCGACGCCGCCCCTGGGCACACCGTCCGCGCGCCCGTCGGCCACGCCCCTTGGGCTGCTCCGCCGACCTGTGCTGGGTGTCCTCTCCGCCTCCTTTGGCCCAACTCACTGGTGTACGGGCGACTTACGAAATTGTGGCGGCTTACGAAATACTCTCGAACGCCGCCACGAAGCCGTCGGCGGCGAGCAGGTCGGTCACCTGCTTCGTCTGCTTCGCCGCTGCGACGGGGTCGGCGGCCGGGAGCGCGGCCTCGGGGAACACCGCCAGCCACGCGCTGGCGGCCAGCAGGGCCCCGCCGTCGTACTCCTCGGGACGCGGACGGGTTTCGTCCAGCGCCTGCCGGCTCTGGACCAACTGGCGCAGCGCTGCGGCGAGGTCGAGGTCCGGGAAGAACAGCACCGAGACGCGCAGCCGGTATCGGCGGGCGGGCGCGTTCGGGTCGAAGGCCGGCGGCTGTGCGTAGTGCAGCCGGTACAGCCGGGGGAACTCCGCCTGGAGTTCCTCGTAGTCGGCGACCTTGGCGCGGCGCATCAGCTCCGCGAGGTCGAGAAAGGCGAACCGGGCGACGAAGTCCGCCTGGGAGAGCCCCGAGAGGTCTTCGGAGGCCAGGGACTCCAACGCACCGTCGGTCAGCGTGACCCGCGCCGTGACGACGGTGTCGAGCGCCAGGTCGATCCACAGCGGCGGCGTCAGTCCGGGGAGTTCCAGTACGGCTCGCGCCTGCGCGATCTCCGGCAGCAGCTTCTCCCAGTTGCCACGCGCCGTCACCGGCGCACTCACCGGCACCTGGAAGGCGGTCGAGGTGACCTGGACTGCGTCCACGAACCGCACCTCCAGGGTGCTGGGTTCGTAGACCGCGGCAAGCAAGGACCGCAGCCGCGCCCGGTTCGGATCGTCGGGGGGCTCCAGCAGTTGCTGGACCCGCGTCGGATCCAGGTACCGGACCATCAGCTGGTCGGAGAAACCACTCATGGTCGTTTCCCGCGCGTCACGTACCCGCGCACAGCACGGACTGTCATCAGGGTGCGCCTGCCTGGAACTGGGGCAGTGCAGTCGGGTCGCTCAAGACGGGCCTCGGACATGGGACGCTGCCCTGCAGGGTCCGGATGGCACCGTCGGGCGATGCTCCGGACCAGACGTTTTGCTCACCCACCACCCTACGCCGCCCATCGCGAAGCAGCACTTCCTCTCCCGTTGACGGATGCGCCGCATCCACTCCACCAGGCTCGCCAGCATGACGGACGAGACGACACCCACCTGGCGGGGAACTTACGAGGAGATAGACGGCAATCCACGTAGGTCAAACGCCCCCTCAGAGGGCGTTCTGTGAGCTTTCGGTGGGTTCTTCGCTGACGAGGACAGTGCCGGTCGCGGCATGGTGAACAGACCGGGCTCGGGTTCGGTGAGGAGCCGCGCGGATGGGTGTGGAGCTTGCGGTCCGTGACGGGTGGCCGCGTCGGTGGTGGCACAGGCGTAGGTGATGAGCAGGTCGGGCGGCTCTGCCCCGCCTGACCGACCGGGAGGCCAGCCTGCTCCATGACGCTCGGCAGGTCGCCGACCCACGTCCTGGGACCCTGCCACGATCGGCAAACGGGCCACCCAGCACCGCTTTTGCGACGTCGACGACCCGGAGGTAGAGCTGGACGCAGACGCTGTCCAGGCCGGTTCCGACCTCGAGCCCGGTCAGATGTTCGCCTGCACCTTCGACCTGGGCGACAACTGGAGCCACGCGCGCACGGTGGGTCCCGAGCCGACCGCCCCCCTCACACAGCTCGGCCTCATCCCGGATCGGCCCCTGCCCTACTGGGGATGGGGCATCATCCCCGACCCGTACGGCCGTATGTGGAACGGCGACGACGGCCCAGTCCCGTGCCTGCTCCCCCTGCCGAGCCCTGGCTGTGGCCGGACGCCCCCGCACCCACACTCGCAACCATGCACTGCCCAGGCCAGTACACCCTGCCCCGGGCCTGCACACCCGAAGAAGGCCGGCGCTACTACCGGCTGACTTCGGCCAGGGCCGGGCAAGGTCGCCCTGCCCGGCCCGGTGGGGATCAGCGTCGCGCGTTCCTGAGGAAGCCGATGCTGGGCACGAAGAAGTACTCGGCACCTCGCAGTGTCACCGATTCGGCGAGGCTGGCCTTGATCTTTTCCGTGGAGCCGTGCTTCTTCGGCCAGGATGTCGGTGTGGCGGCGCTGCCCGTTCCCACGACCGGGTCCTGGCCCGCGTCCCCGGAGACGAACTTGGGGTCGTTGCACCAAGCGGCCTGCATGAACTCGAACTGGTCGCTGATGTTGGCCTGGGCACACAGGAAGAGCAGTCCCTTGGCGCCGTCGCTCTCGTAGGAGATGCCACGCCGGGCGATGCGCCGGGCTCGTTCCTTCTCCAGGGTCGCGTCGTCGGGGAACCGCCGCGCGACGTCACCGCGCGGGTTGGTCTTGCGGATGTGGGCCTGGAAGGGGCACTTCAGGCCGTCCTGGTCGTCCAGGTAGTCGAAGTCGTTGGGGATGGGGTCGGTCATGCTCCGGCCGGTCGCGGCGAAGTGGACGGGCATGCCGTTGCGGAAGCGTCCCACCATGTAGGCCCCGGCCAGTTCCAGGTCGCCCTCGTGGGGTTCGGCCCGGCCGTCGGCCTTGGCCAGCTCTCCGGCGAGTTTCAGCCGCTGCTGGTTGAAGTGCGGGACGTCCTGCTCCAGCTTGCGGTAGACGAAGTACGAGCCCCAGCCGGTCTCCCGGTCTCCGCCAGGGTCCTTCGCCAGCACCAGTTCCAGGGGAGCACCGGGGTCCCACTTGGTGTCCCCCTCCTCCTTCTTCGCCTTCGCGATGTCCTTGGCGAGGAAGTGCGGTTCGCTCACCCCGTCGACGAAGCCGAAGTGCTCGCGGGCCGGCCCGTTGGGGTACATCCGCAGGACCTTGCCGACCTCCTGGTGCACGACCTGGCCGGCACCGGACGCCTCCAGCGAGGAGCGGATCTCGTCGGCTGTCTTCTGCACCCGTTCGGGGGAATCGTCGGCCACGATGACCAGCGCGTCGATCGGCTTGCGGAATCCCTCGTGCCACTGGGATTCCTTGGGATCATGCAGCTTCTCCAGGGTTTCCGGGTGCCGGCTCCCGCGGCGGAACGCCTTGTCCTCCGGGAGGTCCCTGAAGCCGAGCGCCTGGTATCCGGAGGCCGACAGCATGACGTTGACGAACGGGTCATCCGTGTTCTTGGCGAGCTCCGAGCTGATGTACGCCTCCGGGTCGAGGATGCCCCGCCCCGCGCTGCCGTGGCCATCGCCGTCAGGGCCGACCTTCGCGCCGCCGTACACGCCGATCGGACGGCTTCCACCGAGTCCCACGCCCAAGGACCCACCGATGGGGCCTACCTTCCTTCCCACGGTGAAACCGGGTTTGCCGCCGAGGTCCGCACTCGCGTACGCGCCTACCGGGCCGATGCCCGCCTTCGCGAAGATCGCGGAACGCTTGCGGGTCTGCCCCCACTGGGTCATGGCGCTGGTCACGCGGTCGGCCATACCGGTCAGCCAGTCACGGCCCTTGTCCTTCCTGGCCGGGTCGAACCGGATGAACAGGTGACGGCTGTTCTCCCGACCGTGGCTCTTGAGGATGTTGCCCTGAATGTCCTTCATGAGCCTCTGCTCGTCCGTAGTGAACTCGCCCTTCTCCGGATCGACGGGACCGATGCCCGTCTCCTTCTTGAAGTCGACGATCCTGATCTCCTGCGTCGTCATGGGGCCTCCTGCCTCGGGTTCGGGGACGGTCGAGCGCATGAGGGACAACGCCGAAGCGCGGCGCCCGCCACCCCTCCTCCTCCCACCCACCCCGCCCTGCCACGGGCATATGCTCCGAAATAACCCGGACGCCCGGGCTCGAACCCTCGTACGACGCAACGCCTGGGCGATGAACCCCGGCGACCAGCGTCGTGGCTAGTGTCCAGCCACTCATGATCAGCGCATAGGCCGGCATCTGACGACCCGCTCGGATTCCACGCGCCCGATTGACCGAGGTTCACTACCGGCACCGGCAGGTCGAGCGTGCAGGCGACCGGGTGGAAATGAGGACCGCCCGTGCCCAGCGGTGCGGGGTGGTGGGACGCGAAGCAGACCGATCCGGCGGCGAGCAGGCCCAACAACCACAGCCCGGCCAGCCACGGCCGATACCCATATCCGACCGTTGCGTCCTGGAGAAGACCCCATGCTTTCGCCGGCACTCCCGCCGCCTCACGTCGCCGCCGGTGCTGAGCCAGCAGCACCCGCCGAGACTCGTCGTCGCGCCCCACCGCGCGGTAGCGCGCGGCCAGCTGTTCATGAGGCTGGGGCTGAAACGCGTCACGAGCCAGCCACGGCAGTCCCCCCTCCGGCGTCGGCAATGGCGTCAGTTCGTCACAGACGAAGCCATCCAGGCGCAGCTTGACGGGCCAGGACGCGGCGTCGTCCTCGAACGTCGCAGTCCGTGCCCGCCGCAGGGGGAGCCGGAGGTGGAGGTGATGGAGGACATGGTGATGATCGATTCTCCTCCGGACGTGCAGGCCGCCCAGTTCGGCGACGGTCCGGCCGACGAGTGCTTCGACCTGGTCCTCGTCCGTGACGTCGGCCGGTATGACGATGGCTCCGTCGATGGCTTCCGCGGTCTACTTCGGGTCTCCGGGTCGATGTCGGACACGACGACCGTTGTCGATTCCTTCCTCAATGCCTTGTTGCCAGGTGGCGCAGGGCTCGTGCGGCGGCGTGGGCGCCGCACATGCCGTGTGCTCCGGGGCCGGGCGGGGTGGCCGCGGAGCAGAGGTAGTGGCCGGGGAGCCCGGTGTCGTAGGGACGGAGGGTGAGGCGCGGGCCGACGAGCAGTTGGGGGATGTCCTTGGCGCCGGTCATGATGTTGCCGCCGACGTAGTTCGGGTTGTACGCGGCGAACTGGCGCGTGGTGCGTACGGCGGTGCCGATGATCCGGTCCCGGAATCCCGGGGCGAAGCGCTCGATCTGGGCGGTGATCGCTTCGGTGGCGTCGCCGGAGTAGCCGTACGGGACGTGGGCGTACGCCCATACGGGGTGCACGTTTCCGACCGACCGCGACGGGTCGGCCAGATACTGCTGCCCGACCAGGACGAACGGCCTCGGCGGCATCCGTCCGGCGTGGATCTCCCGCTCGGTGGCAGCGATCTCGGCGAACGTGCCGCCGACGTGCACCGTGCCGGCCCGCCGTGCCGCTTCGGCGGTCCAGGGGACTCCGCCCTCGACCGCGAAGTCGACCTTGAACGCCCCCGGGCCGTACCGGAAACGGCGGTAGGCCCGGGCCGCCCGCGCCGGCAGCAGGTCGCCCAGGATGTCCGCCAGGGCCGTGGGTGCCACGTCCCAGACGGTCACGTCCGTGGGCGGCAGGTCCGAGACCGACCGCACCCTGACCCCGGTCACGATCGTCCCGCCGAGGTCGAGCAGCAGCGCCGCCATGGCGTCGGTGATACGGCGCGATCCTCCTTCCGCGACGGCCCAGCCGTGCCGGTGTCCGGCGGTGAGGATGCCGAGCCCGATGCTCGCGCTGAGCGGACGGTGCAGGGGGTGGAACGCGTGCGCGGCGACCCCGCCGAACAGTGCCCGCGCCTGCTCGCCGGTGAACATCCCCGCCAGCAGCGACGCCGGGGCCAGTGCGGGGATGCCGAATCGGGTGAGGCGCACGGGATGCCGGGGCAACCGCAGCAGCGGGCCGAGGATGTCGTCGCTCAGGGCGTCGTACGACGATGACGGCCCCTCGAACAGCCACCGCCAGCGCCGGCCGTCGGCGCCGAGACCCGCGGCGGTCTCGGCGACCGAGCGGTGCAGCACCCCGGCCGTGCCGCCGTCGAGCGGGTGGACGCAGTCGATCTCCGGCAATGTCCACTTCAGGCCGTAGCGGTCCAGTCCGAGGCTCTGCAGGAACGGGGATCCGACGGCCATCGGGTGGATGGCCGAGCAGTGGTCGTGCAGCAGTCCGGGCAGGATCCCTTCGCCGGAGCGGGTGCCACCGCCGATCTCGTCGGCCGCCTCCAGCACGGTGACCCGTACGTCCGCGCGGGCCAGGGTGAGGGCGGCGGCGAGCCCGTTGGGGCCGGCGCCGACCACGGTGGCTGTGCTCATGTCGTCCTCTCCTTCCTGGGACCGGGGGGTGTTCCGCTCGTCATGGCGCCGGTTGCCGTGTCGCCGCGCGCTGCTGCGCTGTCGACGATGCTTCACGGGTCCAGGTGACGTCGAGCGGGATCGGGCCGTTCGGCAGCCACGGCTGCTCCTTGACTGCGTCGGCGACCTTCCACGTGCCCCGTTCGATCACCCCGAGCGCGGCGTCGATCACCTGGTAGTGCTGGATCCCTCGGTGGATGGGCTGCGACTCCACCCAGACGGTGATCCACTCCCCGGGGGCGAACCCGATCCGGGACTGCACCGCGTTGATCAGGTCGATGTTGTGCAGGTGGCCGTCGCCGAAGTTGAACCCGATCAGCGAGTTGCAGCCGAACTCCGCCTCACGCACGGTGCGTTGGTCGAGATCGGGCAGGTTCTTCAGCAGGACCGAGAACAGGCCGCGGCCCTGGCTGTGCATCGACCGCCAGGCGATCGTCTGCTGCATGGTGATCTCGGCGACGGCCGCCGGGTAGCCCATCGCCTGGAGCTGGTCGACCTGGTTCTTCGTCGGGCGGTGGGGCAGCGAGTTGAGCTTCTCCTCCGCGCCCGGCGCGAACGCCCACAGCGCGGAGGCCCAGTTGCCCGCGTACTGCCGCATCGAGGGCAGGAACGACACCAGGTCCGGGCGCAGGTTGCCTAGGACGGGGAAGAACAGGAGT
The DNA here is from genome assembly GCF_044388685.1 of Streptomyces sp. NPDC020192. Classification (NCBI taxonomy): domain Bacteria; kingdom Bacillati; phylum Actinomycetota; class Actinomycetes; order Kitasatosporales; family Streptomycetaceae; genus Streptomyces; species Streptomyces sp. NPDC020192. The sequence goes on along the minus strand of NZ_JBIRXG010000034.1, from coordinate 46,680 downwards.
CCGGCAGCGATCCCGGCGGCCGGCCACGGCGAGGACATGTCGCCGACGCCGTAGCCGTCCCAGGTCGGGAAGCCGAGGAACAGGAAGACCGAGAGGTAGGCGAACAGGAGGTTCCACTCCAGCGGCACGGCCAGGGGGAACGTGGAGGTGATGAACAGGTGGAAGACGACCATCAGGACGACGCCGGCGAGCGTGAGCGAGCGGTTGGTGGAGAACAGCAGCACCAGCGGGGCGACGATCTCCACGGTCGAGCCACCCACGTGCGCCATGAAGGCCGCGACCTTCGAGGGGCGGATGTCGCGGGGGAAGTCGCGGTAGTGCAGCCGCTTGATCCGCTTCGACGGGACGCAGGGGCTGTTGGAGACCATCGGTGCGACGACGTTGGTGAAGTGCAGCCCGAACTTGGACACCCCGGCGCCGATCCAGACCACGCAGATCAGCAGCTTCGCCGCGACGATCATGTCGGTGAACGGCAGGACGGCGAAGAACACCAGCGCGGGCAGGTACTGCTCGCCGCGGGCGGCCAGGAAGACCGTCTTGTCCCGCAGGCCGTTCAGCACGTACAGGACGATCGGCGCGAGAAGCAGGGCCGGGCGCACCAGGCCGGAGGTGTTGTCCGGCAGCGCCTCGGTGAGCGACCCGCTCGGCACGCCGGGCAGCACGACCGCCAGCAGCAGGGACAGCAGGAAGGCCAGGTACAGCAGTACGTCGCCCACCGTACGGCGGTCGCCGCCCGTGAACGGCACGCGCTTCCACGGCCGCAGCCTGATGGTGCCGGGCCTGGCCCAGAACAGGATCCCGCCGGTCATCGGCTTGAACTTGCCGGCGATCGGGCCCCATGACCCCGCCACCCCGGCCGTTTCGAGGAGGACCGTCCACAGCACCAGCTTCTGGTAGACGATCGGCTCGTTCCACCAGTGCGTGACGTTCCAGAACGGGCCGGCGTCCGAGGTCCAGGTCGCCAGGGCCGTCCCGGCGAGCACGTAGAGGAAGAGGACCTTGACCACGTAGGTCGCCGGAATCATCTTCGGCGAACCGAATCCGTATTCCACCCAGTGCAGGGCCAGAGTTTTCAGGCGCTCCTGAAGCGGCTTCTCCAGGAATGCCTCCTGATCGACGGGCGGGAAGTCACCTGTTTTGAACCCCATTGTTCTCGCCTTTCTTGTCCCGGTTTTCGGGCATGCCGGACCACATCCGGAAATCTCCGGGTGAGCAGTGACGTAAATCCGTTACGAATTGACGGAGAGGGAGCGAAGGATCCGTTTGTCGATCTTCCCCACCGGATTCCTCGGCAGCGACTCGGTGACGACGACCGTCACCGGCACCTTGATCCGGGCCAGCGAGCCGCGGCAGTGCTCGACAAGTTCACCGGCGGTGACCGCCGCACCCGGCAGCGGTACGACGTGGGCGACCGGGACCTCGCCGAGCACCTGGTCGGGGGCGCCGACCACCGCGGCCTCCAGCACCGCCGGGTGGGTGTGCAGGACGTTCTCGATCTCCTTGGGGTAGATGTTCTCCCCGCCCCGGATGATCATGTCCTTGATCCGGTCGACCAGGACGAGATAGCCGTCGGCGTCGAAGCGCCCGACGTCACCGGTGTGCAGCCAGCCATCGATGATCGTCGCGGCCGTCTCCTCGGGGAGTCCGAGGTAGCCGCGCATGACGTTCGGGCCCCGGACCACCACCTCGCCCGCCGACCCGTCGTCGAGCAGGTTGCCCTCGCCGTCCATCACGGCGACGGTCTGCCCCGGCAGCGGGAGCCCGACCGTCCCGGGCTTACGCGGCCCGGCAGGCGGGTTCAGCGTCGAGGCGCAGGTGCCCTCGGACAGCCCGTAGCCCTCGACGACGGGCACGCCGTACCGGTCCTCGAACCGGGTGATCAGTTCGGCGGGCATCGGCGCGGCCCCGCAGATCACCCGGCGCAGCGACGAGGTGTCCGGACGCACCTCGTCGGGCAGCGCCACCAGCAGCGCGTAGATCGCCGGCACCGCCGAGAAGTAGGTCGGCCGGGCACGTTCGACCGAGGCGAAGAACGCCGGGGCCCGGAACCGGCCCGCGATCGTCGCCCGCCCTCCCGCCAGCAGCGGCGACAGCACGCTCACCACGATGCCGTTGACGTGGAACAACGGCAGGACCAGCAGGCTGTGGTCGGTCTCGTCCAGGCCGATCCCTTCGATGATCATCCGGCACATGGCGGCGACGTTGGCGTGGTCGAGCATCACGCCCTTCGGGCGCCCCGTGGTGCCGCTCGTGTAGATGATCAGGGCGAGGGCGTCGGACGCCGGAGCGATGGAGTCAGCGCCCACACCCTCCCCGGCCGCCGAGGCAGCCGTCACGGCCGCCACATCGAGCGTCCCGACGGTACGGGCACGATCATCGGTGATCACCACCTTCGCCCCGGAAACCTCGATCTGATGGCGTGCCTCCGCATCGGTGAGCCCGGGATTCACGGGCGTGACCGCGGCCCCCAGCCGCCACGCGGCGAACATGACGACGACGAGTTCCAGACGATTCGGCAGAATGACCGCGACCACATCCCCGGCGCCCGTTCCATGGGCACGCAGGGCGGCCGCCGCATTCCGGACCCGTGTCAGGAAAGCCTGATTGTCCAGCTGCTCGTGGTCGTCCTCGATACAGGGGCCCATGGGATTCCGGGCGGCCCGAAGATCCGGCAATTCGGCGATGTGCAGCACGTTTCCCCACCCTTGAGTCGCACCGTGACGAAGTTGGTGGGAAAAAGGTAGGGAGGACGCGGGCGGGCGACCATGGGCTTGTGTCCCATCGCGGACCGGCCTCTTTGTTGCCGCCGTCACAAAACGAGCTCCCGGCCGACGAGCGCCCGGGCCGGCCCCGCTCCCGCTTGCTGCCGCCCACCGTGGTCCGCCGTCCGCCAGGTACTTTCCGGACAGCATCCGTTGGATACCGTCCCGGTATGAGCGCTCATGTCGACGGGGTCGTGCGGGATGCCGCCAAGAGCATCCAGGCCGATCTGGAGAACCTGACGGCCAGGATGACCTCGATGTTCGTCGACGTCATCCCCGAGTTCCGCCACGACGACGCCGTACGGCGGCTGATGGTCGCCAGCACCTCCTCGAACCTGACGGCCATCGTCGACATGCTGGCGCTGAACATCTCCCTCGACGACATCACGGTGCCGCCGGCCGCCGCCGAGTACGCCCGCCGCTTCGCCCAGCACGACCTGTCGCTGGAAGCGCTGCTGCGCGCCTACCGCCTCGGCGAGCACATGTTCGTGCAGTGGGCCATGACCGCGCTCCGGAGTCTCGACCTGCCCACGGACGAGGCGCTGACGGCGACGAGCCGGATCGCGCTGCTGACGAACAGTTACATCGACCAGGTCATCGAAGGCGTCATCGACATCTACGAGAACGAGCGCAGACGTTGGGACGCCCGCTCCGACGCGACCCGTGCCGCGCAGGTCCGCGCCGTGCTCGACACCGAGGGACTCGACCTCGCCTCGGCCGAGAAGATGCTGTCGACGTCGCTGCGCGGGTGGCACCTCGCCGCGATCATCTGGACCGGGCCCGGCCCGGCCGGCCATGCCTCGGCCCACCTCCGCGCGGGCGCGGCGATGCTGGCGGCGGCCACCGGCAAGGCTCCGCTGACGATCTCCGCCGACGAGCAGACGTGCTGGGCGTGGATCTCCTCCACTGGCAGGCCGGACCTCGACGTCCACCGCCTCGGGAACGAACTGCGCGCGCACCCCGAGCTCCGCATCGCCCTCGGTGACCCCTCTCCCGGACTCGACGGATTCCGGCAGACGTTCCGGGACGCACAGCGTGCCCGCAACGTCGCCGCCACCGGAGCCGACCCCGACCGCGCGCTCGTCCTCCACTCCCAGGTCGCGCTGGCCGGCCTCCTCGTCGACCACCTCCCCGATGTCAGAGCCTGGGCCGGGCGCGTCCTCGGTGACCTCATGCGCGACGACGAGGCCACGGTCCGCCTGCGCGAGACTCTCCAGGTTTTCCTCGACGCGCGCGGCAGCTTCACCGACGCCGCCGCACGCATGCATGTGCACAAGAACACCGTCCACTACCGGGTCCGAAAGGCCGAGGAGATACTCGGCCACCCGCTCACCGAGAACCGTCTGGACATCGAGGTGGCCCTGCTGGCCTGCGCGCAGCTCGGAATCTGGTATGCGGAGGGCGGCGCCTAGGAGTTGTCGTCAAATGTCACGCCCACATCAGCAGGGATGCCAGGGTGACGGCCAGGTCGCGGAGATTCGCAGTCGTAGGCGGCGGCCGCGGCGGGTGAGGCGAGCTGCGACATGATCCTCGTCAGGGGAAGCGGTCGAAGCCGGTGGTCTTGCCATGCGGGTGCCCGTCGGTATCCCGGCAGATCGACCATGCCGGTCAGCTCGGCGACCTCGGCCCCTGTCCGCAGACTGTCGTGCTGGTCGAGGGCCAGGTGCCAGAACCGGTCGGGGATCGCTTGACTCCACCCCAACCGAAACGGCGAGGCTAGCGGACTGCCGCTCTCAGCGCCGCCTCGATTGCGTTGGTCAGTGTTTCCAGATACTCATCGTCGCTGCGCCCCTGTATGACCAGTACGCGGAATGCGAGCGGTGCGATCAGTAGGTCGGTGCCGAGATCCAGATCCAGCCCGGGGGGGAGTTCGCCGCGGTCAATCGCGCCCTGCAGTATCGTGCGCGCCGCCGCCCGCCGCGGTGCGGTCACTCCGGTGTTGAGCCCCTCCGCCAGAGCGTCGTCGTGGCTGGCCTCGGCGAGCAGTCCGGCCGCGATCCGGGCAAGTAGCGGATTGGCCAGTTGGCTGCGGAAGGTGGCGAGCAGTTCCCGCAGGTCGGTGTGCAGGGCGCCCGTGGCAGGCGTGGGCGGGAGCGCGTCGGTGACCTTGCCACGGATCAACTCGGTGACCATCGCCTGCTTCGAGGGCCAGCGCCGGTAGAGCGCGGCCTTGCCCACGCCGGCGCGCCGGGCCACTGACTCCATCGACATCCGCGCATACCCGGCCTCGGCGAGTTCGGCGAAGGCTGCCTCGGTGATCGCCTCGGTCACCCGCTGTCGCAGGACCGCCCCGCCGGTCGCCGGGCGGCCCTTCTTCTGCTGCACTGTCATGCTCCCGAGCATAGCGAACGGAACGGTTGCGTTCCATGTGTTACCTTTTAAACGCTACGGAACGCTGCCGTTCCGTTCCATTCATGGAAGGGAGCCGATGATGAAATTCCTCTACGACGACGAGTCCTTCTCCTTCGAGGCACTGCGGGCTGCGGGCTACGCCGCCTACGGCGGCGCCGACCTCGGCGAGGTCCTGGTCACCTGCCGGCAGATCCCAGAGGGAGACGAGGAGGCCTGGTCGGCCCAGTGGGCTGCGACGGCGGCGCGCATCGAGCGCATCGGCCGGGACGCGCTGGCCGCCGGTCACCGAGTCAGCGCCCGGGAGGCGCTGCTGCGCGCGTCCAACTACTACCGGACCGCCGACTTCTACCGCCGCGAGGATCCCGCCGCTGACGCCGAGTCGGCGCGGCTCGCCAGGGCCTCCCAGCAGACGTTCGCTGACGCGGCCGAGCTGCTCGACACTCCGGCCCGCGCCCTGCGCATCCCGTACGAGGACACCACGCTGCCTGGCTACCTGTTCCTCGCCGACGACTCGGGCACCCCGCGCCCGACCGTGCTCGCCCACGGCGGGTACGACTCCACCCTCGAGGAGGACTACTTTGCGCTGGCCGCAGGCGCACTGCGGCGCGGCTACAACGTCATCGCGTTCGACGGCCCCGGCCAGGGCAGCACCGTCCGCGATCAGGGCCTGCACTTCCGGCCGGACTGGGAGGCCGTGGTCACCCCGGCCGTCGACTTCGCGCTCACCGTGCCCGAGGTGGACGCCGAGCAACTCGTGCTGATCGGCATGAGCCTCGGCGGCTACCTCGCCGCGAGGGCGGCCGCCTTCGAGCACCGTCTCGCCGCGTGCGTGCTGTACGACGGCGTCTACGACTTCCACGCGGTCATCGCCGCAACCGCCAGCCGTGCGGCTTCGATGCCCGGCGGTATGGAGGCGTTGATGGCGCAGAACACCATGGTGCGATGGGTGGTGCGCAACGGCCGGTGGACCTTCGGTGTGTCCGACATCGACGAGTTGGTCAAGGCAACCGAGGCGTACACCATGGCGGGTATCGCCGACCACATCACCTTCCCGACACTCGTACTCGAAGCCGAGAACGACCAGTTCTTCACGGGGCAGCCGCAGCGTCTGTTCGGCGAGTTGACCTGCCAGAAGGAGCTGATCTCCTTCCGTGAGGACGAAGGCGCAGGCGAGCACTGCCACGAGGGTGCGATGTTCCTGTTCCACCAGCGCACCTTCGACTGGCTCGACACCCTGCTCGCCGGCTGACCTCGCATGCTGGCCTGCAGGTCGTTTCGAGGGCATGGGCCGATTACTCTCGGCGTCATGCTTTCCAGGGCTCGGCAGCGCGCCTTGCCGCATCGCGCAATCGGATAAGCCGTCAGGATGCCGCTGACGTCTCGCTTGAGGTCACGGGTAGGGATTCCGGGCCCCTGTCACGGGGCTGGCTCGTCTCGCGTCGCCTCCTCCACGGTCGCGCAGCGCCGGTAGGCGGGAAGCCGGCCCGCGAGTCGGAAGACCTTGCGGATGCGCGTGGTCAGCGGAGACATGAAGCCGGCGGCGAGCTCGGCGAGGGTGGTGTGCTCGCGCAGGTGTACACCAGGGCCACCATGGCTCGCTGGGAAGGGCGGATTTTGCAGCGGCTGTCACCCTCGCGGGTGACGATCAGCATGGTGGCCCACTCCACGAGCGCGTGTGGCAGGTCGAGTGCGCGAGGATGGACAACCAACGAGGCTCCCAAGCTGGCGAGTTGGGACGTGAGACATCCCGCTCCAGTCCGAGGGCCCAGCCTGTTACGCCCCCCCTGCCCGCCACCCGATCCATACCTTTCTTCGTGGGCTGATCCGGGTCATTCGTACGATCGGGACACCCAGGGGTGCTGGGTATGGCTGTCACCCGATAGCCGTGGTTGTGGCTTCCACTGATTGGCCTCCGCAGGTCGACCGCGATCTCGCCGACCTCCTGGAGGGGCTGCAGGTCGCAGCGCATGCGGGCGGCGCACGCTCAGCTCGATGCGCACCGGCCGGCCACCGATCGCCCAGTCGGCCAGACGGCGTACACAGCGGCTGTGCACCCAGTCGCGGGTGATGTCGCAGCCCGTACACCGAGCAGGCACTTCGTCACGGGACGAGCCCGGACGATCACGACAGGGCCTGTCGCATCGACAAAGACAACCGTCACGCCGGTCAAGTGCGGTAACAGGGGGGAAGTTCGTGTCCTACGTCCCCATGGTGATCACCAGCTACGGAAATCGATGACACACGTGCCCGTCCGGCAGAGGCGGATCCGGATACGCGGGGCCGGCTTCGCGAACCAGGCCAGAGGCCAAGGCCAGCCCCGAATCGCCTCGTGGACCCAGTTCTGGCTGGATCAGTGCTGCCCGGCTGCGGGCGCCACGACCGCCGTCAGCAGGCGGTTGGCCAGCGGGGTCGGAGCCCCGAAGTCGAGGCTCAGGTTGGAGACCGAGTAGATGCCGCGCAGGGACAGGTCGCGGGTCGCGAACATACCGTTGGCGTAGCCGAAGTCGTGGCCGGTCTTGCCCCAGAGCACGCCCCCGTCGGGCAGCGGGGTGGACATCAGGGCGGCGCCGAAGCAGGCCACCTTGTTGCAGCTGGTGCCGATGAACGGGACGAGCTTGCCCTCGTTGTCCTTTGGCAGGGTGAACATCTCGTTGAGCTGCGCGGGGGGCAGCAGGCGGCCCTGGAACAGGGCGGTGATGAAGCGGTCCAGGTCGGCCGGGGTGGAGATCATGTTGGACGGGTCACCGCCCTGCTCGCTGACGTCCACCGCCCTTCCGTGGCTGTCGGTCACGTATCCGTGGAGGTAGGGCCGGGGCATCACGGGGTCGTCCTCGGGCACCGAGGTCTGTTCGAGTTGCAGCGGCTTCAGGATGCGTTCGGTGACCTCCTCCTTGAACGAGTGGCCGGTGACCCGTTCGATGAGTCTGCCCGCGATCCGGAAACCGAGGGAGTTGTACTCCTGCTCGGTGCCGGGCGCGAAGTGCGGACCGGGCCAGGGGCGGTCGGCGGGGCGCAGGGTGGTCCTGATGATGTCGTCGAAGGTGCGGTACTCGTAACGGTTGGCGATCGTCGCGTCGGCGCTCTGTGCGGGTTTGCCCTCGTCCACGTCCGGAAGCCCGCTGGTGTAGTTGATGAGCTCGCGGACGGTGACCGGCTGGAAGGTGTCCGGGAGCAGACCGGGCATGTACTGCTGAGCGGTGTGGTCGAGGTCGATCCGGCCCTCGGCGACGAGTTGCAGGACGACCGTGGTCTCGAAGACTTTCGAGATGCTACCGATGTGGAAGTGCGCGTTCGCTGGGATCTTCCGCCCGGTTTGGCTGTCGACGGTCGACCCCTTCCACAACTGGCCCGGCTCGCCGACCCGAGCGATCGCGCCGGAGGCACCGTCGGCCGGCCGGGACTCGATGGCGGCTTGGAGCGCGGACGGATCCAGCGACGGGAAGACCTTCGTAGCGCCGGTACCAGCGTTACTCACGGCGAAGGCCTGCCCGCCCGAACCGGCACCCACGCCGATGACAGCGGAGCTGATGAGACAGAGGGCGGCGACGCGGCGAGCCAGCAGCTTCATATGAGACTCCGTGAGATTCGTTGTGCTGAACGGTCTGTATCCACGCGATCGATCCTGCTCGACAACCGCCCGGCCAGGCATCGGGACCAACCCTGATCCGACCCCGAACTCACCCCGAGTCGACCCCGCCGCCGACGACGACCGTGACGGTCATGCACCTCGCGAGCGCGTCGCGATCTGTGCCGGCGGCACCGGCACCTGAGCTGCCGTTGCCGCTCACCGACGCCACCTCGGTCAGCAGTGCCGCTATGGGTTGCGGTAGCGGTCGTGAAGGATCTTGACGATGTCCGTCCACGCACTGTCGGCCCGCTCGGGCAGGTGGTGACCGCCATGGCCGGCCAGCCGCCGGTAGATCGGGGGCATGGTTCCGGCTTCAGTGGTGATCAGGGCGGTGAGCAGGGGCGGTGTCCGCGCCCAACAGCGCACCCGCCGCAAATGTGTCGGCTGGCGAAGGCGCAGGACGACCACCCGGAGTGGAAGACCGCGCTGGAGGCGGTCGATGAGCACTGGAACCCGCAGTGGCCGGCGCACTGGCAGCAGCTCTACGCCGCGCTGCGGGAGCTGGTGTGCGACGAAGAGGGCCGGACCGACGTCCTGCCCGGCGTGACCGTGCACGGGATGGACGTCGGGCGGTGGCTTCAGCGCAACCGTGAACACGCCGTCTGGCACGGCCTGATGGACGGGCAGCGCAAGCTCCTGGAGCAGATCGGCGTCGTGCCGCTGCCGCCCAAGCAGGAGACGCCCGCCAAGGTGGCCTTGGGAGACCCGGACACGGCAGTGCTCCCATCCCGCACGTCGCACGCGAAGGGAGCACTGTCGGGCACCTGCTGTGAGGACTACTCGTCGCCGAAGGGGCGGAAGGTCAGGTGCCACAGTTCCTGGGGCTCCTGCTTGGGCGGGGCGAGTTCGATCTGCGCGCCGGGGCGCACGAGGCGCAAGGCCAGGCCGTTGTCCGACAGTACATGGAACCCGCCGAGGGCCGGCTCGAACGTGAACTTCGCCCAGTCCTGGCGCGGGACGTTGTCGACCCAGAGCTTGTCCTCGGCGGTCACGATGCCGGTCTGCTCGTGGTGGGTCAGGCGGATCACATACGCGGAGCCCGGAATGGGCTCAAGGGGCTCGATGGTCCAGGTCTGCTGGAACGGGGGGTACAGCGGGCGGTTGGTGATGAGGGGGACGCCGTGCTCGCTGGCGTGCTCCCCGGCCGTGACCACGGCCCGTCCGCCCAGGATGGTGCCGTCGATCTCGTAGGTGCCGGGCTTCACCGGGATGGGAGGCATGTGTGGGGCTTCCTCTCTCTCGGTCCGCCGGCGGCCAATTCGCCGCCGGTCGACGCGTCCAACCATCACGGAACGGAGCAGATACGGAACGATTCGGATACCGCCAAGCCGGATTCGGCGCGGACTGCTCGGCCGCAAGTGCGAATCAGTTCGCGAGGGCGCACGGCACCTGCCTCTGCCGTGTACGTGCGCCAGCAACGAACGAGCGAGGCAAGCCATGCGGCAGACGGACCCGAGTGAGCTGTTCACCCTGTGCTGCGGCAGGCCGAGCCGCCGCGCGATGTGTTCCACTGGCAGCCCCTCGATGGCCCGTTCGATTGACGATACGGTTCTGGTGGCACAAGGAAAGCTCTGCGCCCGAGACCGGTCCCGGCGCACGCCAACCACCCCTGCCCCGCAAGCCGGTTGAAGTTCCCGCATCCAGGTCAGCACCACCCACAGGGGCGGCGAGCCCCCACGCTCCCGCTTCGAGCCGGGTGGCGGCGTCCTGCGTTGTCCATTGGCTGCGGGACGCGAGGGTTGCATCGTGGTCCGCAGCCCACCCTTACGCGCGCGGTCGGGCGGGCCGACGATCGGGGTCGATGTCCGCCCGGACACGCGTGTGTACCCCGCTCCCGAAAAGGCGCCCCCATCCGCCCGGTTCCACGCGACGGACCTGCCTTCCGGCCGCGTAGAGCAGATGACGGATTCACCCACGGAGGGGACTGCACAGTGACAGCGCGTGCGCTCAAGGGGGCACTGAGGGGTGCCAGGGGTACAGCGATCGCGGCGGCGGCGATGGCCGTCCTGACCGCGTCGCAGGCGCCGGGGGCGGTCTCGGCCGAGGCCGCGGATCCCACGCGGACGGTGCCCGCCGAGCACGGCCCCAGCGTGTCCGGCAACACCCCGTACCGCACCGGCCTTCCCCCGCTGCGGACGCCGAAGAACGGCTCGGCACCGGGAGCGACGGTCGGCGGCTCCCTGCCCGCGAGCGTGTTCGCCGCGTACCGGCGGGCCGAGGAGGAGCTGGCGCGCAGCGCGCCCGGCTGCCGGCTGCGCTGGCAGTTGCTGGCCGCGATCGGCCAGGTGGAGTCCGGGCAGGCATGGGGCGGCCGGGTGACCCCGGACGGTACGACCGTGACACCCATCCTCGGCCCGCGGCTGACCGGCGGCGCCTTCGCCGTCGTACCGGACACCGATGGCGGCGCGTACGACGGGGACGCGGTGTACGACCGCGCGGTCGGCCCGATGCAGTTCATCCCGTCCACCTGGGCCCGCTGGGGCGCGGACGGCAACGGCGACGGACGGTCGGACCCGAACAACGTATACGACGCGGCGCTCGCCGCCGGCCGCTACCTGTGCGCGGGCGGCCGGGACCTGTCGAACCCCGCCGACCTGGACCGGGCGATCCTGGGCTACAACCACTCGGACGCCTATCTGCGCACCGTCAAGGCCTGGTACGCGTACTACCTGACCGGACACCGCGTGGTGCCGGACGCGTCCGCCGGATCCCGGTCGGACCGGCCGAAGCCGTCCCGCCCGAAGAGGCCGAAGCCCTCGCCGTCGAAGCCCTCGGACGACCGCAAGCCGGGCCCTGGTCCCTCGCGCACGCCGTCGGCGCCGCCCGCCGCACCCTCGCCCAGCCCGTCCCCTACGGCCGGCGTCCCGAAGGCGTCCGGGACGCCGCTGGTTCCCGTCCCCGAGCCGACTCTCACGCTGCCCGGCGGCGGTGTGCTGCCCGACGCGGGGCCGCTGACCGTCGGCAACGGCTAGAACACGATGGGCGTCTCCCCCTCCACAACCGCGACTACTCGGCGGTAATGTCGCCACCCGCCGGAAGCACAGGACCGGCGGGTGAGTGCGAAGGGGCCCTCTCATGGCGACGGACATGCCTGCGGACACAGCGGCCGGCGAGGAGCGTTGGCAGCGCATGTGGAGCCATCGCGAGCAGCTGCTCAAGGTGGCCCGGCGACGCTCCATGAGCCAGGAGGACGCCGAGGACGCCGTGCACGAGGCGATGTTGCGGGCCGCGGAACGTTCGGACCTCGACGACGAGCGGCTCGGCGCCTGGCTGACGACGGTGACGATGCGGCTGTGCGTCGACCGGTACCGGCAGGTCAACCGCGAGGCCGAGGTGGGCAGCCGCCCCACGCTCGTCGCGCCGGGCCCGGTACCCGTCGAGGAAGCGGTGTGCGACCGGGCCGAGGCGAAGTGGCTCGCCGTGCGCAGCGGTGAGCTGCCCGCCCGGCAGGCGGAGGCGCTCCGGCTGAAGTCCGAGGACCTGGACGTGAGCCAGGTCGCGGTACGGATGGGGCTCAGCTACCGGACCGTCGAGTCGCTGCTCGCCCGGGCCCGGCGGACGCTGCGCGCCTCGCTGGCCGGGACGCTCGCTCTGGTGCTGTTCCTGGTCGGGCGGGGGCGGCTGCGCGGGGGTGGCAAGGCCCAGGTGGTCGCGGTGACCTCGACGGCGGCGACCCTGGCGGTGGCGGGGTTCGTGCTGCCGTACGCGGTCAATGCGGGCGGAAACGGGAACGGTCCGGCGCCGCGGCCGACCGTGTCCGGCGCCGCGCAGGTCCGGCTCAGCGACGCCACGAGCCGGGGGCGCACCCCCAAGACGGGCACCTCCTCGCCCCCGGCGCCCGGGGCTCGGGGTCGGACGCCCTCACCCACTGGGGAAACGTCCCTGCCGGTGCCCGTGCCGTCCCTGCCGGTCGTGTCCTCGTCCCCGCTCCCGGGTCTGTCGGCGCCGCAGGTCCCGCAGCTGCCCGGCGTGCCGAAGGTGCCGGACCTGCCGGACCTGCCGACGGGGTCGGCCGCCTCGTCGCTCCCCTCGCTTCCCCCCGCCCAGGCCGCTCCGCTCTCCTCCCCCGTCCTCGCCCCGAGGACGCCTTCGAGCACGCCGTCACCGAAGCTGCCGTAGCACGCCGTAAACGCGTCCGAAAAAAATCCCGGTCGCCGCGACGGACGCCCCGCGCCTCCCCGTAGAGCAGATGTCGGAGCTGCTCCACGGGCGAAGGGTGGAACCGGATGGGTGTCGAGATCTGTGTGGAAGGGCTGACCAAGTCCTTCGGCCACCAGGTCATCTGGCAGGACGTCTCGCTGACGCTGCCCGCCGGGGAGGTCTCGGTGATGCTCGGCCCCTCGGGGACGGGCAAGTCGGTGTTCCTCAAGACGCTCGTGGGGCTGCTGAAGCCGGAGCGCGGCTCCATCACGATCCAGGGCCGGGACATCACCAAACTCCGTGAGCACGACCTGTACGAGGTGCGGAAGCTGTTCGGCGTGCTGTTCCAGGACGGCGCGCTGTTCGGCTCGATGAACCTGTACGACAACATCGCCTTCCCGCTGCGCGAGCACACCCGCAAGTCCGAGAGCGAGATCCGGCGCATCGTGCTGGAGAAGATGGACATGGTCGGGCTGATCGGCGCCGAGGAGAAGCTGCCCGGCGAGATCTCCGGCGGTATGCGCAAGCGTGCCGGGCTCGCCCGCGCCCTGGTCCTCGACCCGGAGATCATCCTGTTCGACGAGCCGGACTCGGGCCTGGATCCGGTCCGCGTGGCCTACCTCAACCAGCTCATCGTCGACCTCAACGCACAGATCGACGCGACCTTCCTGATCGTCACTCACGACATAGCCTCGGCCCGCCAGGTCCCGGACAACATCGGGCTGCTGTTCCGGCGCGAGCTGGTGATGTTCGGGCCCCGCGAGAAACTGCTGACCAGTGACGAGCCCGTCGTGCGGCAGTTCCTGAACGGCCGGATGCAGGGGCCGATCGGCATGGCGGAGGAGAAGGACGCGGCCCAGGTCGAGCAGGAGCTGGCCCAGATCGAGGAGGGTCCACGCGTCCGGGACCTGACGCCCCGCCTGCTGCCCGGCCCCGGCATCACCCGCCCGCCCCGCTGGGAGGCGATCGCGAGACGCGAGGCACAGCTGCACGGGACGGGGGTGAGCAACGCATGAGGCTCTCCCCGACAGGTGCGCTCCGGCACTCGGGCAACCTCTTCGCGATGGCGCTGGACGTCGTCCGGGCCCTGCCCCGACGGCCCTTCCAGGCGCGGGAGTTCATTCAGCAGGCGTGGTTCGTCGCGAGCGTCACCATTCTGCCGACGGCGCTGGTCTCGATCCCCTTCGGGGCGGTCATCGCGCTGCAGATCGGCAGCCTGACCCGGCAGTTGGGCGCGCAGTCCTTCGCCGGTGCCGCGTCCGTGCTCGCGGTGCTGCGCGAGGCCTCGCCGATCGTCACCGCGCTGCTGATCGCGGGCGCGGGCGGCACGGCGATCTGTGCGGACCTCGGGGCACGCAAGATCCGGGACGAGATCGACGCGATGCAGGTGCTCGGCATCGACCCGATCCACCGGCTCGTCGTACCGCGCGTGCTGGCGTCGATGGTCGTGGCCGTGCTGCTCAACGGCCTCGTCTCGGTCGTCGGTGTCGCGGGCGGCTACTTCTTCAACGTCGTCCTCCAGCACGGCACGCCCGGCGCCTACCTGGCGTCCTTCACCACCCTCGCCCAGCTGTCCGACCTGTGGGCGGCGGAGATCAAGGCGCTCGTGTTCGGGGCCATCGCGGCGATCGTCGCCTCGTACAAGGGGCTGACGGCACAGGGCGGTCCGAAGGGCGTGGGCGATGCCGTCAACCAGTCCGTGGTGATCACCTTCATGTTGCTGTTCGTGACCAACTTCGTGATGACCGCCATGTACTTCCAAGTCGTTCCACAGAAGGGCTGAAGCATGGCGCTGTTGAACCGTCTGGAGGAACTGGGCGCCCAACTGTCCTTCTACGGGCGCTCGCTCGCGTGGACGGGCCGCACCCTGCGCCGCTACAAGAAGGAGATCCTGCGGCTGCTCGCCGAGGTGAGCTTCGGGCGCGGTGCGCTCGCCGTCGTCGGCGGCACGGTCGGTGTGATCGCGTTCCTGTCCTTCTTCACCGGCACCGAGGTCGGCCTCCAGGGCTACGCGGCCCTCAACCAGCTCGGCACCTCCAACTTCGTGGCGTTCCTGTCGGCGTACTTCAACACCCGGGAGATCGCCCCGCTGGTGGCCGGGCTCGCCCTGTCTGCGACGGTCGGCGCCGGATTCACCGCGCAGCTCGGTGCGATGCGGATCAGCGAGGAGACCGACGCGCTGGAGGTGATGGGCGTGCCGTCGCTGCCGTTCCTGGTGACGACGAGGATGATCGCCGGCTTCGTCGCGGTGATCCCGCTGTACGTGATCGGGCTGCTGTCCTCGTACCTGGCCGCCCGCACCATCACCACCGGCTACTACGGGCAGTCGACGGGCACGTACGACCACTACTTCCACCAGTACCTGCCGCCCGTCGACGTGTTCTGGTCCTTCGGCAAGGTGATCGTCTTCGCCGTGCTGATCATCCTGGTGCACTGCTACTACGGCTACCACGCGAGCGGGGGCCCCGCAGGGGTCGGCGTCGCGGTGGGCCGTGCGGTGCGGACCTCGATCGTGGCGATCAACGTCCTGGACTTCTTCCTGAGCCTCGCGATCTGGGGCGCCACCACGACCGTACGGATAGCGGGGTGAGAGCGGTGCGCATGCACAGAATGAGACTCAGGCTGTACGGCGCCGCCTTCCTCGCCGTGCTCGCGCTGCTGCTGTCGCTCGCGGTGGCCGTCTACCAGCAGGCGTTCGCGTCCGTCGTGCCCGTCACCCTTGAGGCCGGCACCCTCGGCAACCAGCTCGATCCACGCGCCGACGTCAAGCTGCGCGGGCTGCTGGTCGGCGAGGTCCGCGAGGTGCACGCGGACGGCACGAAGGCCACGCTCGACATCGCGCTCGATCCCCGGTACGTCCCGTACATCCCCTCGGACGTGCACGCCCGCCTGCTGCCCAAGACGCTGTTCGGCGAGAAGTACGTCGACCTGGTCCCGCCCCCGGGTGCTGCGCGGACGTCGGCTCGGCCCATCCGCGCCGGCGACGTCATCACCCAGGACCGCACGAAGGTCGGCATCGAGGTGCAGCAGCTGATGAACGACCTGCTGCCGCTGCTGCGCACGGTCCAGCCGGGTGAGCTGAACGCCACGCTCTCCGCGTTCGCCACCGCGCTGGAGGGCCGCGGCGACCGGATCGGTGACAACCTCACCCGGGTCGAGGGTTATCTGCGCCGTCTCAACCCGCACATGCCCTCCCTCAAGGAGGACATCTCGCGGTTCGCGGACGTCGCCGAGGTGTACGGTGACGCCGCGCCCGACCTGATGCGGATCCTGCGCAACACGGTCACCACGAGCCGCACGATCGTCGACAAGAAGGACCAGCTGGCCGCCGCGCTCCGCTCGACCGCTTCCGTGGCGGACACGGCGAACGGATTCCTGTCCGACAACGGCGACCGGCTGATCACCCTGGGCCGGGTCTCCCGCCCCACGCTGGAGCTGTTCGCCCGATACTCCCCCGAGTACCCGTGCCTGCTCCAGGGACTGGTCCGGCAGGAGAAGGCCTCGGAGGACGCGTTCCGGGGCGGCGAGATGCGGATCACCCTCGAAGTCGTCCGGCCGCAGGGCGCGTACCAGCCCGGTGAGGAGCCCGTGTACGGCGAGAAGTCCGGCCCGGACTGCCGTGGCCTGCCGCATCCTCAGGTGCCCGGCCCGAAACCCCATCTCGATGACGGTACGTCGGCCGGAGGTTCCGGCGGCGCACTCCCCGGAGGTGTCAACGTGTCCGCCACCCGGGCCGAGCAGCGGGCCGTCGGCTCGCTCGTGGCCCCCGTCCTGGGCGTCCCCGCCGACCAGGTGCCGCCCGTCACGACCCTGCTGTTCGGTCCGCTCGCGCGCGGAACGGCGGTGAGTGTCGCATGAGCAGGTCAGGAGCCCGGCAGACCGCCGCCCCGCTGGTCAAGTTCAGCCTCTTCGCACTGGTCACGATCACGGCGACGGCGCTGCTCGCCGCCACCATCGTCAACTTCTCCTTCACCCCGAAGGACACCTACCACGCCGTGTTCACCGACGTCACCGGGCTGGAGACCGGCGACGACATCCGCGTGGCCGGAGTACGGGTGGGAGAGGTCGAGGGCATCCGGGTCAAGGACCGGACCCTGGCGGAGGTCACGTTCACCGTCAGCGCGGACCGGCCGCTGCTCGCGGGGACCCACGCGGTCGTCCGCTACCGCAACCTGGTCGGGCAGCGGTACATCGCGCTCACCGAGGGCCCCGGAGACGTCACCGCCCGGCTGCGGCCGGGCGGCACCATCCCGCTGTCCCGGACCCAGCCGGCGCTGGACCTCAACGCCCTGCTGAACGGCTTCAAGCCGCTGTTCGCCGCGCTCAGCCCGAGCGACGTCAACCAACTCGCCACCGAGATCGTCCAGACCCTCCAGGGCGAGGGCGGCACGGTGAACAGCCTCCTCGCGCACACGGCCTCGCTCACCACCACCCTCGCCGACCGCGACCAGCTGATCGGCTCGGTGGTCGACAACCTCAACACCGTCCTGGACACGCTCGACAAGCGCGGCTCCCGCTTCTCCGGGCTGCTCACACAGCTGCGCCGGGTGGTCTCGGGGCTGGCCGCCGACCGGGGGCCCATCGGGGAGTCGCTGGTGAGCATCGGCGACCTCACCGACGTCACGTCGGGGCTGCTGAAGGACGCGCGTCCACCGCTGAAGGACGACATCGCAGGGCTCGGCGATCTCACCGGAACGCTGAACAAGAACGAGCACACCGTGGAGGGCGTCCTGAAGCGGCTGCCGAACAAGCTCAACGCGCTGACCGGGACGGCGTCCTACGGCTCCTGGTTCAACTTCTACCTCTGCGACTTCGACGGCCGGATCGTGCTGCCGAAGACCAAGCAGGTGATCACCCCGGACCTGCACGTGGCGCGGGCGAGGTGTGGCGGATGAGACTGCGTGTCCCAAGGCGGCGCCGCCGCCCCGAGCCTCTGGTGAAGGTACGGGTCCTGCCGCCGAAGCTGCCGAGACTCCCCCGGCTGCTGCCGAGGCGCAAGGCCCGCCCCCAGCCTCTGGTGAAGGTGCGCGTCCTGCCGCCGAAGCTGCCCACGATCCGGCTGAAGCGCCCGCGCCTGAAGCCCTTCCGCGAGCGGAACCCGGTCGTCATAGGCGCCGTCGGCCTCACCGTCCTCGCGCTGCTCACGTTCGCCGCCTTCAACGCCGACAGCCTGCCGCTGATCGGCGGCGGCACCACCTACAGCGCGGCCTTCTCCGAGGCCGGCGGGCTCAAGCCGGGCGACGAGGTACGGATCGCCGGGGTCAAGGTCGGCAAGGTCGAAGGCGTCGACCTGGACGGCGACCACGTCAAGGTCACCTTCAAGGTGAAGGGCCACCCCGGGTTCGGCAACGACACGGGCGCGGCGATCCGCGTCAAGACGATCCTCGGCGCAAAGTACCTGGCCCTGTACCCGAAGGGGCCCGGCCAGGTGAAGCCCGGCAGCGAGATCCCGCTCGGCCGGACCGTGTCGGCGTACGACGTCGTCCAGGCCTTCAGCGACCTGACGACCACCACCGAGGCGGTCGACACGGACCGGCTCGCGAAGGCACTGGACACGATCTCCCTCACCTTCCAGGACTCCCCCGAGGAGGTGCGGGCCTCGATCAAGGGACTGTCACGGATCTCCCGGACCGTCGCCTCCCGTGACCAGGCGCTGCGCGGGCTCCTCGACCATGCGAACGGGGTCACCAAGGTGCTGGCCGGTCACACCAAGGACTTCTCCGCGCTGGTGAAGGACGGTGACGCGCTGTTCAAGGAGATCGACAACCGGCGCGCGGCGATCCACACGCTGCTCAAGAGTTCCGCGCTGCTGGGCATCGAGCTGTCCGGCCTGGTCGACGACAACAGCAAGGAGATCGGGCCCGCACTGAAGAACCTCGACACCTTCCTGAAGATGCTCGAACGCAACCAGGCGAGCCTCGACCGCAGCGTCCAGCTCCTCGCGCCCTACGTGCGGCTCTTCACCAACACCCTCGGAAACGGCCGCTGGTTCGACTCCTACGTCCAGAACCTCGTCGCCGCCCCGGTCACGCCACGGACGGGAGGCACCCGATGACCCGCAGACTCCTGGCCCTGTTCACCGCGCTCGCGGTCGTCGCGGGCCTCGCCGTCGTCCTCTGGCCGGGCCCCGGCCGCGTCCGCGTCACGGCGTACTTCCCGCGCACCGTCGGCATCTACCCCGGCTCCGACGTCCGCGTCCTCGGCGTCCGCATCGGCGAGGTCAGGAAGATCACGCCGGAGGGCGACCGGGTCCGGGTGGAGCTGGAGTACGACCGGGGACGCAAGGTCCCCGCCGGCGCACAGGCCGCCATCGTCAACTCCTCGGTGGTCAGCGACCGTTACGTGCAGCTGCTCCCGGTGTACCGCAAGGGCGCGGTCATGCGGGACGGAGACGTCATCCCCGACTCCCGTACGGCCGTCCCCGTCGAGCTGGACCGGATCTTCGACAGCCTGCACACCACCGCCGAGGCACTCGGCCCGAACGGCGCCAACAAGCAGGGCTCGCTGTCCCGGCTGCTCGGGGTGAGCGCGGACAACCTCCGGGGGCAGGGCCAGAACCTCAACCAGACGGTGGACGACCTGTCCCAGGCGGTCACCACGCTGTCCGACGGGCGCGGCGACCTGTTCGGGACCGTACGGAACCTTCAGGTGTTCACGGCCGCCCTGGCGGCGGACGACGCCGGCGTGCGGTCGTTCAACACCGAACTCGCCGACGTGGCCGGGCAGCTGGCCGGGGAGCGCAAGGATCTCGCCGCCGCGCTGAAGTACCTGGCCGCCGCACTCGGTGACGTGGCCGGCTTCGTGAAGGGCAACAAGAAGGCGCTGACCTCGGACGTGCAGGGCCTGGCCAAGGTCACCAAGGTCCTCGTCACCCAACGGGCCGCACTGGAGGAGCTGTTGACCGTCGCCCCCACGGGCCTGTCGAACCTGCAGAACGCCTACAACCCCGCCGCCGGCACCCTCGACACCCGCAACAACGCGCAAACCTCTCAGGATCCGTCATCGCTGCTCTGCTCGATCCTGAAGACGACCGGCGACGACCACGACAACTGCGCCGGGCTGAAAAAGCTCTTCGACTCCCTGCCTGAGGTGCCGTCGGCCCCGGCGTCGACGGGCACGGTCGACAAGACCCTCGGCGGAATCCTGGGGGCACCGGCATGAGCGTGAAGCGCGTGGGGCGGGTGGCCGCCTGGACGGCGATCGGCTCGCTGCTGCTGACCGGCTGCGAGTTCAACGGCTGGTACGACGTCCCGCTCCCCGGCGGCGCCGCCTCGGACGGCCACGCCTACCACGTCACCGTCGAGTTCCGGGACGTCCTGGACCTGGTGCCGCAGTCGGCGGTCAAGGTCGACGACGTCACCGTGGGCACGGTCGAGAAGGTGGAACTGGACGGCTGGCACGCGCGGGTGCGGCTGCGCATCGCCGACTCGGTGAAGCTGCCCGGCAACGCGGTCGCCGACCTGAGGCAGACGAGCATGCTCGGCGAGAAGTACGTCGCCCTGTCCGCGCCGGCCGGCACCGCGCCCGTCGGACGGCTCCACGACGGCGACCTCATTCCGCTGTCCCGCAGCGGCCGCAACCCGGAGGTCGAGGAGGTGCTGTCGGCCCTGTCCGCGCTGCTCAACGGCGGTGGGGTGGCCCAGCTGAAGACGATCGCCGTCGAGCTGAACAAGGCCCTCGGCGGGCGCGAGGACCGGGTCAGGTCCCTGCTGAAGCAGCTCGACACGTTCCTCGGCGGCCTCGACGGCCAGCGGGCGGAGATCGTGCGCGCACTCAAGGGCGTCGACCGGCTGGCGAAGCGGCTGAAGAACGAGAGGCAGACGATCGCCCTGGCCGTCGACACCATGCCGCCCGCCCTGAAGGCCCTCGCCGACCAGCGCAGGAACCTGACGAAGATGCTCACCGCCCTGTCCACACTCGGCAAGACCGGCACCAGGGTGGTGAACGCCTCCCACGACGACACCGTCGCCAACCTCAAGAAGCTCCAGCCCATCCTGCAGGAGCTGAACAAGGCGGGCGACGACCTGCCCAACTCCCTGGAGATCCTCACCACTTACCCGTTCCCGCGCAACGCGACGGACGCCATCAAGGGCGACTACGTCAACCTGAGGATCACCGCCGACCTCGACCTGGCGGACCTGTACGGCAACGTCACCGGCAAGCCGGGCAAGCGCGGAAAGTCCCCCGCCCCCGGGACCCCGACCCTTCCCGGCCTGCCCACTCCCGCCCCTCTCCCGTCCGTCCCGTCCCTGCCAGGCACCCCGACCGTGCCCCCCGTGCCCTCCGCACCCGCCGTGCCCTCGACGCCCTCCGACGGCAGCACCCTGCTGTGCCCGCCCGTGTGCACCGCGGCTTACAGCACCGCGGGCGGCTCGCGTCGCCTCCCGCCCGGGATCGATCTCGGCCTCGCCGAGCTGATGCTGAAGGGGATAACGCCGTGATCACACGTACGGTCAGGGCCCAGCTGCTCGCCTTCGCGACCGTCACCGCCCTCGGGGTGTCGTACGTCGGCGCCCGGTACACGGGCCTCGTGGACGACGTCCTGCACCGCGGGTACACCGTGCGCGCCGACTTCGCCGAGTCCGGGGGCGTCTTCCCCGGCGCCGAGGTCACCTACCGGGGCGTACCGGTGGGCCGTGTGGGCGATCTGCAGCTGACCGGGTCCGGGGTCTCGGTGGCGCTGAAGATCGAGGACGGCGCCCCGAGGATCCCGGCCGACACGCTCGCGGTGGTCGCCGACCGTTCGGCGGTGGGCGAGCAGTACGTCGACCTCCAGCCACGGCGGTCGGGCGGGCCGTACCTCATGGACGGCAGCCCGATCCCGCGCAGCCGCACCCGGACCCCGCTGCCGGTCGCCGACCTGGTCCTCAGCCTCGACCGGCTGGTCAACTCGGTCGGCAAGGACGATCTGCGGGTCACCGTGGACGAGTTGGGCAAGGCCTTCGCCGGCACCGGACCGAACCTGAGCCGGCTGGTGGACTCCGGCAACGCGCTGGTGGAATCGGCATCCGAGTCGCTCCCCCAGACGGTCTCGCTGATCGAGGACTCGCGGAAAGTGCTCAAGACACAGGCCGACCAGGGCTCGGCCATCAAGTCGTTCTCCCGCGACCTGGCCACGCTCACCGAGCAGCTGAAGTCGAGCGACGGCGATCTGCGCAGGCTGATCGGCAACACCGAGCCCGCCGCTCAGCAGTTGGACTCCCTGCTGAAGTCCACGCGTCCGCACGTACCGGTCCTGCTGGCCAACCTCATCAGCGGCGGCCAGATCACCCTGGCCCGGCTGCCCGGCGTCGAACAGTCCCTGGTCACGCTCCCGCTCACGGTCGCGGGCAGCTACACGGTCATCCCCGGCGACGGCACCACCCACTTCGGGCTGACCGTGAACGCCGACGACCCGCCCGCGTGCACCCAGGGCTACGGCACCCAGCGGCGCGACCCCGCCGACACCGGCACGCGCCCGGCGAACACCGGCGCGCGCTGCACTGCACCGCGCGGCAGCAAGACCTCGGTGCGCGGTGCCCAGAACGCGCCCGGCCCGGCCACCGGCCGGTACAGCGCCGACCAGGCCGCGTTCGTGGCCCCGTACGACCCGGAGTCCGGCACCGTGACCGGCCCGGACGCAGCGCCCGTCGAGATCGGCTCGACGGGCGGCGAACAGACCGTGTTCGGAAAGGAGTCCTGGCAATGGCTGCTCGTGGGACCGATGGCGTGACAGGGGGCCGGGCGAGGCTGCTGTCGGCGGGGCTCGTCGCCGCGACCGTGCTGACGACCGTGCTGTGTGTCTGGCTGGGCCTGAAGCTGGCCGACCAGCGCGCGGCGGAGCAGCGCCGTCAGGACATCATGGCGGCGGCCCGCCAGTCGGCGCTGAACTTCACCTCGCTCGACTACCGGCACTACGACCGGGACAGCCGCACCGTGCTGCAGGGCGCCACGGGCGACTTCAAGAAGCAGTTCGCCGCGCAGACCGCGCAGCTGACGAAGCTCGTCGCCCAGAACAGGTCGGTGTCCGAGGGGCAGGTCCTGGAAGCGGGCATCGTGCGGTCCGACGCGCGCTCGGCCCGGGTCCTGGTCGTCGCCGACAGCAAGGTGACCAACACCGCGGCGCCCGAGGGCCAGGCCCGCACCTACCGGCTCCAGCTCGACCTCGTGCGCGTGGCCGGCCGCTGGCTGACCTCCGATGTCACGTTCGTGGGCTGACCCGACTGTGAGGCCGTCAATGAGGAGAGACACCGTGGCGAACCCGACCTCCCGCACCCGCGGCACCGGATCCCCGGCCCGCCGCACCATGACCGCGGCCGCCCGCGCGGCGGCCAAGCGCGCTGCCCGCCAGGAAGAGGGCGCCGTACCCGGGCGCACCCTGCTCGTCGAGCCGCCGGCGGACGGCTGGGAGGACCCGCCGGAGCCCGAGTCCTTCGAGGATGAGCCGGAGGAGAGCGCGCCCTCGCGCAGGGTCGGACGGAGCGTGCTCACCGCGGTGCCGGTCCTCGTCCTCGTGGCGGCCCTGGTCGTGGCCGCCGTCCTCGGATGGCAGTACCGGCAGGGGCGGCAGGCGGAGCAGGCCCGCGGCGAGGCGCTGGCGGCCGCGCGGACGGCGGCGCCGGTCGTGCTGTCGTACGACTACCAGCATCTGGACCGGGACTTCGCCCGGGCCCGCGCCCTGCTGACCGGGCACTTCCGCGACCAGTACGGCAGGACGACGAAGACGGTGGTCGCGCCGACAGCGACCACGTACCACGGCGTGGTGAAGGCGACCGTGGCCACGCCCTCCGACGGCGGCACCCCTGCTGCGTCCGTCGTGTCGGCCACACCGGACAAGGCCGTCGTCCTGCTCTTCGTCAACCAGGTCACCCAGAGCACCCAGGTCCCGGCACCCCGGCTGGACCTGAACCGGGTGCGACTGACGCTCACGCACACCTCCGACGGCTGGAAGGTGAGTGGCGTCGACGCCCTCTGACCAGGCGGGGAAGGCAGCCTCACCGCTCAGAGGAGGTCACGACGAGCTCCAACCGTCTCCCGCCGATGTGGACGGGCAGGGTCAGGAACGGCTGAGGGCCAGCAGGTGGTGCAGGGCGAGACGTGGCAAGGCTCCGGGCGTGTGGTTGCCACTGATGCTTCGGTGAGCGTCGTCGAGGGTGACGCGCCGCACGATCCGCTCGCCCTCCTGGCGCAGCAGACCAACCAGGATATGGAGCGTGGCGTGGCAGTCACCGAGAGCCGTATGCGAACCGATCGGGCCGCCGGAAACGTACAGTTCGGCTAGTGCGGGGATGGTGCTGTGGCCTTTGCGGGCGCCGAACAGCCTTTGATGGATACGTATCGGGTCAATCGCCTCCAGATGTTCCACGCCGACTCGGGCGGCCAGTGGCCGGAGGCTGTGGCGCCGGCATTCGGCATCCAGCAACTCCAGGTCGAATTCGGCGTTCGCCACCACCAGGACCGCACCTTCACGAAGGTGCTCGGCTATCGCTTCCAAGGCGTGGTCGAGCGTCTGCGCAGGACTCCCGCCCTCGGCGTGCAGCAGGGAGTCGTCGATGCCGTTGACCGTGTAGGCGTCGGCTGGCATGGGGACCCCGGGGTTGATCAGATGACTGCGCCACTTCCGCGGGGCGTGGTCGGCCAGCAACCACGCCAGTTCGACGACGCGGTCTCGGTCGGTGTACGTGCCGGTGGTTTCCGTGTCGAGCACCAGTACGGAGGGGCCAGGGAACCAGCGCTTTCCCAGCAGGGAGTCTCGGCGCTCCTCTGCAAGAGCGCGTTCGATCAGGTCGGTGTCGGTGGCCCTGGCGGTCTGCTGAAGCCAGTGAGCGATCCCATGGGCCGGCACGTGGTCCGACCAGCGGCGGAACAGGCCTGCGGGCTCGGCGTCCATGTTCCGGTAATGAGCGAAGAGTTGGTGGGCGCCGCCGGGGCCTCGCAGGACTCCCACGAAAGCCCCGTCGATGGTGCGATCGGACTGCTCACGAGTGAAGATCAAGCGCCAGTCGTGGACGATCTCCTCACCCGGCCGGAGATGCACGCCCTGGGGCCGCGTGTCCCGGGCTCGCTCACGCATGTCCAGGTCGTACCACTCGGCCGACGGGTCCCCTGGGGCGTAGTCCGGAGTACAACTCCACCCATTCGGGAGCGCCTCGAGCAACTCATCCATCAGGGCCTCAGGCTGGCGGTCGAGCGTGGGCACAACATCTCCATAGGGCCGAGACACGTGATCAGTCGCTTCAAGATCTCCAGCGGGCTGCCCATTCCCGCAACCGGACCAGATCCCGCCACGGCAACCCGGTCCGAACCCGATGCGTGCCGTTCGAGATGCATTCCGTCGACGTCGGTGTCCGGGGCCGCTCCAGATCGGCTCCCGGGACGACAGTCCGAGCATGGCGCGTCGGCGAGGGACGGCCGCTATTCCAGCCACATCCTGTCGCGCATGATGACTCTCCCGCGTAGTTCCGGCTCGCCGCGCCAGGCGCGCACAGTTCTCGGGACCACGCGTACATACAGAAAGGAACCCTCTTCCAGGCGTGGATCCCACCCGAACTTGTCGGCGAACGCCTCCGCCGCGTGTCCGGGCACCTCCTGGTCCGGGAAGCACTCCGCCTCACCCTGGAGGAGCACGACGTCGAAGGTGTCCGGTAGCGACAGGCGCACGCGCGGTTCTTTGCGGACGTTCCGCGCAGTCACGGAAGTGGCGCTGGTGCACATCCACACTGCTCGCCCATCCCACAAGAACCACAGCGGCACCTGGTGCGGCCCGTGATCAGGGTGTGCCGTCGACACCCATACATCCCGCTCGTTGACGAGCCGCTCAAGAGCGTCGCGCATACGCTCCGCCGGCTGGCGACGAACGATTCCCGTGGTCTCCATGAGGACCGACCCTAGCCAAGCAGGCGCGAAGCGCGCCTGAGGCTCAGGACCTACGCCCAGCGACCGATGAACCCCTCAGCTTTTGGCTCAGGGCGACCGACTTCGGTGCTCAGAGCGGCCATCAGCGGGATCGGGGCGCCCGGCATGGGGCTGTGTGCGTGTTCGTCGGCGCGGACGACGGCGAGGAAGGCATGGGCCAGCGTTGCGAGGGTGACCCAGTGGGCCCAGGAAGGGTAGCGGCGGACCTGGTGCCCATCCAGTCCGGCCAGCCCGTTCTCACTTTGGAACATCTGGAACCTGCGACCTTGACCAGGGTGGCCAGGGGTGCCGACGTGGTGGAGTGACAGCGGCAATAGGCGAGTTCACCGGTGGTGCGGTTGCGACGGACCAGGAGCTGGTGGTGGCCAGTCGTAGAACCGCTGTCCCTTCGCGCCGCGTCCGGCCGAAAGCTCTGGTGGCCATGGTGGTAGCCGAGAGAACCAGCGGCTCTTGTCGGGTTGCTGATCGAGACCGAGAGCCCCCGCCGGGCGATGTGCATGCCGGGCCAGAGGCACCACCACAACCCCTGTCGAACCGACTTGGCTGGTGCGGACTCTTTCACCACGCGGAACTCGAACTCCGTCTTGCCGTCCTTGCGTTTGATCCGTACGTCGACCTTGGTCTGCGGCCAGGCCACGGTGCCGGCCACGGCGGCAAGCGCGGGCCCCGCCAGGTCGGCGCCCAGCCGGGTGTCGGACGGCGGGTCCGCGAGCACCGGTCCGGCAGCGTCGCGGATGGCGGGGTCCTCCACGAGTTCCACGAGGACTCGACGGGCGGCCGCGTACTGACCGGGCCGATCGAGTTCGGCCAACTCGGCGCCGCTGTACCCGCCCTCCCGGAGCAGGGCCAGCAGCAGTTCCCATGCCTCGTCCTGGTCCATGGGCAAGGCATGGGGCGAGCCGTCGGCCGTGAGATCCTCGGTCACTTCCTGCAGGGCCAGGATCAGCGACGTGTCGTCGAGTCCGGCGACCACGGACGTGGTCATGTGTGCTGCGGCAGAACGAATCGTCGGGGCCGCTGTCCGCCGGCAGCCCGAGCGCGAGCTTCTCCACCGCCCGGCTCGCCCTCGCCCAGCTCCACCAGGACGACATCGAGCAGGCCTGTGCCACCAGCGGCAGCGTCTTCACCGTCATGGACGGCGCCCCCATCCCAGGCCGGGGACGCCAGCTCCTCGGCGACTTCCAGCGCGACCCGACCGCCCGCGTCCCTTCCGCGCACATCGCGCACGCCGGGATGGACCGCTACAGCAGCGAATGGAGCCCCTCGTGACCATCCCCATCGAACTGCGCCACTTCGGGCACGCGGACCTGTCCGCGATCCGGCAGACCCTCCTCAACGTGCACGCGGACGTCTACGCCGACGAGATGGACGACGAATTCAACCAGTGCTTCCCCTGGTTCACCGACCACTGGGGCAGCACCGGCTACGCCTGCGTCATCGGCTACGACGGAGGCGAGCCGGTCGGGTTCGCCTACGGCGCTCCGGCGACTCCGGGCCGGGAGTGGTGGCGCGAGCGCGAGAGCGAACCGCCGGCGGACGACTCGACGTTCAGCGTCTCGGAGCTGGTGGTGCGCCCGCGTCGGCGGAAGACCGGCACCGCCGAACGCCTGCACGCCGTCCAGGCCCTCTACGAGGCGTGGGGGTACACCACCGTCGGCCGCCGGCAGCCCTTCCCGGACAGCCCGAACCACGCCGTCACGCTCCGCCACCTGGTCCCCGCGTTCTCCGGCTCTTTCAGAACGCACACGCGGGCAAGTCCACGCGGCGGCCGGACACATGAGGCCCCGCACCGTGTCCGGTACCCGCCTGCAAGGAGCCCTTCGTTCTCGGGCTGTGGCCGGCGGGAGCGATGACCCCGGCCGGACAGTGCTGCATTCGGCTTCGGCAGGGCGCTGCACGTTCCCGGAACTGTGGCCTCCACCACGGCGAACGTGATCTGGTCCTGGTGAGATCACCGGATGCTCGGTTTCCTCCTCCGTCTCCTGCCTTTCTGGGTCCGCGAGCCCCTGATCATCGCGATCGGGTCCGTTCTCGGTGTACGCATCATGTATCTCGCTGTCCGCGATCACGACCGGGGCGCGGCCGGTCTCGGCGTGGTGTTCATCGTGTTCACCGCGATACGCGTCTACGCGGTGGTCCGGGCGCTGCGCGCACGCCGGATCCCGAGTCCGGTGGCCTGCGCAGACGAGGCGGCGGTCGATGCCGCCGCCCAGGCACAGGCCGGAGCCGGGCAGCGTCCCGGCCCGGACACTCCTCAGAAGGAACCCAACGCGTGGGGCCAGGCCGTCGCGGCCGTGGCCGTGTTCGGGGCACTCGCGGCCGCGCTGTGGGTGGCCCCGCGCGTGCTGCCGTCCGACGACAGCACGCCGCAGCCTGCCTCGTGTCCGGGCAGGGCAGACGAGGAACTGCCGAGGGCCTACAAGAAGACACCCGAGGCTGTGACCGGTGACGAGCTGTGCACCGCGCTCAACCGGCCCGACCTGGCTCGGCTCCTCAAAACACCTGAAGAGAGAGCGACCACGGCTTCCGGCACCAGCAACACCGCTCCCCTGACCGATGGCAAGGTCGCCCAGCCGGAGGCCGAGGTCACGTTCGACACGTACACCGTGAACCTCTCGGCCACTTACAACGACCTGTCGACTGCCCAGTACGTGAAGCTGATGACGATCGGGGGCGAGAAGGAAATCAAGACGGGCACGGTTCTCGGCCGCCCCGCAGTCTTCTCCTCTGATCACACCATGAAGTTCAAGATCAGTCTCGAAAGCGGCGGATCCGGCGGACCGGTCGAACAAGGTCCCCTGGCCAGGACGCTGACCGTGGCCCTCGACGGGAAGGACCGGGGCGGCTCCTACGCCATCACCGTGTGGAGCACGTCCGGAGCCCTCCCGGACGACAGCGTTCTCCTCGACATCGCCGAAAAGGTTCTTCCGACGATCCCCGAACGGAGTGCTCGATGAGACCTCTTGCCGCCGGTCCCGGCCAAGCCGGGTGATGATACGGATTCCGAGAAGCCCGAAATCACCCGTGGCGTCCCCGGGCCGGCGGCACCCAAGCGCCTACCCGGTGGCGTAGTTGGAAGCCATGTCGATCCACCGCGCGGCGGAGAGCTGACCGCATAGCCGGCGTTCTGGGCGGTCCGGCGCACTCCGTCCGCGCGCCCACCTCACCCCTGCGGCGCCGTCATGCACCCGTCGGGCGGTCCGCGTTCAGTCCGCACTCAGGACAAATGACGCCTGTGCCTTTCCGAATCCCGGTGCCGTCAGCTCCACCAGATATGTTCCCGCCTCCGCCGTACCCGAGGGAGGCGCCGCGCACCGGGGGGCGCTCGGTTTCCGGTTCCACTGCACGGTGTTCGTGACGGTGCCGTGGGCAGGCGCAAGGAACAACCGGCTGTCGGCGGTTCCGGGGCAGTCGGCCGAGGACCAGTAGGGGTCGGTACCGTCGGCCATTGTGAGGGTCAACACCGCCTTCCGCGGCCCGAGATCGACCTTGCAGTCGTTGTCCGAGGAGTTCTTCGCCGTCACCAGCACGGTGGGTGCCTCAGCGTGCGTGTAGGTGTTGTGGAGGCTGCGTACGGTTAACTCCACGGCGGTCGGGGTGCAGGCGGGGAGAGCGTTGCCACCGGACGCTGCGGCCTTCGGTGATCCCGAACCGCCGTCACCTCCCTTGCTGTTGGTGTGCGACGCCTTCGGGCTGGAGGAGCCAGGTGCGGCTGAGGTCGTCGATCCGGCCTTGTCCGACCCCGTGCCGCGTCCGTTGGTGCTGCCCTTGCCGTTGTAGGTGACGATGGCCCAGGCCGTGACGCCGAGTACGCCGAGGAGAGCCAGTACGGAGAGCACCCGCCCTGCCAGCCGGAAGCCACGCGCCGTGCGCGCCGATCGGGGCGTGCCTGCCAGGGCGCCCATCGCGGTGCTCATGTGTGCCGTTGTATCGGAGTCTGGACGCGCAACGGACGGTTGCGGTGAACGGCCCGACCGCGTGTTCGGCGTCCTCGGCGGCGGCAGGAAGGAGAAGTCGTCGGCCGGGATGTCGGTGACGATCCGCAGCGTCTGGGGCTGCCCGGCCTTCCGGTATGTCCGGTGCAATTCCGTGATCCGGTCCTGGACGGACCGCTGGAACTCCTGGAGGCCGAGTGCCGCCGTACCGGGGTGGGCGGCGATGACGTCCGACACCGACCGCGAGAAGATACTGAATGATTCGCCGGGGCGCACACCGGCCACAGGGTCGACGGTCTTGTCCCGCGAGCGCACGAACAGCGCAAACTGCCCCGGCGAGCAGGCGTAGACGTAAGCCACCTTGCGGCGCAGCGCGGCGCTGACCCTCTGCCGGCCCCACTGCCGGACACTCGCAACGCCCATCGACTCCTGCTCGATCCCCTCCCGGCAGGCGTCGATCAGAAAGACGACGCGACCCGCGGAAGTCTCGTCGAGGTGTGCGCGCCAGTCGATCGCCACGCACCCGGATTCGAAGGGGTGCGTGTCCTCCTGGATGTCCTCCGGGACGAGGAAGTCGCGCCCCCCGGCGTGCACTCCGTGCCCGCTCAGCAGGATGAGCAGCGTGTCGTCCGTGCCGGCACGTCTGAGGAATCCGGTCACCTGGCCGTCCACGAAATTCCGCGACACCTGCTTGCCGTCTTCTCGCCCGGCCACGACCAGAACGTCGAAGCCTCGGTCCTCGAGCACCGATCCGAGACGGGCGAGGTCATTGGGAACGAAGGGAAGCGGGGGGACACCGCGCATCTCGTAGTCGCTCGCCCCGATGAGCAGAGCTCTATGCCGTGCCATCACGCACCGGTCACTGCTTGAAGACCAGCGTGATGCCATGGCCGCGCTGGATCTGCGCGCTGCCGATGAACTGCACACCACCGCTCGCGGTCACCTGGAAGGACAGGTGCGCCTCCCGCAACGGAAGTGGCCCTCCCCGGGCGGCAGCCTCGGTGAACACCTGCTGCAAGGCGTCCACGGCGTCGGCAAGATTCTTGCGCAGGGGCCCCAGAGGTACGTTCCTCAGCCGCACCTCCGCATCCCCGACACCGAACAGGCCCATGGAGTCGCCCTCGTCCTCGGGCTCAGCGTCCTGATCGTCGCACGACACCCAGAACGGCAGCGCCGGTTCGTCGGGCGGTCCTGCGGCTGTAGAACTCATGGCTCCCCCTCGGTCAGTGACGGCAGATCAACTGTACGGAGCCAGAGCCGTGTTCGCGCCCACAGCGCCCAAACCGGTGGCCTTCCCTGCCCTGGGCATCGTGGCCGGGAGGAACCAGGACCGGCTGTGGGTCTCCACGAGGAGCCCTGAGATCTCAGGGCTCCTCGTGGTGACGGCTGTGCGTGGCGTCAACGTGCGAACTTCTCGATGGCCGCCGGGGTGACAGGGGTGAAGAAGTTGACGAGGTTGCCGTCGGGGTCGCGGAACAGCAGTGACCGGTTGCCCCAGGGCATCGTGGTGGGCTTGGTGACGAAGTCGGTGACGAAGCCGGTCAGGTTCTGGTGAACGCGGTCCACGTCGTCGACGAGGAACTCGGTGATCACGCTGTGGTTGTCCGCCGGGCGGGCAGAGCCCGGGGCGAACAGCGGGACGGTGCGGGTGCCGGCGATCGCGAGGGTTGCGCCCGCGGTCTTGAGCTCGGCGAAGTCTTCGGTGGCCCACGTCGCCCGCGCCCCTGTGGCTCGCTCGTAGAACTCGACGAGGCGCGCTACGTCGCTGGTGATGATGCGGATCGAGACGAAGTCCATGGGGATCTCCTTGGCTGTGCTGAAGGCGTGCACGTCGCAGGCTAGGAGAAATAGTGGACAGAATCGGTCCTGTATTCGCGTTAGGCTGCGAACATGCCTCGACCCACTGCCCGCGTGCTGACACTCCTGGAGCTGCTGCAGTCGGGCGGCACCCGGACGGTGGCCGAACTCGCCGACCGGCTCGGCGTCGAAGGGCGCACCGTGCGGCGGTATGTGGACCAGCTGATCGACCTGGACGTGCCCGTGGAATCGGTGCGCGGCCGCTACGGCGGGTACCGGCTCGCCCCCGGCTACCGCCTGCCTCCGCTCATGCTCAACGACGACGAAGCGCTGGCCGTGCTGCTCGGCCTGGTCGCCGGCCGCCGAGCAGGTTTGACGACGACGGAGCACACGGCGAACGAGACGGCATCGGCGAAGATCCGGCGGGTGCTGCCCAAGCACATCGCCCGTCGGCTCGACGCACTCCTGGAAGCACTCGCCTTCACGGATCAGCCCCGCGAGTTCGACACCCCGGACGCTGAGGTCCTGCTCACCATCGCCGATGCGGTGCACCACTGCCGACCGGTCTCGATCCGTTACACCGACCGCGACGGACGGCGCAGCGAACGCACGCTGCACGCGTACGGGATCGTCGCCCATGCGGGCCGGTGGTACGTCACGGGCAAGGACGCCCGGATCGACGAGGACCGAACCTTCCGGCTCGATCGCATCGCAGACGCGAGGACCCTGCCCGGCTCATTCGAAACGCCCGAGGGTCCCGGTCCGGCACAGCGTGTGGTGTCAGCGTTCGCCACGGCCGAGTACCGGCATGAGGTGACCTTGCGGATCCACGGGACGGTTGAGCAGATCCGCGCCCGCCTTCCCGCCAGCGTCGCGAGCCTGGAGGAGCACGAGCCCGCGGCAGGCCAGGACCGGGCGACCGAGCGCTGGCTGCGCGTCGAGCTACGGGCACAGCGGCTCGACTGGTTGCCTGCGGTACTCGCCTCACTCGACCGGCCGTTCGTCATCGAGCGCCCCGATGAACTGCGCGATCTCGTCACCGCGCTCGCCGATCGCCTCGCGTCCTACGCCCGCCAAGCCTGACAGCGAGGAACCACAACCAGTGGTCGACGTGACGCCCCCACGGCCAAGAACGATGACCTCCTCGTTGTCACACAGGCCATCGCCGAATTCCACCGCCGCTTCCCGGTGGAGGTGCCCCTGCGGGGCTCCAGCCGCACATGGCTCAGCACCGCCATCGAGGCCACTGCCAGGCAGGTCGAGGCCCTCGTGAATCCGGCAGTCAGTGCAGGCTGATGCAAAAGGGATGACCAGCCGGATCGGTGAGGACCCGCGCCTTGTCCCCATGCGGCTGATGATCCGGCTTGCCCGCACCCAACTCCAGCAGTCGGGCTTCGACCTCGTCCAAGTCCCCGTCGACCTTGAAGCACATGTGGAGCTGCTGGGGCACGATCTGGTCGGGCCAGCTCGGCGCCCGGTAGTCGTCGACCCGCTGAAACCCGATGAAAAGTCCGTGCTCACCGTTGAGACCCGCGAAGTCGGCGTCCGACTTCGGATGCGGTTCAAGACCGGCGGCCTGCTGATAGAACGCCGCCAAAGCCAGCGGATCAGGGCAGTCGAGCGTTATCGCAACCAACTGCATCTGCAGGGACATGGCGCCTCCGAACCGACCAGTGGACTTCCGCGATGAACACCCTAGAGGCGGCTACCTACATTCGGGACAGGACACCCCCGCCAACGCCTGACGCTCCGGAGCCGACACGCGGGAAGGCCGGCCAGTCCCCCGACCAGTGGGCCCCCTGCGCTCCTACTGCACGCTGGGCGAGATGCTGGACACCACCTGCCCCGCATGACGGACCACCAGCGCACCAGCCACCTCAGCCGCCACTGGTCGAGCGACCACCCGATCGATCTCGACTTCCCCTTTGAGTGCCACGTCGCGAACTGGGACAGGACCGGGTGGACCACCACACCCGGAAACCCTGTCCTACCGCCGGGCCAGGCCCCTGACGACGAGGGCGTCGGCCGGGCGGCGGCCACCGCCCGGTACACCCGCGCCGACAAGTGGTACACCCTGACCGCCAGCTCCGCCCCCGTCCCGGACGGCAGGTGTCCGGTTCGGCGAAGCGGAACTCCTTCCCGTGCTTGGGCGGCCGTCCACCCTGCGGCGGCAAGACCCAGGGGCGGGGCACGGGCTTGCGCACCTCGCGCCTCGGATCCCCGACGACGCGGCGCACCTGGACGGCGGTGACCTCGTCAACGTCGTCCTCCGGTCCGAGTCGGACTGCGTCCAGCAGTTGGCACCAGGAGGTACGGCCCGGCTCGAGAGCGGCGACGAACGAGGACGGCCAACCGGGGATCATCAGATGCTGGTCCCGGCCGCGGCCGGAGGTGTGGCAGAACGGCCACTCCGCTCTGCACGGTGCGTCCACTCGCAGCCAGTTGCTCGCCTCCACGGCTAGGACGAGCCGCCCATCGGCGGCTCTGGGCTGCGGCAGCGCGGCCAGTGTCCGCCGCAGCCGTCCGGCGTCGATACGACCGCGGTTCAGTGCGTCGTACAGGGCACCGTGGCCGCGCCGGTGTTCGGCCGGCAGTGTCAGGTCCACCGGCGTCCCGACTCGGCCGTTGGCGCATGGCAGCGCTTCCGTGAGCTCGAACAGTTCGTCGCGGCGTGCGTGCAGGCATGCGTAGAAGTCGCCCCCGGCCCGAGAAACACGTACCAGACCGCGAGAGCGAGCAGGATCACGACGGCCATGAGGGGACACGCGATCTGCAG
This sequence comes from Streptomyces sp. NPDC020192, assembly GCF_044388685.1. NCBI lineage: Bacteria > Bacillati > Actinomycetota > Actinomycetes > Kitasatosporales > Streptomycetaceae > Streptomyces > Streptomyces sp. NPDC020192. The sequence continues at coordinate 12,396 of NZ_JBIRXG010000034.1, read as the reverse complement.
GTGACGGAGAGGGAGGATGCATGACGGATTCCTCCGGTCCGGGGCGAGGGCTTCGCCGCAGTCGAAGACGGATTCCGTCCGGGACCACGCTCCAGCCTCGCCTGGCGGCGGTGGGAGTCTTCTTCGGGCGATGGGCAGTTCGGGGTTTTCCCGCGTGAAGGGTCCTGGCCATGCCACAGACGTTCAGGGCGGCCACCGTGCCCGTTCCGGCGCGGTTTCCGGGCATCCCCTGGCAGGTGAACGCGATGTGCAGGGTCATTTTCCGCCCACCGACGACAGTTTGACGGGGCTTCATTTCAGAGAACCTGAAGACCTCGAGAGCGCCCCCTACTCTCCTACTGCCCGAAGCAAAGACGACCGCCTGAGCAGTAGACAACCCCCCGCGCTGTCCCAACCGCTCCCACAGGAGGTCCACCGTGTCCTTGCTGTCCCGCATCAAGCACTCGCGCCGGGCGCTCTCCCTCGCCACCCTCCCCACCGCCCTGGTCGGGGTGTGGGCGGCCGCCCCGGCTGCACAGGCCGCCGCCCTCCCCGCCCCCGACCACGTGATCGTGGTGGTGTTCGAGAACCACTCCTACGAGCAGGTCATCGGCAGCACGAGCGCCCCGTACCTCAACAACACCCTGGTGGCCGGCGGCGGCAACCTCACCCAGTCGTACGCCATCACCCACCCCAGCCAGCCGAACTACCTGGACCTGTTCTCCGGCAACAACCAGGGCATCACCAACGACAACTGCTACACCCCCCAGTTCAGCAGCGCCGCGAACCTCGGCTCCGAGCTCATCGCCGCCGGCAAGACGTGGAGCAGCTACAACGAGGGCCTGCCCTCCCAGGGCTCCACGGTGTGCACCAACTCCGCCACCAAATACGCCCAGAAGCACAACCCGTGGTTCGCCTTCAGCAACGTCCCGCTGAACACGGCGTACACCTTCGCGCAGTTCCCGACGGACTACACGACCCTGCCCAAGGTCTCGTTCGTGGTCCCGAACCTGTGCAACGACATGCACGACTGCTCCATCAGCACAGGTGACACCTGGCTGCAGAAGAACCTCGGCGCCTACGCCACCTGGGCCAAGACACACAACAGCGTCCTGGCCGTCACCTTCGACGAGGACGACAGCTCGCACAGCAACCACATCGCCACCGTGTTCTACGGTGCGCACGTCGCTCCGGGCAGCTCCACCTCGACCCACTACAACCACTACGACGCCCTGCGCACCCTCGAGGACCTGGCCGGTCTGACCACCCATGCCGGAGCCGCGGCCAACGCCTCCGACATCACCGGCATCTGGAACTGAACCTGGTCCGGCTTCAACCACCGGTGAACAGCGTCAGGACCCCTGCCTCGCAGAGGCGGCGGTCCTGACGTACCGGGTGGTGACACTCGGACGTCGTCCCCTCGTCGGCGTCGCCAGCCGCGAACACCGAGCCCGGCTCTGTCCACGAGTCCCGCTGAAACCTACGTAGCCAGCACGAGACGCCCGGCGACCGGCCCGTCATCTTCCCCAGTACGTCGCAGCGAGGGCGAGCCGGCTGTCGTCTCTGGGGGCGTGCCGAGGGCCCCCACCGGCCGGGCGGTCACCGTGCTCAACGCAAGGCGGAGGCCTACCCCAGCGGGCGGGCAGCGTTCACTCGTCGTAGTACTCGCAGTCGTCGCCCTGGACGCGCGCCCCCAGCACCCCAGCGATCTCCCGCATCTTCTCGAGGAGGAATTCATCCGGGTGCTTCACCACGATCTGCCCCTCTCCCCAGTCCAACCAGGCGCCGTGAGTGTCCCGTTCGGGGTGGGTGACCATCTGGGCCAGCCACTCGTGCCGGTACTCCAATACTGCGTCCTGGCCCCGCGGAGAAACCCGGGCCACCTGAACCATCTCCAGATCCGGGTCGTCAGCGACCACCGCCGCCCACTCCTGCGTCGTGATCTGCTCGCCCTCATCTTCCCACCACGGCGTACGCCTGGTGATGTGCACGTCATAGCCCATGCCGGTCACAGTAAGGGGCGCCACTGACACCACCGACGCGATCACGAAGTCACACTGGAGGACGAACAGTTACCACTGGGACGAGGGCGGTGCGGTCGAACGGGCCGCCGTGTGAGGCGGCGTACGCGACGGCGTCGTTGACGGCATCGAGGCCGAACGACCGGACCCGTTCGGGGGCGAGATCCAGAGCGCCCGAGGTGAGGAGCCGGATGATGCCGACGTTCGCTGTGCGTGGGTACATCCACTGGCCGCGCACGGTGACCGAGTTGCGCATGATCCACGGGTACGGGAGCGCGAGGGCGTCGCCACCGAGCATGCCGACGCCGCCCATGAGGACGACACGACCGTACTCGCGCACGGCCATGGCCGCCACACGCACCGCGGAGCTGGGTGCGCTCGGCGGGAGCAGATCGATCACCATGTCGATCGGGCCGTCGCCCGCCGCGGACATCGCCGCTCGGTCGACGGCCTCGTCCCCGGTCAGCGGCACCGGGCGCACACGCGGACCGAACCGGTCGGCGAGAAGGTCGAGCGCTGCCCGGTTGCGGCCCGGCGCGACCACGCGGCCCGCCCCCATCGCGAGCGCGACCGCGACCGCACTGCTGCCGAGGTTGCCGGTGGCCCCGCTGACAAGCAGCGTCTCACCAGCCGCGAGCCCGCCTGCCAGCAGCCCGCCGTACGAGATGGTGTGCACACTGAGCGCGGCCCAGCGGGCCGGGTCGTCCCCCACGGCGGCCGGCAGCGGGAAGACGTTCTCCGTCGGGACCCGCATGAGTTCGGCGAACGACCCGTCGTGCAGGTACCGCGCTAGCCGCGCGCCGCCCTCACCGCGGGAGCTCCAGCCCTGAAGCGTGATGTCGGGCGTCAGGGCGTCGTCCCGCGAGCGCACCGTGCAGTCGCACCACACCAGGTCCCCGACGCGCAGCCGGGTGGCGTCCGGACCTACGTGGACGATCCGTCCCACGCCGCCGACCCCGGGCACGACGGGAGGGGCCAGGGGGTAGTTCCGTTCGCCGCTGAAGACCTCGCCCGCGTACGGGGGGACGCAGGTAGCCAGTACCTCGACCACCACCTCACCGCCGCCGGCCTCGGGGTCGGGCATCTCCCGCACCGTGAGCGGGGCACCGAACCGCGTCAGTACTGCTGCTCGCATGCGATGACCTCCATGTTCGTCCCGGTCCGTCGGCACCGACACTAGGAGTCCGGCGGTCATGCGGGAAGCGACGATCCAGCATCTGTGGTATGCGTATGCCGCATGGACATCTCCAGTACGGGTCTGCGGGTCCTGCAGCAGATCGCGGAATCCGGCAGCTTCACCGCGGCAGCCGCCAGGCTCGGCTACACGCAGTCGGCGGTCTCACGACAGGCCGTCTCCCTCGAACGGAACGCGGGCACCACCCTGTTCGACCGCCGCCCCGACGGGGTGCGGCTCACCCCCGCGGGTCTGACCCTGCTGCGCCACGCCCGCACCATCCTGGACTGCCTCGCGGCGGCCGAGTCCGACCTCACCGGCACCGTCCCACGAATCGAACTGGTGCGGCTCGGACTGTTCCTGAGCGCGGGCGCCGTCATCCTGCCCGCCGCGCTCACCCGCCTCACGGCAACGGACCCGCAGATCACGGTCACGACGACCGAGGGCACCACGCCCACCCTGATCCGGGCGCTGCGGGCGGGCTCGATCGACCTCGCCGTGCTGACGTCCCGCCCGCCCCACCGACCCTTGGACAGCGAGTCGCCGCGACTGCACGTCGAGACCGCCGTGGACACCGAACTGGTCCTGGCGACGCCTTCGACCGGGAAGTTCGCCGGCCGCACCACGGTGCATGTCGACGAACTGGTCGACGCCGCGTGGATCGCCACCCCGTCGTCGAACTCCGAGCCACTGCTCGGCGTCTGGCCCGGCCTGCCTGGACGGCCGCACATCGTCCACCGCGCACGCGACTGGCTGACGAAACTCCAGCTGGTCGCCAACGGCTTCGGGGTGACGACGGTGCCGTCCCGGATCTCGCCGGTGCTACCGCCCGGGGTGAGCCTGGTACACGTCGAGGGCGCGCCTCCTGAGATCCGACGTGTTCTCGTGGCGCGCCTCCCCGGCCGCCCCACCCCGGCGATCACGGCCGTCACCCGAGCGATCACCTCGACGGTCTGACACGTGCCGCCGGGGCGGTCGGCCGACCCCGGTCATCGTCCTCGCGATCAGCCCTGCGTCCCTCGAATTCATCGATGCCGCCGGCTTACCCGTCGCTCAAAACGGCCACACACTCCCTCGACCAGCACGGCGTCACCAACACACCGCCCTGTTCATCGACGGCGCCTCCGGAGGGATCGGCAGCACCGCGATCCAGCTGGCCGTCACTGCCACCTAGAACTGGCTGCGCTTGCTCGGCGCAGGGCCTGTCACCTACGACGACGGCATGACCGACCGGGTCTCCGAGGCCACTGGGGCATCGAGAGCCTCCTCCACCACGTCCACGACCGGACCTTCCGCGAGGACGACTCCAAGACCCGCACCGGAAGCCTGCCCCGCACCATGGCCAGCCTGCGCAACCTCGCCATCAGCCTCCACCGTCAGGACGGTCACAGCAACATCGCGGCGGCACTCCGCCGGGCCGCCCGCGACTACCACCACCCCTTGAACTCATTCGGCCTCAACTGACGAACCAGGACACAAGATCACTCGGGCCGCCGAGGCGTTCGGCCGGGGCGAGCCGAGTTCGGTGATCGCGAAGGAGATACGGGTCAACGTGCGGTCGGTGCAGCGGTGGCGGCGAGCCTGGGGCAAGGACGGCCCACGCGCCCTTCGGTCGGCTGGCTCGACGCGGCCGCCGAGGTTGAGCGAGGCCCAGTTCGTGCAGCTGGAGGCGGAGTTGGGCGAGGGGCCGGTCGCACACGGCTGGCCGGATCAGCGGGGCGACGGGGTACGGCCGTTCCTTGCGGACGACCAGCCGCATGCCCTTCGGCCAGCCCTTCAGCACGTCACCCGCACGTTCGGCGACCCACGCGCCCGCCCACGCTGCCATCCGGTTCTACGGCCGGTGTCCAGGGGGAGGCGGGAACGAGAAGGACGGCCTGGCGGATCGCGTCGGTGACGACCATGCCGACCGGGTAGGACAACGACCGCCCCCGCGCGGTCAACCAATCGAGGAACTCGTGGGTGCCGCCGGCGGAGTCGGTGCGGATCGGCTGTCCGCCGCCCGCGCCGGTGCTGCTTCGGCAGCTGGGCCAGTGCCTGCCGGGCGACGGTGATGTGGTCGGCGGTGTTGCTGCCCGCGTTCCCGGGCCTCAGGAGGCCCGCGACCGGGTCGCCCGAGCCCTCCGGGCCGTGGTCGACGAACGCGAACAGCGGGTGGTGAACGAAGGTCTTGTTCCAGGTGCGGCGGCGTCCTCCTTCTCCGAATGCGCCAGGACCAGCACGCCGTCGAGGTCCACGGTCACCTTGCCTCCGGCGTCCGGTGCGGCTTGGCCGGCCAGCCGCCAGACCCGCTGACGCACGTCGGCCGGGGCCTGGCCGACGGCGGCGAGCGCGCGGGGAGCGGCCGCGGCGAGGGCATCGACCAGCCGGGACACCGTCGGATCGGACGCGACCGGCCCGAACAAGGTGGGCTCCGCTCGCAACACCCCGACGTCGGCCAGGCAGTCCCCGCCCAACGCGACCGCCAGCGCGAGGCCGAGAAGGATCTTGCCCGGGTCGTGCACCGCCCGCGGCTTGCACCACGGCTCAAGCGCCGCCGACAACGGGGCGTCCAGGCCGGTCCGGCGGGCGGCCTCCCAGCAGCACGCCGCCGGCCTGCGAGACCACTCCCGATCCGCCACCCGATATCCGGACGCGTGGATTGGACCCGTTGCGCTTCATCTGGAACGTGCCTCGTGCTGGGGCGATGCAACCGGACCGTAAACGAGCACTATCATCCCAGCTCAAGTGCTCTTTGTTGACCTCCGGCCGTCCCCGGGGACGAGGACCGGTCGGCCTCGCCGGGCGCGAGGCTCCCCAAGTGAAGGGACCCACCCATGCCAGCTGGCACATGGCCGGAACTCTTGGTCCACTCGGAGCAGTTGACTGCTCTCTACACCGAGTTGCCGCCCCTGGAGCACCTGGTTCTCAGATCGGTGCACCTGAGCCCCTACGGCCCCGGTGTGAAGCTGCGGGCGGAGCTGCCCCGCTTTCCGGACCTCGCTCCTTCAGCTTGGACCGAAGCCGGCTGCGACCGGTTCGAGGCCCAGATCGAGTTCCTTGCGGTGGGTGAGGACCTTCGGATGCGTGGGGTTCCCGGCGGCACCGTGGTCGACATCGAGTTCAGCCCCTTCGTTGAGAACCACGAGCACCGGATCACAGTCGCGGTGAGCGGACCGGGGTTCTCGCTGGACTTCACCGCGCATACCGCGCTCAAGGCCAGCCATCTCAACGCCTACCGCTCGGGCCACACGGATCCCTACGCAGCTCGGCGATGGTTCGCGAGCCGACTCGACCAGCACCTGCACCAGGTGCTGCCTCCCACGACAACGAAGGTGTTCTATGAGTGACCGTGACTGGTCTGCCGAGGTCACCAATCCCGAGACGCTTTGCGACGTCCTGGGCTCCCCGCCGCCACCGCTGAGCGACTACAAGCTGACGTCCGTTCTCGTCGACGAACGCGAGGCGTCGGTCACCTTGAGGTTCTTCGCCTTTGCGGTCCCGGCGGGTGCCACGCACCTGTGGCAGGCGCGAGGACACAACGCGGTCGAATTCGTCCTGGTCTGCATCGGCGTGAAGAACTTCGAGGTGGAGGGCTGGTCCGGCTGGCCTACGACCGTTGCCGCTCTCGCAGGGAAGACGGTCGTGCTCGCCGGCCAGGGCAAGCGCGTGTCCTTCCAGGCCGCCGAGATCCGCGCCGAGTCCCCGATTGGACGGCTGGCCAGCCGCGCGCAGTGACGTCACCTGAAGGTCGAAAGGGGATTGGCGCACCGGGAGCTTCACCTCGGAGGTGAACGCCGCAGATGCTACGGCGGGTCCCCAGGCACGGAACGACGCGGCAGGTCAGCGATCCCAACTCCCACCCTGATCACTGCAGCCGGGCTCACCTTCGCCAACGCCGTCGTCGTCGAACAACTCCGATCCAGGAGGCGGTCTCGGGGATTGATGACGTGTCGAGTCGTCGGTCTGGTGGAGTTCGTGGATGCCGTCCGTCGTGGGGCTGCTGGAACAGCGTGAGCTCACCGCTCGCCGTCGTGTGGACGAGCTTCGGGAGGAGGCCGAGAAATCGGTGGTGCCGAGGTGGCGCGCGGGGCTGGCCCGGTCAGCGCTGCGGTCGAAGGCGAAGCGGCTGGTGGCCCGGGGCTGGCTGGTCGAGTCGGCGCCGGGCCGGTTCACGCTCGCGAAGGGCGTGGCCGGGCAGGGCGGCGGTCATGAGCATCGTCATCGACCAGTAGACCATCTCCTCCGCGCTGCTGGGGGGCTCGCTCGAAGTCGCGCACGAGGCGGCGACTTTGCATCAGGTGGGCGAGGAACCGCTCGACGATCCAGCGCTTGGGCAGCACGACGAAGCCGCGCATGTCGTCGCCGCGCTTGACGATCGCAAGGACCAGGGCGAGGACGGTGAGGCTGTACTCGACGAGGCTGCCGGTGTAGCCGCCGTCGGCCCAGACCAAGGCCAGCAGGTGGTGCGCGACGACGGCCTGGGCGAGTGAACCTGGGCGGCGGCGCGGTCGCCGACATCGGCCACAGTGACCTTCACCGCGAGCAACAGGCCGAGGGTGCCGACCACTACGTGCCGCTTGCGCCCGTTGATCACCTTGCCGCCGTCGGATCCGACGACGGCGTCCACCCTGACCGACTGGGAGTCGATCAAAATCGCTGGAATGGGCAAAGTGGCCTTGCCATACTGGTGCGATGTGCTTTCGTGGGGGGACTCCGAACCGGCATTACGTGTGCTTGCCCTGCCGTTCTTCGTTCAAGAAGCGCGGCACGTGGGCAAGCCGATGCCCGCGCTGCGGTGGAGAGTTGATCGACGCTGGCCAGGACCTCGCCGTGCCGAAGCGGAGCGACTCCGCTGGGTGGCGGACGTTGACTGCCCTACTGAACGCGGGTGTCACGTTCCACGCTGGCTGCTGTGACGGGCCCGGCTGGCGGCCTCGGACACCCCGCGAGGTACGCGAGCGGCTGGCCGCCGCGGCTGGCACCGGTGTGCCGCTGAGCGTAGCCCTGACGACAGTCGACACTGACGAGCTCCGCTCCGGACACACCGCACGCTGAACCAGCGGCGTGGCACGTCCCATACTCGGCGACGCCCGCCTGAATGAGACCCTCGTTCGACTGCCACACTTCAAGATCGGAAAGGCAACGGCTTCTTACGAAGGACCACCTCAGACCCATACGTGGAAGGTAGGACAAGCTCAGGAGAGGTCGTCCGGCCTGCGCGGCGGCGGTACGGCCCGAAGCAGCTCCCACAAGGGGCGTGAGCCAGACGCCCACACTCCAAGGGTGCGGCGATCGACGACGTGGAGTCGCTGCCGTTTGGCGAAGTCCACGGCGGGCGCGGTCACCCGGCCGTTCGTGACGATCACCGCGATGTCGGCGCCGTGGACCTGGCGGGCGGTTCCGTTGAGGACCTGCAGGTCCGGCGTGCCGACCGCGGAGCCGGCCGAGCCGTTGCGGCGATGCTTGCACTGGATCACCCACAACCGCCCATAAGGGTCGGTGGCCTTGACGTCCGCACCCAGATCCCCGCGGCCGCCGACGCGGACCGCGTCCTGGCAGCCGTCACGGCGCATCAGGTCCCGCACCGCGTCCTCGAACCGGGTGTGGTGCAGGGCGTCCAGCTGGGGCAGCGCGTACCGCAGACCCTGCGCACGGGCCGCTTCCCACCGCGCCCTCTGCTGCCGCTGGTAGAGCCAGCCGCCGACGGCCAGCACCGCGCCCACGCCGACGACGGCCAGGATCCACCAATGAGCCAGCAGCCAGTTGACGACGGCCACCACCAGGGCAATCACTGCGGCCGCGCCCACCAGGAGACCGATCAGCCGGTCATCCGCGCGCTGCCGCCGCCTGACAGGCCTTCGGGCAGGCCGTCGCGTCGGCGGGCGCCTGGTCGCCGACGCCCTCCCCTTGCGCCTGCTGCGGCTCACCGGCCGGCCTGCGTGACGCCGCTCGCCAGCTGCTGCAGAACGTTCAGGATTCCCTGGCCCGCCGGAGTGGGCGCGATCAGCACACCCAGCGCCAGAACGATGACGACAGTCAGCCTCTCGTCGAAACGGCTGCGCGCCTCCGTACGCCGCCGCAGCCTGAAGAAGACGATGACCGCGAGCAGCACGCCCGAGTCGATGGTCAGCAAACCCGCGGACCTCCCCCGATGACCGGCCAACACCACACAGGGAACGCCTGTGGCACCCCGGCCTTCATGTGTAGCCGCGCCTTGGTGATGTTGAAGGCGGGTTGCCGACGAATGGCACAAAGCGATCCGGACCTGGCTGGATACCGCGCGGCACCTGCTGTCCTGCGCCGTCGAAGCCCGGCCTTTCAGCCACCTCAGCTGATCTTGTCCCCGGACGGCTGTCAGTGCTCGGCCGCCGCTGATCGGTCGATTGGCCGAACTTGCTCAGTGGATCTCCCCACCCATGACGACTGTGGCCACCTCGGCGGTCAGGTTGTGCGTCGGCGGGATGTGACGATGAGGGTGTGAAGGACCGCCTGGGCCGTGGGAAGCCGGTTCGCCGCCTGACGCCAGACCAGGGATCGGGCGCCGTCGAGCATCTCCGAGGTGATCTCCTGCCCACGGACGGCAGGCAGGCAGTGCATGGCCACCGCTTCGCGGGGAGCATGGGAGAGCAGGGCACCGTCGACCCGGTAGGCGGCCAGCTGTTCGGTCCGTCGGGCGCGTTCGTGGTGTCTGTCCATGGGCACCCACACCTCGGCGTAGACGGCCTGCGCGGTCGCGACGGCCTCGATCGGCTCGGCGATGAGTGACACGGAACCGCCGGTCTGCGCCATCAGTTCGCGGGCTTCACCGAGGATGTCCTCGTCCGTCTCGTAGCCGGGCGGGGGGCGACGATGAGGTGCATGCCCGAGGCCGCACACGCAGCGAGGAACGAATTGCAGGTATTGCTCGTGCCGTCCCCGATGAAGGCCGTGGTCAAGCCGACCAGGGTGCCGAAGTGCTCGCGCAGTGCCAGGAGATCGGCGAGGGACTGACAGGGGTGGTGGCTGTTGGACAAGGCGTTGACGACCGGCACCGTCGAGGCGTCGGCCATCTGCTCCACTGTGGCGTGGTCGAAGGTGCGCACCGTGATCGCGTCCAGGTAGGACGACAGGACTCGGGCGGTGTCGGCAGCGGCGTGGGTCGGTACCGGGGCGGAAACAGCTGGAGAAGACCCATTCGCCGACCCCGAACACTTCAGCATCGACGATCAGCTCGTAGTGCTCACGCTCGAGGCCCACTTCCCGGACCAAGAAGTCGAGCCACCGAATATTGGCATAGACAACGTCGAGCTTCTCAACTTCCCCGCGCTGCTCTAACAAGGGAGCGATCGCGCTCAGCGCCAGTGAGGGCACGTCCACCACGGCCCAGGGGCATGCAGACCAACGCAACCGAAAGGGCATCCTCGTGGACGACCGGCGGGTCTAGATCCAGCACCGGTCGTTTATGCCCGATCTGCATCAATTCCACTTCGGCTCCTCATCGTTGGCCTGTTTCAGGATGCCTTTTGCTCGGCGGGCTTCTCGATCTCGGTGGTCACCCGCGCGCCTCGGACGAGCACGGGGAGCCACAGGAGACATGCCAGCACGGGGACCGCGGCGTAGGTGGCCATGCCGACACTGGAGCCCAACCCGTCCATGAGCGTGCCGAGGACGAGATAGCCGGTGCCGATGAGCACCGACTCCACGAATGCGATCATCGACAGGAGGCTCGCCCGGTAACGCGACGGCACCGCCTCGTTGAGCACGTTGTCCACGAGCACCGCGGTGATCTCGGGAATTCCGACCAGGACCAGGAACGCGGTGATGGTGACCCAGACAAGGCCGAGGCCGCTCAGGCCGAGCGCCGCGGCGAGCATCAGGAGAGACACCGGGACGATGACCCGATACCCGATGCGCCGGTTCGCGCGGTCCGACAGCAGGGGAACGAGTCCGCCGACGAAGAATCCCGCCGAGATGACCACGCTGACCAATGCGGTGCCCGCTCCCTGATCGGAGAGGGTCTTCTGGGTAAAAATGATGTACGGCGTCAAAGTCGCATGCATCAATCCGGACACCACGACAAGCGTCACGAGCGCCGGCGTGGCGACCCGAAGCATCGCCCGCCATGCTGTTGCGTCATGGTGCTTCTCGGCTCTGTCCTGCTCGTCCACCGCGTCCGCGCCGCGGATCTCGGGCACCCGTGACATCAGCACCACCACGGCCAGGACGAGGCACGACGCCGAACCGACGTAGACGACTCCCCAGGAGATCCGCTCCAGTTGGCCGCCGAGGACGATGGCGACTCCCGAGGTGACCGTCCCGAGCATGGTGAACCGGGACTTGATCTTGACATAGCCGGCCGTTGCACCACGACGCACGAGCAGGTCGTACAGCAGGGCGGTGTCCGAACCGGACACGCATGCCATGCCCACGCCCTGCCCGATGAACAGCGCCAGGAACACCCAGTAGTCGGAGAACGTCCCCTGCCCGAGCAGACATCCAGCTATCAGCACCTGGCCGATCACGATGCTGGCTCGCCTGCCGATTCGGTCGGCGATGACTCCCGTCGGAAACTCCGCAAGTCCGCTGACCAGGTAGATCAGTGTCTGAAGGAGGGCCACTTGCCCGGCGGAGAAGCCTCGCTGCTGAAGGAAGAGGACGAATACGCCGCGCTGGAACAGTGAGTTGGCGAGCACGGCGTATACGTAGAACGGGCGCGTGACGCTTCGTGCTGCATCGTCGACTGCAGCCGACCCGCCAAGGGCCTCCGTGGTGGTCATGCTGCGGGCTCCCCCTGGTGACTCCGGTGATCATTGGTGTTGGGCTTCCGCCGTCGACCGGAACCTACAGTCCGCACTTCGCGCAGGACATCGGGCCGACCCTCCGGGAACCGTTGCCGGCGCCGCGGCCATCCTCGGTGGAGGTGCCAAGTGCTGGAACCGGTAGCGTTCATCTCCTGGAGACCCTCCACCACCGGCAGACTCGGCTCCGGCTCCGGCCGGCCGTGCCGGATCTGCAACAACTCCGCTCCGGCTCCTGTCACCGGCTCAACCTCATTCACTTACCAGCTCACGGGCATCTTCTTGACGCCGTACCCGATCTTCTGGTGGTAGACGCATGATGGCAGGGCCCCTTGGTAGCTCGGAGGTGCGAACCGAACCGAGCAGCACCGGGAGTTTCAATGACTGAGTCAAGCTGCCTGCGCGATCGGCGGGGCGGAGGTGAAGACCCTGTTGTCGCGCAGGAGCGCCCACAGCACGTCGA
>NZ_JBIRXG010000033.1:0-74943 GCF_044388685.1 Streptomyces sp. NPDC020192 | reverse complement strand
AACGCCTCCCACGGGCACATCGGACCGCGCCGTCGCCACCCGTTTCCCTCCGGGCGTTTCCACCGCCCCCGAACGGGTGAGAAAACACGGAACCCACCCGCCAGGAAGCCGGCCCGGATCCAGGGCACACGCAACCACCCCGGTGCCCCCGCCGACCACCTGCCACCCCGGCCCACCAGGCCGAGACCTGCCGCCGCGACGCAGAACCGGAAAATCACCGCGGCGACCGCCACCGGTTACACCGACGTCGGCGCCCGCAAGTACGACCCGACCCTGGGCAGCTTCATCAGCGTCGACCCCGTGTTCGAGGCGGCGAACCCGCGGGAGCTGGGCGGCTACACCTACGCAGGCGACAACCCCCTAGCCAACAGCGACCCCACGGGTCTCCGACGGATCTGCGGTTCCGAATAAGGCACTGCTTCACCCGTCTGCCCCACTCACGGCAGCGTCGGTGGCGGCAATGACAGCAAGGTGCCGCCGACCGTCGACGACATGATGGACGACGTCCTGGACGCCGGCTGTGGGGCGACGTCCAATGGGTCGGTCCGCGGGAAGTTCAATGTCGGGAAAGGCGCGAACGGAGGCGTCATCCGCATGACCTTCTTCATCCACACGAAGCTGGTGAGGCATCCATGGACCCGGACCTGCCGTATCGGATGTCGCTCGTGTGGAACACCGAATTGGGCCAGTGCACCTTTGCGATCAGCCCGTCCCACACCAGTCCTTCGAAGCATCTCGTGGCAGATGGGGCCGGCCTCCTCGCCCGCACCAAAATGGTCGACGATCCGAGGGAGATGATCCATGCCAACCCGCTGAAGCTCGAGGGGTGGCCGGGCGACACCTGGGGCGGCGACAATGTCGTGGACGTCGACACCCTCGGACACAAGTCGACCCCCGATCAGCTTGACATCGGCGTGCACGGCGTCAACAGCCTGATGAACTTCTGCGCGGTCGACAACAACATCAAGATCAAGGCGACGCAGACCTCCGTCACCGTGAGCCGGCAGGGGACGCCTATCCTGATACGGAAGTGGTCCAGTATCGGACCAACCAGGCGCCGCGTGTGATCGCTACGGATCACATGGCGAGCGAGAGCGGCATGGACTCGACCCCTGATGGGCACGAAGATCAACACGACTTGGACGGACGGGAAGTGCGTGACGGGATGCTGACGCGGGACACGGAATCCTCGGCCGGCCCCGGCGTGCGCCGAGTGCTGGAGCGGATAGGGCGATTGGTCCTGACGTATGTGGCCCTGCATACCGTGGCATGGGTGATCATCGCCCTTCTCGTGTCCTCGGAGGACTCGTTCACCGACGTCATGCGGCTCGGCTTCGGCATGCTGGCTTTCATCGGCATACCGACGCTGCTCCTCGCCCTCCTCGCGGGCCTGGCTCACACGCAGATGGACGTCACCAAGTTCCGTGCGGGGCTGGCCTTCCCGATGGCGTTCTTCGCATTGCCTCTCCTCGGGGCGAGTTTTCCCCAGCCGCTGGTGTTCCAGCTCCTGTGCCAGATCGCCTTCGCCGCGTACCTGATGCCCGCACCACTCGTTCCGGAGAACTGGACGGGGCAACCGCAATAGCCTGGTCGGTCTGAGGACTGACGGCCGATACCCCGGTGCAGAAATCCGCCGGGGCATCAGCCGTGTGCGGCGAACGAACAGCTCCTCTTTGGGCCGCTTCACCAGCGTCGCCCCCGTGTTCGAGGCCGCCAACCCGCAGAAGCTGCGCGGCTACACCTACGCAGCCGACAACCCGGTACCGCACAGCGGCGATGGCTGTGACCGTGCCTGCCAGGACTCCCTGAACTCGCTGCAGGACCACGTCTTCAAGGACGACAGGAACGATAAGCTGGTGCACTCGTCGTTCGAACCTTCCGAGGCGGCGTTGAGGATCTCGTTCGCCGTCTCAACTCCGTTATTTCTCTGTGGAGTTGCTTGAGCTCGTCCTGTCGCTCAGTCCCCGCAGGCTGATAACGGCATCGCTGCTCTCAGGCGGTGTGCAGCCGGATGGCGCGAAGGCCGGCGGACTGGGCGATGAGGGTGCCGAAACGGCAGATGTGGCGTGCCGACTCCACGCATTCCGTAACCGGCTGATCACGCGCCCTCTGGCGGGTGGCCCTCTTGCCGAGTGCCGGCTTGTGCGGTGTCCGGGTGGGACGGATTCCAGAGCCGGTCGGCCTCACCGCGGACGACATGCTCCTCGTAGGTCCGCACCTTGTACCGCATCACATCCAAGATCTCTTGCAGCTCCCGGATCTGAGTCTCCACGTGGTTTTCGTGCCGGCGCAGCAGCTCGAGGCGTTCATGTTCGTTGCCCGGGCCCTGGCGGACCAGGTCGATGTATCGCCGGATCGTTGCCAGTGACATGCCGGAGGAACGCAGCTTCGTGCAGATCGCCAGCCACTCCAGATCTTCCTCGTGATAGATCCGACGGCCGTTGGACAGGCGGCGTACCGGGTTGGCAAACAGGCCCTCCCGCTCGTAGAACCGCAGAGCGTGCACGCTCAGCCCACTGCGCTGCGCCACCTCACCGATGCTCAGATCCATGAACGCCCTCCCCATCACACAGCTGTTGATCTAGACACGACTCTAGGTTCTAGCGTCGAGCCGTTGGCCATCGGGGCGATCGGAATGTGGGAGAACATGAGTGTTTGGTTTGTCACTGGTGCATCGCGTGGGCTCGGCGCGGAGATCACGCGTGCGGCGCTGGACCGCGGGCACAGCGTCATCGCTACCGCGAAGGACAGGTCGGCGGTGCTCCGCGCGCACCCGGAGAAGCCGGAGGGATTGCTGGCGGTGAGCGCGGACGTGACCGAACCGGAGCAGCTGACGGCTGCGGTGGAGGCGGGCCTGGCGAAGTTCGGCGGGATCGACATCGTCGTCAACAACGCGGGTTACGGCCTGGTGGGCGCAATCGAGGAGACCTCCGACAAGGCTGCCCGGGCACTGTTCGACGTCAATGTGTTCGGCGTGCTGAACACGTTGCGGGCGACCCTGCCGACACTGCGCGCCCAGCGATCCGGACACGTCGTGAACATCGGCTCCGTGGGCGGCTTCGCCACCGCTCCGGCGGTGGGCCTGTACGGTGCGTCGAAATTTGCCCTGGAGGGCATCTCCGAGGCGCTGCACGGCGAGCTGGCCCCACTCGGCGTGCACGTCACGATCGTGGAGCCGGGCGGCTTTCGCACCGACTTCCTCAGCGGCTCCAGCATCCAGGTCGAACCAGCCGCCATCGTGGACTACACCGCCGGCGCGGGACCGGTGCGCGAGGCACTGGCCGAAAACGACGGCCGTCAGCCAGGCGATCCGATGAAGGCAGCCAACGCCATCGTCGACCTCACCGAGGCCGCCGAGCCACCGCTGCGCCTGCAGTTGGGTGCGGACGCGGTCGAGCGCGTCGAGGCGAAGCTGGATCTGGTGCGACGTGAACTCGACCAATGGCGTCACGTAGCACTCTCGACCGCCATCTGAGAAGCCATCCGCCGACCCTGCTGTCGGTTCGAATACCGGTTCCTCATCGGGTGCTCGCACCGGGACCGATGCATGCAGAGGGGGCCTCCTGGTAGCTGGGCGATGCGAGTCAGCCGAGCTACGGGTCGCACCGGTTCGGGAACGCGGCCGATCATCCGGACCGAGTCGGGTGCTACGGCTCGGACATGACGGAGGCCGAGTGTCAGGAGCTGCGCCGGCTGCTGCCCATGCCGGCGTGGCCCCAGAGGCGGGGCGGGCGGCCGGAGGGCTACTGCCATCGCGAGATGCTCGACGCCGTGCTTCACGTCGTCGACAACAGGATCAAGTGGTCGAACCTGCCTGCGGACTTCCCGCCCTTCAAGCGGGTGCACGCCTTCGCCCGACGCCGGCAGGCGGCCGGTCTGCTCGGCGAGCTCCACGACCGGCTCCGCGACCGGGAGCGTGCGACGGCGGGCCGCAGCCCGGGATCGAGTGCGGCGATCGTGGACTCGCAGTCGGTCCGGGCAACGGCGAACATCCTCAGGTCAACGTCGGGATGGGATGGCGGGAAGAACGTGGGTAGGCGGAAGCGGCACGTGGTGGTGAACTGTCTCGGCCTGGTCCTGGCGGTGCTGGTGACCGCGGCGAGCGTGCAGGACCGCCACGCCGCCGTGCCGCTGCTCACCCGGCTGCGGGAACGGTACTTGTCCATCCGCCTGGTGTGGGCGGACTCCGGCTACGCGGGCCGGCTCGTCGCCTGGGCCGCCGAGAAGCTCCGCCTCGCCCTTGAGATCGTCAAACGTTCCGACGACACCACGGGTTCGTGGTGCTGCCGAGAAGGTGGGTAGCGGAGCGCAGGCCGAGCTGGCTGGTCCGTTCGAGGCGTCTGGTGCGCGACGTCGAGACGCTGCCTGAGATGCACGAGGCCATGGTGCTGTGGTCCATGACCATGCAGATGAACGCCCGCTTGGCCAGGCGCCGCCGGGATGCCTTCCTCACGCGGCCGCCGACACCGGCCCCTCGCAGACGGTGAACAGGCCCGGCCCCACCTCGGCAGCCCAGCCCCGCGCGGCCAGCCGCTTCCGCCGCGAGCGCACCCCCCTCCACCCGGGCCGGAATCGCCCTCTCGCCCAGGGCGAGCGCGATCCGCTTCGCCCGCATGCCGCCGTCGGCCTCCGCCGCGGCAAGGGCCGACACGATCCGCTGGTACCCCGGAGCAAGCACCTCCGCGCCGACACCCTCGACGCGAGGCGGCATCGTCGAGCCCGTCACCCGCAGCGGCCCGGACCTGCCCCGTCCTCTCGGCGTCCGGCTCGGCCGGCACTTCTGTGACGGTCTCGCGAGCCTGGCCGAGCCGCTCCAGCTGCGCTTCCGCCGCACTGAGCGCGGCCGTGATCCGCTCAGCCTCCTCGCGCAGCCGGGCCACCTCCACGCGGACCTTCTTCTCCCGGGCCTCCAGCAGACCAAGCACCGACGCCATCAGCCACTTCCACGAACACAACGCGAGCAGACGGACTCTCGAACTCTCCTGCCCTCAGCCGAAGTTCGTGCCCGACCTCGGCTTTTACACCCCGAAGGCCTCCAGCAAAGGCCAGCTCCTGAAGGCCAAGGAGAACCTGCAGAAGATGCTCGCGACCATCCCACCTGACGGACGACGAACGCGCGGCCGTCGACGACGGACAAGCCGCCCTCGACCAGCTACTGAAGCGACTCACCGACGTCCCCACCCCCGCCGGGCCACTGCGGCGTAAGCTCGAACGACTCCCACCCGGTGATGGTCGCCGCGGTGTCGCTCGTGTTCCGGCTGATCGACAGTTCATCGAGCTTCCAGTGGCAAACCTCCACCTGGATACCGTCGAAGTCCAGCACCACCGGGCAGTCGGCCAAAGATCCCCATGTCCACAGCACCTGAGTCTCTCTGTCTTCGGCGCCACTTGCATCCCGCATCCACGACGTAGCGGATCGCATCGACCACCTCGCGGCGCGGGTGTTTCTCCGGCCGGCCGCCCTTGCTGGTCTCGCAGGCCAAGGTCGGCAGCAACACCATCAGTGCCCACTCGTCGTCGTAGGTGTAGGAGGGGTAGCAGCGTCGCCTTGGCGGTCGACCAAGCGCCGAACTCGTGCGGCATCTCCTGCCACTGCCCGCCGATCTTGAACCGCCAGATCACACCCTCGAACTGCTGCCGCAGCCGCTCGGGGTACGAGCCGTACTCGCCGATCGGCAGGTACGATCCGATGAACTCCCACTCCTGGTCCGTCAGTTGGGTTTCAGGACCAGGCGATCTCGCCATGGCGGGAGAGGAAGCGTCCGGTGCCGGCGCCGGGCTTCTCGGTGGCGAGGGCGACGATCGCGTCCGTGCCCTCGGTGACGGTTTGAGGGCCGCTGTGACCGTTGAGGTCGGTCGCTGTGTAGCCGGGGTCGGCGGCGTTGACGCGGATACCCTTGAGCCCTTTGGCGTACTGCGTGGTCAACATCGTCAGCGCTGCTTTCGAGGAGGTGTACAGCGGCGCGATGACGTGCGACTCGGGCCGGTCGGGGTCGTGGGTGAGGGCGAGCGAGCCCATGCCACTGCTGACGTTGACGATCACAGGGTCGTCCGAGCGGCGCAGCAGCGGCAGGAACGCGGTGGTGGTGCGGACGACGCCGATGACGTTGACGTCGAGAACGGCACGGGCGTCGGCGGCGGTGAGGTCGCTGGGATCGCCGATGGGACCGTGGACACCGGCGTTGTTGATCAGGACGTCGATCCTGCCTTCGTGTTCGGTGACGTTCGCGGCTGCGGCGGCCACAGACGCGTCGTCGGTCACATCGATGGGGACGTAGCGTGCGCCGAGCGCGGCGGCGATCCCCTCGCCCTGCTCGCGGTTGCGGGCTCCGACGAGAACGGTGTGGCCACATTCGATCAGGCGGCGGGCGGTCTCGCGGCCGAGGCCCTTGTTGGCTCCGGTGATGAAGGTGATGGTCATGCGTTCGATGCTTGCCTTGACGAGGGAGGCGGACCAGGGACGCTTCAGCGGTAGGAAGACCAGTACCACCCTTGCGTCCACACGCACGACCGGGGGTGCGGGAGGATGGAGATCATGTCGACGACACCCGGAACCGGACTGGGCGCGATGATCCGCACATGGCGGGATCGGCTGCCCCCGTCGGCCGCCGGGCTGCCAGTGGCCCGCGGGCGCAGGGCGGCCGGGCTACGGCGCGAAGAACTGGCTGACCTGGCCGGGGTATCGGTCGACTACATCGTGCGCCTGGAGCAGGGGCGGGCCACGACACCCTCAGCGTCGGTGGTGGCATCCCTGGCACGCGCCCTGCAGCTGTCCACCGCCGAGCGGGACCACCTGTACCGGCTGGTCCAGCTCGTACCGCCGGCGGGCGGCGCGATCTCTGACCATCTTCCGCCCGGCATGCAGCGGGTGCTCGCCCGCCTCGGGGACGCGGCGGTCGCCGTGTTCGCCGCGGACTGGCAACTGGCGTGGTGGAACCGCGGGTGGGCCGCGCTGCTGGGCGACCCCACCGCCTCGCCGCCAAGGCTGCGCAACTTCGCCCGCGACAGGTTCCCGGTGGATGCCGGCCCCGCCCACCTCGCGCTGTGGCCGGTGACCGAGGCGGACCCCGACGCCACCGACGCCGCCGTCGTCTCCGACCTGCGCCGCGCCACCGGCCGCTTCCCCCAGGACAGCCGCTTGGCCACGCTGATCCGTGAACTGAACGCGGGCAACAAGAGGTTTGCCGAACTATGGGCCACTGGAGAGGTGGCCGCGCACCGCGAGGACCACAAGACCATCGACCACCCGTCGGTGGGCCCTGTCACGGTGGACTGCGACGTCCTGACCGACGGCGACTCCGAGCTCAAGATCGTCATCATGACCGCCGTGCCCGGCAGCGAGGACGAAACCAAGCTCCAGCTCACCACCGTCACCGGCCCACCACCCACCACGCGCAACTGATCCGACCCGCGCGTCGATCGACCGGCTGCATGTGCGCAACCACGACGTCGGCCTATGCAAGGAGAGGAACACCGTCGAGGGCCTGATCAACAAGCTCCAGGCCTGGCGAGTGGGCTTGATCAGCCGGTAGCGCCCGTCCAGCACATCTCCTGCTTGTACAACTCTCCCTTTCAGCGCTCACCGCGACGCACGGCGTGCCAGGCGTGTACCTGTCACGCTACGCCGTGGCAACCACCAGTAACAGAGGGTGCTGATCTGCCGTCGGCAGCTCACGCCCTCGAACGAGCCCGTGGTTCCGGGCCGAGCCAGCCCGTGACACGCGGGCGTGACAGTTGGATCGGGTGCGTGACGCCCCTGGGGGCGTGAGAGGGATCGTAGTGATCACGGCGAGGGTGCGGTCCCTGACTGCCTCACACGGTTGCTGACTGGCTGCCACACCTCGGGACGTGTCACAGGCCGCCGGTTCGCGGTGTCTCAGTGACGTACCCACTGAGACGTACACCCGGCCAGCGGCAAGGAGTTCATCATGGAACCGCGTCTGAACCTGCTCGGCACCCCCGTCGTCGCCAAGGCCTTGAAGCACTTCGCCTCGGCGAGCAGGACGCTCATCACGGAGTCGTCGCTGCCCAGGACGATCCAGGACCTGGTGATGCTGCGTTCGAGCCAGATCAACGGCTGTGGCTACTGCACGGACGTGCACTCCAAGGACCTCCTGCACGCCGGGGAGTCCACCACGCGCGTCAACCTGGTCGCGGCCTGGCGGGAGTCCAGCGTCTTCACCGACGCAGAGCGTGCCGCGCTGGAGCTGGCGGAGCAGGGCACCCGCATCGCCGACGGCGCCGGCGGCGTCACCGACGAGGCCTGGGCCAACGCCGCCAAGCACTTCGACGAGGAGCAACTGGCGGTCCTGGTGGCCTTCATCGCCATCATCAACTCCTCCAACCGCCTCGGCGTCATCAACCGCATCCCCGGCGGCAACTACACGCCCGGCGACTTCGGCTGACCGGCACCCCCACACGCCCTGGGCACCGCTCACCGGTGCCCAGGGTCCGCGTGAACCACGGACAGCTGCCTGATGGAGGCGGCGCGAGTCCTCGCCCTCCGCATCGCCGGCGTTCCACTGGGGCCAACCCCAGGGGCACGTACCGCGATGTCGAGAACGTCGCGGACCATCTCCTTGGCGTGCTCGGGAAGTTCGGTGAGCGTCTTCGCGGCGTGCGGGGACAGGCGCACCGCCCATGGTTGATCGGTCACCGGCGGGCGCCGAGGACGTCGGCCAGGTCCACGAAGCCGGTCTCGCCGCGGCCGGCGTCCATGTAGGTGTCGACGGCCGGGGCCGCGGCCAGACGCAGCTGCCAGGTACGGACGACGCCAGCGGGGTGAGGCTGTAGGTGTGGCGGGAGTCCTCCAACGCCTTGGCTGGGGCTTCCTCGGGCTGCGCGCTCATCGGTGCCTCCAGACGGGATGTATCGCCACCGTACGCGCGGTGCGGGCGGCGGGAGCGGCCATGACTGCTTACCTTTCCGTGAGAGCGCCGGTCGACGCCTGGGCGGGTTGGTCAGGACTGGTCCGGGGACGATCACGTGCCCGAACCCGAAGTTCCGGGACGTGGTGCGGTAGTGAAGGCGTTGAGGATGCTGCCGAGGGCGAGGAGCATCGTGGCGCGGACAGTGCCGTAGCGGCGGACGACGTCCTCGTCCTTACGGCCGGCGTCCTGCATGTCGAGCGCCGCGTCGCTCGCCGGGCGTGCGTGCTCCAGGCGGCACACACCTGGTGCTGGTCGATGAAGACCAGGACGCCGCCGTGCTCGTCGTCTTCCCGCTCGGGCGGCATCGGCGAGAAGCCGGCACTTGCCAGGTCGAACGCGGTCCGCGAGGGCTTTGAGTTCTTCATCCGTGAGCACGGTGTGCCGAAGTACGGTAGGTGTCACCAGCGGCGGGTGCCGACCTGCGCCTTCGCGTCGGTGAAGCAGGATGGTTGTCAACGGATCGGCACGCTACTTGGCACCGACAACCAGAGCGAAACGGATCGGTTGTTGTCGCCAGCTCCGTAGCCAGGTACGGGCCGAGAGGGCCACTACAGCAACCAAAACTGGTCGCGTGGGAAGTCCTCGCCCATCAAGATGACGGCCATGCAGAGCATCGAATTCCTGCACTACCCGCGCTCCGAAGACTCCTCCCTCCTTCTATGGGGCTTCCGGATCGACGGCACGGATCTGCGTGTTCACGTCGCCGACGCCACCCGCGCCCATTGGAGCCGGGAGCACGAGGAGGAAACCCCATCGGAGCAGGAACGCTTTCTGCTGTCTCAACACGACGGCCTTCCTGTCCCGGAGATCGGCGACCCCATGCGCCATTTTCTCGGGGATCCGGCCCCAGAGTTCGCTGACGCAGCCGGTACCACCCCGGTCCTTGGCTGCTCCTGTGGCATCTGGGGCTGCTGGCCCGTACTGGCACTCATCACCACCACTCCGACGACCGTCACCTGGTCATCGTTCCGACAGCCCTTCCGCAAGGAGTGGGGTGAGCTCTCCACGGGGCCCTATGTTTTCGCCCGTAACCGCTACGAGGCCGCACTCGCAGAACCAGTCCGTCTGATCAAGGACCCGCTGGAAGGCCTGAACGAGGAGACGGAGCCGTGATCGCGGCCGCTCACACGTGCACGACCGGATGAGAGGAACTCCGCGTCGGACAGGTCCCGGGGGACACCGAGGCCGGCGAGGGTGTCGACGTAGGCGTTCTTGAGCCGGTCGTGCCACGGGCCCAGGTACGCGCCGGTCCCACGCCGCAGGTACGCCTCGATCTGGTGCACGTCGTGGCCGAGTTCCTGGGCGTAGGCGACGGTGTCCGTCCGATACCAGGCCGGGCCGGTCGGACGGCTGCCGTCCGGGGTGAACGGGCTGGGCAGGCGCGGGTCCAGCTCGATGTGGTCAGGTCGACCAGCCAGGACCCGGGTCGCTGCCCGCCCCGGGGGTCCGTCGGCCGGCGGTGCCGTTGGATCCTGCTCCTCCGCAAGCCTGCGGGCGGTGCGGGCCTCGTGGAGGGGTGTGCGTGCACGAAGTTGCCGGGCGCCGGGCTGCCAAGGGATGAACTCTCCAGCAGCGCATCGAAGTTCTCCTCATTGTTCGCCATGCCGCCCACCTCCTTCGTCCTCCTGGGCTTCCTTCTGGGCTTTCTCTTGGGCTTCCTTCCGCCACCCGTAGAGCACGCCCTCGATGGCGCGGACCGACTTCGGCGCGAGCAACTGCCGGATCTCTGCTTGGGTGTAGTCGTCGATCGTCAGGGCCACGACCGCCTGAGCCCGCGCGTCGTCAATGCCCTCGAGGTCGGCTAGCACCCGGTGGTTGCCCACCACCTCGTCGGCCACGGTGCGTGGGCTGACGGGGTCTTCGTACACAGTCTGCTGCCGCTGAAGCGACCGGCGGTACCGCTCTTCGCCTGCACGGTGTCGACGGAACTCGGGTCGTGGAGCCGTTCGTCGCGATGGTCGCCGGGTAGGTTCCCGCCCTCGTACACCGCGGCGTGGAAGGCGTCGATCCGGCGCTGCTGCCTGGGGTCCTTCCGGCACGGGTTGATTTTGATCTCCGCGATGCGTGGTCCACCGCGGTCCGGGTCCCACTCGGTGGCATCGCCGATCCGCAGGCAGTTCGTCAGATCGCGCAGCAGCACGTAGCGGCCGTGGTCCCGCCACTGCTCCTCGACGAAGGCGAGTTCGGCGACCAAGCCCTCCTTGCCCGCCATCACCCCCGGCGGCATGTTGCGGCACCAGGCCAGCAGGATGCGGCGGTTGCGCCCGAACGCCCGCCACGCCAGGACGTCACCCAGGCTGCGCAACCGGCGCCCGAGCCTCTCGCACGGGTCCCGCTCGATGACCCAAGCCGCAATGTCCCCCGAGTCCCGGCCCGATGGCGGCTCCGGGCGCCCCGGGCTGCGGCTTGCCGCCCATGGCCATGCGCTTCACGGCCCGGCTGAAGGCGTTGCTGCCGCCGCAGCAGGCGCGGACCTGCTCGATCAACGGCACCAACTCCTGCTGCATCACCTGGTGGCGCGGATGCATCATCGCATCCGCGACGCGGTCGTCCGGATCGAGCGTCTTCACCCCGGTAGTCTGCGCCCAGCCCCGGTGGGACGTCAGCCGAAAACTGCGGCAACGAAGGCGCCTCGGTCTGAACACCAAGGAGAGATCATGGCTGTCACGACGACGCTGGCCGCACGCACAGGAACGGCCTTCCAGGTATCGCAGGGCGGAACACTGCGTGTGATCAACACGTACGGGAGCCAGGTGGTCGACACCTGGGCAGTAGCAAGGCAGGAACCGCAGCACGGGCTGTCGATGGCGCACACGCGCGCCATGCTCGGCCGCCTGACGGTGAAGGCCGGTGACGAGCTGGTCGACGACCGGCGCAGGCCCATCCTGCACATCGCCGAGGACACCTCTCCGGGCGTGCACGACACCTTGATCCCGGCCTGTGACCCCGTCCGGTACCAGCAACTGGGACGCAAAGGCCACCACGACAACTGCAGCGACAACTGCCACCGAGCCCTCGCCGAGTCCGGCCTCCCGGACCTCCTGACCCCGGTGCCCGCTCCACTCAATTTGTTCATGAATGTGCCCGTCAACTCGGACGGCGACTCGGTGCTCCTGCGGGCGCTCACGGATGTGGTGGTCGTGCTGCCCGCCTGTCCGCAGGACCTCGTCCCGGTCAACGGCGATCTCCAGCAGCCAAGGGACGTGGAGGTCCGGATCACGGACGCCCCGGGCAAGCAAGCAGAAGAGCCGTCATGAACCGGGAAAGGGCTCGGACGCCGCTGCCCATCCCTGGCCACACACGTGCGGGCGGTCGTCGGCTCCATCGTCGCCAAAACCTTGGCGAGCACTGGGCCGAGGGCGCCGGCGACGATGGCCTGCGCGGCCGGCTCGCTCCCGCGGGCCCGGCGTTGCGCAGAGCCGCCACCTTGGCGTTGCGCACTCGTGCCGCGTCGGCGAGGTCCTTCAGCAACTGCGTCCATTCCACACCGGCACAACGGAGCCCACGCACGTTGGGTGACGCTCGGTGAATGTGTCAGGGTGCCAGGCGCCACCGCCTCTCAGGGGTGTGCGCACCGGCTCGACGACGCCGGCCTCCTCGATCTCTCACGTGCCGTCCTCGGCTCCGCCCACGTCCGCGCCAAAAGGGGGGCGAACTCATAGGTCCGAGCCCCGTGGACCGGGGCAAACCCGGTTCGAAAATGCACGTCCTGTCGGACACGAACGGGCTGCCCCTCCTCGTCGGCGTCACCGCGGCCAACACCCACGACAGCCTCGCCCTGAAGCCCGTGATCACGGGTCACCAAACGAGACACGCCCCCACCACGGCCGCCAGTTCAAGCCCCAACGCCTCCACGTCGACAAGGCCTACAACATCCCCCACCTGCGGAAATGGTGACGCGGCAAACGGATCGGTGTCCGCATCGCCCGCAAGGGCGTCGAGTCGTCGCAACGGCTCGGACGGCGCCGGTGGGTGATCGAGAGGACGATGTCCTGGCTGACCGGCTACCGCCGACTCAACCACCGCTACGAACACCATCCCCGCAATGACCTGCCGCCCCCACCTGCTGGAAGAAGCTCGCTCAAACCATCATTCGGGGACACGGTCCAGTTGACTCATCGCGGTGACGAGCGTGGAGGAGATGTGGGCCAGGGCGGGGTCTGCAGCGATGAAGAACGTTTCGACTCCGGCCAGTTCGCGGTTCATACGGGCCGGCGGCATTTCGTAGTCCAGGTCGGGAACGCCGCGAACTCCGCGGACGACGACGTCGATTCCGACTCGGCGGCAGTAGTCGACCAGCAGGCCGCCGGTGTGGGAGTCGACCGTGACGTTGCTCAAGTCAGTTGCTGCCGCGCGGAGCCGGTCCAGCCGTTCCGCGATGGGGAAGCGGCCGGTCTTGTTCGAATTGGACATCACGCATACGACGACCTCGTCGAACAGGAGGGCAGCGCGCCGGAGTACGTCCTGGTGCCCTTGAGTGACCGGGTCGAAGGATCCTGGAAAGAGGGCTCGCATGATCGGAAAGAGTAACAAGCGGCCACCCCCGACACGCTCTTATGCCCGTCGCTGGCAGCGGCAGGTGTGGCAGCATCACCGCCATGTCTTTGCGGACCTGGGACTATGACGGTGATCTGTACTGCTCTCTCACCACCAAGACGGGTGCGGGCGAGGGCTTGACCACCCACTTCGAGCTCAGCGAGGCCCGCATGGTTCCGGGCGGAACCCCTTCCATGCCTGCTTCACCGGCACCCGGACCGGCAGCCGTGACGGTGGTTGTCTACGCCCCCGAGGAGGAAAAGCCAGCGGAGGTCTTCTTCGACGAGACGCAGACGCTGCCATTCGCCGTCTTGCAGCACTTCGTGACCATCGTCGCCTCAGCGAGCCCCTGAGCCGACATCACGAATTCAAGTTCAGTAGCCTTCCCGACCACCCCGGGTTCAGGGCAGGTGCTGGCGCACGGACGACCAGCCTGCGAGTTGATCTTTGATCGGTCCGAGGGGAAGGCTGGGCATGAGCCGGTCGATGTGAGCGGTGAGGTTCTTGTGACGGCGCAGATCGCCCATCTGCTCGATCGGGAGGTCTCGCCAGCCGGCCGCGAGCGACTTCGCTCGGCGCGGCTCAAGCGAGAGCGCGGCGAGGGTGTCGTTGGCCAGAGCTTCGGGGCTCCAGTCCGGGTCAGCGTCGGTGCCGAGGTGTTCAATGACCCAGGTCCGAAGTGCGAATTCCTGACGGTGCATACGGGCTTGCTCCCACGGACCGTCGCCGTGAAACCTCCTGTTCGCCGCCAGGGACAGCTTGGCCCAGCGAAGGCGCGCATCACGCGACTCTGCAGACCGATACACGTGGGACTGCGCAACCGTGCGTATTCGCTCCAGCTCCTGCCCACGCTGAAGCCCGGCCATGTGGGTCTCCAGCCTCTCGATGCTCCAGGAACTCAAGTCGAGATTCGGCTGGTCCATGTGGCGCCTCCTCTCAACGTCCGGTTGATGCGGCCAGGAGGATCCGATGTCGCTCGAGGTCGACGCCGAGGATCGCGACCATCAACTCCTGCCCTTCCTGGACCGGCGTCTGCGGGAGTTCTTCTGGTCGGATGAGTCCTTCGACGCAGTCGGCGACTCGGACGAAGGCGCCGATCGGCGCGAGCTTGGTGACCTGTGCCCTGACGGTCTGGCCGATCATGTCGGCGAATGACGTCAGCAGATCTGCGTGTTCGTCCCACTCGGTGAGCTTGATCTTGACCTGGTGGTTGTGGTCGGCATGCCACAGGACGAGTCCGGCGACGTGCTCTCCAACGCGCGGAAGTTCCATGCAACGGGGCATGGCAGTGATCTCGGCCAAGCCGATGGCTTCGGGGTGGTGATCGATGGCGAGGAAGACGCCGAATGGCTGGCGGCCGACGACCTCGCCGGTGACCGCGGCGCCGAGGGGGAGGCTGCGAACGGTGTCGGGCCAGGCGGCTACGACGCGGGTTCCATAGTCCTTGTCGCTCCCCCAATCGGGCCAAAAGTATTCGGGCATAGCTGGATCATGGCAGGTTCGGCCCCGAATTCGGGGCGGGTCCGTTCGTCGGTCATCGTCGGATGACGTTGCTTGGGGCCGAAGTTGTCCGTTTGGGGCAGGCAGTCCTGGTCACGGCCTGCAGGCGTTGGGGGTTCCGCCCTGCACAAGAACATCGAGAGCATGAATCACCATGACTCAGGCGGCATTCCGCATGTTTCTGATAGCCGGGGTTACCAAAAGCTCCCTCGCCACGACCCGGCGGGCCGCCTGTCATGGCGCCCGTCGATGCGCTGCTGGGAGACTACTGAGGAGCGGACAGGCTCACAGACTGCTGGAGGCTTAAAGACCATGACGGTGACAGTCCCGGGCGCGGAGGCGCCGATCGTGGCAGGAGGGCCCCTGCTCGGTTCGATGAGCGACCTGCTGAACGATCCACTGGCGGCATATCTGCGGGCGCGGCGCGATCACGGTGACGTCGTGCGGTTCCGCGCCGGGCCGCCCGGCCTGCGCACGGACCTCTACGCGGTGTTCTCGGCCGAGGGCGCCCAGCAGGTCCTGGCGACGCAGGCCGCCGTCTTCCGCAAGGACAACGTCTTCTACGAGGAAGTACGACAGTCCGTCGGCAACGGCCTGCTCACCAGTCAGGACACCGCCTACCTGCGCCAGCGCCGCCTCATCCAGCCGCTGTTCACCCCCCGCCGTGTGAACGGCTATGCGCAGCAGGTGACACATGAGGCAGCGGCACTTGCGAAGGCCTGAAGCACGCATCCAGGCCAGACTGTCGAACTGGTCGGTGAGATGCACCGGTTCGCGCTGCGCGTCGTCGGCCGGATCCTGTTCGGCGAGGACATGGAGAGGGCACTGAAGGTGGTCGAACGATCGCTGCCCGCGCTCCAGGAGTACTCACTGAAGCGGGGCTTCTCACCGGTGAAGACCCCGCGCACCTGGCCCACCCCTGCCAACCGCCGTGCTGCCCGCCTTCAGAAGGAGCTGTTCGCGCTCTGCGACGGCATCATCGCGCGACGGCGAGGGGGCGGGGCCGCGGAGGACCTCGTCACCCTCCTCGTCCACGCCGAGAACGCCGAGGACGGCAGCATGGACGCCGCCGAACTACGCGAACAGGTGCTGATCTTCCTGCTCGCCGGCCATGAGACGACGGCCACCGCGCTCGCCTTCGCCCTGCATCTGCTCGCCCGACATCCGGAACACCAGCGCCGGGTACGCAAGGAGGTGGACGAGGTGCTCGGCGGCCCCGGCGGACGGACACCCACCGCAGCGGACATGGAGGCACTGCCGTACCTGACGATGGCGCTGAAGGAAGCGATGCGGCTGTATCCGTCCGCGCCCGTCATCGGCCGCCGCGCGGTCGCCGACACGCAGATCGACGGCGTACGCATACCGGCCGGCGCCGACCTCCTCGTCAGCCCATGGGTCACCCACCGCCACCCCGACTACTGGCCGGACCCAGACCGCTTCGTCCCCGAGCGCTTCACGCCCGAAGCGGAGGCCGGCCGCCCGCGCTACGCCTGGTTCCCGTTCGGCGGCGGACCGCGCGCCTGCATCGGGCAGCACCTGTCGATGCTGGAATCGGTACTCGGGCTCGCCGTACTGATCCAGGCATACGAGTTCGAAGCCGCCAGCAAAGACGAGGTACCACTCGGCGCGGGCATCACCCTGCTCGCAAAAGGCCCCGCACAATGCCGGATCAGGCGCAGAGTCTAGACGCTGACTCCCGGATCATGCTCCCTCGGGCCATACTGATGGCATGTCCGCGGCAGACGAAGCCGAGGGAGGCAAGCCCTTCCGCCTGACACAGCCGGGCCGAGGCGCCGCCGGCCTCGGTCTGAAGGAGCTGGTAAGGCGCCCCCGAGCGGCGCGAGCAGCTGTCGGCGATCGGGATGCGCTGGGCGTAACAGCGCCGGACGGGGCAGAGGGACCGGCAGCAGTACGGCTGTCGGTCCATCGGTCTGGCATGAGCAGGCGATGCGCTTGGAGACCGGTCGGCGCGCGCTACTGCTGCCAGGTGTCGGCGCTCTGGTCGAAGTCCTCCTTGTAGGCGCGGCGCTGGGTGAGGTCGGATTCGGTCAGCTGCGGGTGTACCGGCGGCTGCTGGGGGGCGGCCCAGAGTTGGCTCAGGTGGCGTTCGCCGCGGTCGCCGATGCCGGGCTCGGGGTTGGGGGTGTGGCAGTAGCGGCGCTGCCCTTGCCGATAACCTCGTCCGCCCTGGTCATGCGGCATGTGCGTACTCGTGGAGGACGCCTCCGAGACGATCACGTCGGCGTATGTCCAGGCGGGCTGTCTGCTCCGGATCGGCGATCGGCGCGGGCAAGGGGTTCAGCGGAGGGGCGTTCGTGATGCCCTGGTGGGGCCGGTGGCCGTTGTAGAACTGCTCAGGGTGCGGCCAGGAGCTCGCGCCGACAGCTCTGCACACGACCCCTCCATGACCGAGTTCATCCTCGGCATCCGGACACCGCTGAGCACGACGTCGATCCCCGCCTCCGCCAGGAAGGCGTCGAGCGTCCTCGAGGTCCATGACCAGATTCCTGGCGGCCTGGGCCACCCAGGACGCGGTCGGGTGCGCGGTGGCACCCAGGATCCGGATCCGTCGGTTGGCGTGCTCGACCACCGCGAACACGTACAGCCGCGCTCCGGTCAGCGTGACCGTCTCGAAGAAGTCGCAGGCAAGCAGGGCATCGGCCTGGGAGCGCAGGAAACTCGCCCACGTGCTGGAGTTCCGTTCGGGAGCCGGGTCGATGCCGGCCTCTTCGAGGATCTCCCAGACGGTGGACGCGGCGACCTTCACGCCCAGGATGAGCAGTTCGCCGTGCAGACGCCGGTGGCCCCAACCGGGATTCTCCCGCGCCAGGCGCAGCACCAGGGCCCGGGCGGAGTGCACGGTCCGCGGTCGGCCCGGACGCTTGGGCCGGGAGGCTGCGGCGTGGCGGCGCGCGAGCATGCGCAGCACGTCCTTCGGGGGCTGGTGCAGCAGCGCCGCCAAGAATGCCCGATCACCCGGGTGGAACCGCACCCTCTTCTTTGCGAGTCGGCGCTCCAGGACGGTGATCTGACGGCGCAGCGACCGCAGTCGCCATCCCACACACCGGCACCCACGAGAGTGGATGATTTTTCGGCAAGGGCAGCGTCATGCTGACGGTGCAGCAGAAAGCCATGGAGCTGGGCTGGTGCCATCCCTTCCCAATTAATCGCCGGTCAGCCCGTCATGGCGGACTTCTGGCCGGTCGGGGTAACGGCGTACCACTGCCTGTCCTTGCCCTGGCCGCTCATCTGCCCGGCCTTGGTGTCGCCCATGTACCGGTACAGCGGCCAGCCGTCGAGGGTGACCTGTTTCATGCCGTTCCGGTGGACCGTGCCGATCAGGCTCTTCTCCACGCCCATGGTCCGTACGGAGTCCTGCACCATGACGGGCATCCATGTCTTCGTACACTCACCGGCACATGTCCACCTGGAGGGGGCCGCCTGGTCCTTGTCGGAGCGGTAGAGCGTCATCCCCTTGTCGTCGGTGACCACACTGCCCATGCCCTTGACCGTCTTGGCCATCAGCATGGTGGTCGTGGCCAAGTGCCCGTTGCCGGAGTTACCGCCGTCCGCAGGTGCGGAGGTGGCCGGTGCGGAGGTCGCGGGATCCGACGCAGCCGTGGCGACGGCGGCGGCGTTGCCGGGGTTCGTGCTGGAGGCGTTGTCGTTCGAAGAGCCGCACGCCGCCAGCAGGAGCGCGGACGCGAGCCCTGCGGCCGAGGCGATGACGATGCGTTGCGCGATCACGGAGTTACCCTTCGTCGGGAGTCGCCAGCTGCTTCCTCCCTCAGTACGTTGGGTAACTCCCGCCCTCTCAGCCGCTCATGTCACATGGCGGAGTCTTGACCGTCGGCCGGACTCGGGTCGGATAGCTGCGGCCGATGGTGACGCCGCCGCCACGGTCATCGCGGCCCTGGTCGCCGAGAACACCGCACTCCGCGATCAACTCGCGAAAAGGTCAGCCGTGGTGATCCCTCTCGGTCGCGGGCACGCAGTACGAGAATGACCACCGGCTCCGTGCCCACGGCCAGCCCCCGCATCCCGGCGGACCTCACCATCCGATCGCGTGCGGAGACACGCTAGCGAAATAGCTCGGCGGGCCCATGACCTGCTCGCGGCGTAGGTCGCCGGGCATCTCTCCCTGCTGGGGGAACGATCAGCTGGAGTGGGCCAGGGGCGTGACCGCGGCCTTCTTCCACGGCACGCAGCAGGTGCTGCGGGAGGTGCGGCAGTGACGCGGCAGCGCGCACCGGCACCCGAATGCGCCTCCTGACGGCGCGGTCCGAGTCCGTGGTGGGCGAAGCGCCGTTCGATCAGTTGGCTTCGAACGGCGCCGATCTCATGCCGTTTCCGCCGGGCGCCTCTTGCGGTACCAGGGGCTGACGGTGGGGATGCGGAGTCCTGCCGCGTGCAGGGGGTCCTGGCTTGCGATCTGCTCTGCTTCGGCCAGGGAGGCGGCGCGCAGGATGTACAGGCCGGTTCCGGAGTTCTTGCCGTCGGGCGTCATGAGGGGACCGCCTTCGAAGGTGATCCCCCTGCTTTCGAGGTCTGCCCCGAAGGCGAGGTGTTCCTTGATCTTCGGCATGAGTGTGCTCGGGTCGTCACCGACGAGTCGGCTCATGACGAGGTAGAGGAGCTCGTGGGTCTCATCGGAAAACGGGCGTTCGTTGCTCATCAGAGGTGCTCCTTCGTTGGGTGTGTTGTTACGGGACATCTCCGCGGCCCTGTCACCGCCCGCGCGGGGCGCGAAGTTCGGAAGCGAGGCGGGCGATGGTGTCCTCGGCCGTGGGGGCGGGCCCGAACAGCTGGATCTGGCGGATGGTGTCGGCGACGTAGCGGCCGGTGTCGAACCAGCGGAACATGGCGGCCATGTCCTTGACGATCGGCTTGAACGGGCCGACGAGGGCGCCCGCTGCCCGGATGACCGCGGATGGCACGGCCCGTACCTTGATCGGCTCTCCGGCCCGGCTGCCGAGCAGGCGGGCCACCTCCCGCATGCTGACCGGCCGGTCTCAGCCGATGTCAACGCGCTCGGCGGGCGAGGCGTCGGCGTCGACCGCGGCCGCCAGGTAGGCGGCGAGGTCGGAGGTGTGAACGAACGTCAGGGGGATGTCGGGCTTGGCCATCCAGAGCACCCACCCCTTGTCGAGGGGGTTGCCCGCCAGCGTGGTGACCTGGGCGAGGAAGGCTCCAGGGCGCAGGGCGACGAAGGGGACGCCGAGCTGTTCGAGCTTGTCCTCGGCGAGTTTCTTGTGCCAGAAGTGCGGCACGTCGGGTGTCTGGTCGCTGGTGAGGATGCTGGTGAGGGCGAACCGGCGTATGCCGGTGCGGTGGGCGGCCTCGGCGAGGTTGGCGTTGCCGAGCGTGTCGACGTCCTGTGCCTTCTTATCGCCGCCGGTGTAGCCGGCGGCGGTGGTGATGACGGCGTCGGCACCCTGCATGGCGGCGGTGAGGGAGTCGAGATCGAGTATGTCGCCGCGGGCGATCTCGACGCCCTTGTCCTGGAGCTTGCTCGCGTCACTGGTGGGACGGACCAGCGCACGGACCGTCTTGCCGCGGGCGAGGAGTTCATCGACGACCCGGCCGCCGAGCGCACCGGTCGCGCCGACAACGAGGACGGGGGGTGCGGTGGGGGCGGGGGCGCTCATGCGTCACTCACTTCCGTCGGGCTGCTGATGCTGGGTTTTGCGGGGGCGTAGCTGGTGGGCGCTGCCGGGAGACCAGGTCGCGGACAGGTTCATGCTCCAGGAGGTGACCGGAGTGATCTTCATGATCTGCTGCCCCCCGGTACGGGTTGCTCGGGCCACCAGCTCGGCTGTGCCGTGTACGCGCAGGTAGCGTGGTGTCCACGGCTCGGTGGAGGCGAGATCGTCGATGACGAGAGCCACCTTGTGGTTGCCGTCACGCACGTTGCGCGCGCGACGGGTGTTGGTCGGGTCGAAGCCGCCGATGTAGAAGTGCTCGCTGTCGAACTCGAACACGACCGGGGTGACGTCGGGCTGGCCGGCCGCCGAGACGTTCGCGATGCGAGCCAGGCGCTGTGAGCGGATGTAGGTGATCTCTTCTCCGGTGAAGGACATGGTGAGGGTCGTCCTTTTCGTCAGGGGGGAGTGAGCGGCCATGTAGGCACGTGCTGTCAGGAGGTGAGGTAGCCGCTGTTCCTCGACGGCCTCGGCGGGACGGAAAACTCCCCGGCCGGGTGACCGGCGCGAGGGCCCTTCGCCTCCGACGCCGTGGGCCCGAGGCTGCGGTCAGGAGGCCCCCCAGTCGGTAAGTGCCGCCCTGACCTGGTCGGCGTCCGCCACGCTCCACGCGCGGGCGATGTATCCGTCGGGGCGTACCAGCGCGGCTGCCAACCCGGACCAGGGCCCGGCCGGGACCACCTCCACCGCCGACGAGTCCAGCGCGGCCAGCTCCCCGGCCGGGGTGAAGTCCAGCAACAGGAAGCGATCGACGCGCAGTCGGCGCAGCACGGTGTCCCCGTCCGGCAGACGCAGGTTCGGCGCGCGGTGCCCGTCCAGGGGATGGCCTGCATCGGGGGTGTCGTAGGACACGCTGAGCCCCGACAGCAGTCCGGCCAGGTGTGCGTTGGTCTCCGGCCGGGCGAGCAGCGTGCTCATCAGCTCGCGCAGGGCCGCGCCTTGGGGCGTGAACGTGGTCATCAGCGCCGTCTGGGCCTGCGTGTTCTGCGCCAGGGACTCGGCCACCGGGCGGCGTTCACGGTCGTAGGAGGCCGCGCCGCCGGTGATCAGCGGGGTGGCCTGGCCCTTGATCTCGGCCGCGAGCTTCCATGCGAGGTTGACGCCGTCCTGCATGCCGACGTTGACTCCCTGGCCACCCGCCGGGAAGTGCACGTGCGCGGCGTCACCGGCCACGAAGACACGGTTGACCCGGTACCGGGTGGCGTGGCGGGTGGTGTTACCGGCCGTGGAGATCCACACCGCGTTGCGCAGCCCGTAGTCGGTGCCGGCGACGCGCTTGAGGATGCCGCGCAGGTCCTCGAGGGTGAGAGGTTGGCTCCGCCTGGCGGTGACCTTCTCCGGCGTCAGGCCGGTGTCCTCGGGCAGAACGCCGAACACGCGGTGGATGCCGTCGAAGAGCGGCACGATACTGACCCAGCCGTCCGCGTGGTCCCACACGTGGGTCGCGTTTTGTGGTGCCGCGTCCAGTTCGACGTCTGCAAGGTAGGACACCGTGTTGCCGGGCGGGCCGGGAAACTCGATGCCGGCCTGCTGCCGGACCGGACTCCACGCGCCGTCGGCTCCGACCAGGTATCGGGCGAACTCCGCTCGCCCCCGGGTGATGTCGAGCTAAGCGCAGCCAGGGGCAGGCCCGATCGCGTTGTGCACCAAAGCGTTTCGATCTCGGCCGGATCCGGTGCCTCGACCACCTGCGGGCTGACACCGTGGTGCACTGCCGGGATACGGCCACTGACCTAGAGATGCCGATGAACGAGACCGTGCCGGACAAAGCGTCCGCCGCGCTACATGAGAACCTGGGGCACGTGCTGTAGACGTGCGCACTGATGTGCGTCATCGCTCCCGACAACGTCCAGGGCAAAGCCGTCCTCCAGGCCGCCCCGCCCCCGCCAAGCGGCACGGACGCAGGACGCGATCGAGGAACAACTCGGGCGACACCCCCGGCCGGCAGCCATCGTCCACAACGCCCATCTTCTGCACACCGACGCCCTCTACTACCTCTACCGGCTATGGGACTCCTTCCAGGAACACGAGCCACGCCTGCCCGTCGCCCTCGTCGGGCCCGAACGGCTCCAGGCCGTCCTGAACCGGCCCGCGCTTGCCAGCCTGAAAGGCTGCGTCTACGTCTGGCACCACCTCACGGACAGCTGAAGCAGTCCAGGCCGGGGTGCCGGGTGACCAGACTGTCAGCGGGCCAGCGGGCCAGCGGGCCAGCGGCTGCCGATGAGTTTCCGGCGGTTGTGCGGTCTGCCCGTCGACGAAGGGAGCGCACCATGCGCAAGATCATCGTTTGCACGTTCCTGACGCTGGACGGCGTCATGCAGGCGCCGGGCGGTCCGGATGAGGACGCTCAGAGCGGCTTCGAGCACGGTGGCTGGCAGAAGCCGGTGGCCGACGACGAGGTCGGCACGGCCATCGCCGGTTGGTACGAGTTCTCCGACGCGATGCTGCTCGGCCGCAAGACGTACGAGATCTTCGCGTCGTACTGGCCGACCGCCGATCCCGACAACCCGTTCACCATTCGGATGAACAGCATGCACAAGTACGTGGCGTCTCGGACCCTGACATCCGTCGAGTGGCAGAACTCCACGCTGCTGGAGGGCGACATCGTCGATGCCGTACGCAAGCTGAAAGCGTCCGACGGCGGCAACATCAACGTCGTGGGCAGTGGCGACCTCGCCCAGACCCTCATGCAGCACGCCCTCGTCGACGAGTACCGGCTGACCATCCATCCGGTGATCATCGGCACCGGCAAGCGGCTGTTCGCCGACGAAACGATCCCCACTGCGCTGGAGCCGGTCAGCGTCTCGACGACGAAGGGCGGCACCATCGTCGGCGTCTACCGGCCGAACGGTAAGCCCAGCTACGACAGCTATTAGGGCGGCTCCGTTTGGATCACCGGACAGACCACAGGAAGATACCCGCGACGTGGAGTCCGGCCAGATGGATGGTCGCGGTCTTCTCGTAGCGGGTGGCGATGCCGCGCCACTGCTTCGAGCGGTTGATGCATCGCTCGAGCATCTCGGCGATCTTCGCGAGCACACCCGCTCCGCTGCCGCCTCCTTCTCCGCCCGCGAACCGCGCCGCGTCGCCGCCTTCTTCTGCTCCTGCGCGTGTTCCTTCATCGCGGCCCGCTCCTCGGCGGTGAATCCGTTGTACTGCTCGGCGGCCGTGCCGGAGTTGTCGACCAAGGCGACAAAGCGGAAGAATTACCCCGAAGACTTCAAGTGGGATGCGGTGGGTCTGGTGCGCTCCTCGACGCCAAGGGCGCCCAGGTGTACCAGACGCGCACACCGTGGTCGTGGAGCCAGGCGGTCTCGCGGTACCGGAGATCATGCGCGGACTCCGGTGCAATGGCGCTGGGCCAGCGGACGAGTACCGCGGTGACGTGGCCAGTCTGTACCAGCTGTCTCACACGCCGCCACCCTCTGCGCTGGGCCGGGTCGGGCTCACCGTACGTGTCGGTGACGACCTCGGCGATCGCCAGTCCGCGCTCCCGGGCGAACGCATGGCCTTCTGCCCGCGCGCACTGCGTGGCTGCCCCGGGCGCGCCCGGGGCTCGGTCGGCGCATACGTAGAGCACGACAGGAGAAGCGGTTTCGCCGTGGGAAGTCATGGGCGCCTTCTGTAGATGGATCGAGGAGAAGGGATTCCTCGCAGCGCGAAGCGCACGTAGCGGGGCCGTGCGGTGCCGACTGCGTCTCTGCCGTTGGACGGGCAACTGGTCCGGAGCGCAGCCGGCCGGTCCTGGCCACGCCGTATCCGGGCTGTCGCTGCCGGGCGAGCCCCATATTCAGCACCGACCGGTGCCCATGGCATCAGGGGTAGGCCGTCAACTCCGCCCAGACAACCTTTCCTTCGGCCCGCGTCGAGCATGCGGAACCCCAGCGGTCGGCGAGTTGCTGGACGAGGAACAGGCCCCGCCCGCTCTCCTCGCCGAAGCCGGCGTGGTGCTGGGGCGGCCGGACCGGGGTGCGGCCGTCGTCGTGGAGTTCGATACGCAGGCGCCGCTCGTCGCCGGTCAGCGTGAGGCCACACAGGACATGACCGCTGTCGGTGTGGAGTACAGCGTTCGTGGTCAGCTCGGAGACCAGCAGCACCGCGTCGCAGCAGGTGTCGCCGGGTACCTTCCAGGCACGGAGCCGGTCGCGCACGGTGTCGCGGGCGGATCTCACACTGGTGCGCAGGGCGGGTAGGCCGAACCAGTACTCCCGACGAGGCATGGTCGTGGCTAAGGCGGGGGCCGGGGCTGAGGGCGTGGGCAGAGTCACGGATGTCGCCTTCCAGTGCCTTCTCGAGGGCGGGCGCGGCGTGCGGATGGGGGCTCCAGCTTGCGTGGTGAGAGGCGTATGACGAGGCAGGCGCCCTGCGCTGGGGTGCCGACGACGGCATCAGCATCACGTGTCCCGTCCAGGCCGGATGCTGCGTCAGAGCTGTGACTTGACCGCTCACATGCCAACTATGCGCGTGATCGCGCTCACGCTGCAACCGACTCCCTGATAATTTCAGCAGCGCGGGTATCACCTTGGCGTCGACATCAAGTCACTGTCACAATGGAGTTGTTGATGGCCCCTCAGGAGGGTGGGCGTGAGCGAAGCCCGTTCCAGCACCAGCGCACCGACAGTCCTGCGTATGATCCTCGGCCGTCGGCTGCAGGACATGCGGCTCGACGCCGGTGCCTCGCTGGAGGACGCGGCACAAGCCCTGCGCGTGAAGACCCTGACGATCCGCCGGCTGGAAAAGGCCGAGGTCGCGCTGAAGCCTCTCTACGTGGAGAAGCTCCTGGAGACCTACGGGGCGGACCGTCAGGTGATCGACGAGTTCGTCGACCTGGCCGAGCAGGCCAACCAGCCCGGCTGGTGGCACTCCTACCGCGACGCCGTCCCCAGCTGGTTCACCGCCTACGTCAGCCTGGAGACCAGCGCCAAGACCCTACGCACCTATGAACCCCAGTACGTCACCGGCCTTCTGCAGACCCCCGACTACGCCCGCGCCGTACTGCGCGGCGGGTTGCCGCACGGCAGCGAGGAGGAGCTCGCGCGCCGCGTGGAGCTGCGGCTACGCCGCCAGAGCCTGCTGGAGCGGGAGGACGCCCCCACGTTGTGGGTGGTCATGGAGGAAGCCGTCCTGCACCGGGCAGTGGGCAGCCCCGACGTGATGCGGGAGCAGATCGAGCGGCTCCTGGACATGTCCGAGCTCGCGCACGTCAGCGTGGACATCGTGCCCTTCGCCGCGGGTGCCCATGTCGGGGCATGCGCGCCGTTCACGTATTTCCGGTTCGAGGAACCCGAGCTGCCCGACATCGTCTACAGCGAACTCCTGTCCGCCTCCGTCTACCTGGACCAGCGCGCGGACGTCGTCGCCCATCTTGAGGCGCATTCCCGTATGGCTCTGCTGACGTCGTCCGAGGACAGCAGAGCGCTCTTGAACCGCATGCGCAAGGAGTACTCGTGACATTCACCGACGAGGGCGTCTACAACGGGATGCCGGCCCGCGACCTCGGGGAACAGGGCTGGGAGCGGCCCTGGAGCGGACCGAACGGCGGTCAATGCGTCGAGACGAAACTACTCGCCGACGGCCGCGTGGCCGTACGGCAGTCGACCGACCCGACAGGGCCGGCGCTGATCTACTCGCCGGAGGAGATCGCCGCTTTCGTCCGCGGGGTCAAAGAGGGCCTGGCCGATCACTTGGCCGCCGGGTGAACCGGCGGCGGACATGAGGGACGACGACACCGGTCCCGCTCCTGGCCTGCGGGCCGACAGACACACGCGTGAAGGGGAGAACATGACCACCAGGCAGGCCGGCCGGGATCTCGACACGAGCAAGGCGCACTCGGCCCGGATGTACGACTACTTCCTCGGCGGCAAGGACCACTTCGAGATCGACAAGGAGGCGGCCCTGGTCGCCGCCAAGGCCCACCCCGGCATCTACGTGACCGCCCGCGAGAACCGGGCGTTCATGCACCGGGCCACCCGGGTCCTGGCGCAGGAGCACGGCATCCGCCAATGGCTCGACATCGGCACGGGCATCCCGACCGAGCCCAACCTGCACCAGGTCGCCCAGTCCGTCGCGCTCGATGCCCGCGTCGTGTACGCCGACAACGACCCTCTCGTCCTGAAGTACGCCGAACGCCTCATGCGCAGCACGGCGCAGGGACGCACGGCCTACGTCGAAGCCGACGTCAGGGACCCCGATGCGCTGATGAGCGCCGTGGAGGCCTCGGAGGTCCTGAACTTCGACCAGCCCATCGCCCTCTCCCTCAACGCGCTCATGCACTTCATCACCGACCCGCACGACCCGTACGCCATCATCCGCCGGCTGCTCGACCCGCTCCCGGCGGGCAGCGCCCTCGCCATGAATCACTGCACGCCCGACTTCGACCCCGTCACCTGGAACAAGGTCGCGGAGGTCTACACCAAGTCCGGGTCTCCGGTGCAGTTCCGTTCGCACAGCGACGTCCGCCGCTTCTTCGACGGACTCGACCTGATCGACCCCGGCATCGTCTGCTGCCACCGCTGGCGGCCCGCCGGACCCGCCGACGGAACGGAGCCCACGGACGCCCAGATCAGCCTGTTGGCGGGCGTAGGCATCAAACGCTAGTGGCTCGTCACGCACCCTTGGCCGGGTAATCGGTCCATGAGCGGATTGGTGAGTCGGGTGCGAAGGCCGTCTTCGGTTCGGCGCAGGCATTGCGCCAGCGGACGCAGGCGGCGATGGCCGCGTTCTGCTCGTCGTGGCTGCGGTGGTGGGTGCCGTTGAGGGCAAATTGGCGCAGGGCTGCGAACTCGGCCTCAAAGTTGTCAAGGCCCGGGCCCGCATACGGCGGCGGGCCCGGTGCGCGTCCGGATCCGCGTATCCCAACGACCTGCTCAGCCGTGTGCCGGCGTCACCGCCCGGTCCAGGACCGGCAGAAACAGGCAAAAAACGCCGCGCCGAGGTCAGCCCCGAGGAATCAGGGCTCGTCACAGCCGGTCGGGCGCGCCGTGTCCCTGGCCTGCGCCGCGAAGAGGTCGCCCAGCTCGCCGCGATCAGCACCGACTACTACACCCGCCTGGAGCAGGGCCGCCTCCAAGCCTCCGAGCCGATCCTCGCCGAGCTGGCCAAAGTACTGCGGCTCAACGAAGATCAGCGCATCTACTTGTTCAATCCCGCCGGGAAGGGAATGGCAACACTGTCGGCCCCGGAAGAATGACACCAGGTACAGATCCAACTGCGCCGCATGCTCGACGACCTCAACACCACGCCGGCCTTCGTCGTCGGACGGCGCACCGACATGCTCGCCCAGTCGCCCATCTGAGGATGGAGGCCGCCCGACACCCCGGCGACCGACGACTGGCCGAACTCGTACGTGAACTCTCCCAGCGAGACCCCGACTTCGGCGAGATCGAGGTTGACTGGGCCACCCTTCTCTGCGCTGAGGACCCCGACCAGTAACTCGTCATGTGGACCGCCGAACCCGGCACCCCCGCCCACGACGCCTTCCGCCAGCTCAGCGCACGATGAACGTCCTCAACGCCGACCATGACTGGGCACCCACCTGCGCGGCTTCTCATTGGTGGATGCGTTCTCCTTCAACGCTGCTCCGACGTCCTTCGGGCGAGATCGGTGATCCAGATCCGGGTCGCCGATGCGGGATGGGGATCCCCTCGGCCGTCCCGCCGGGCCGACTCGGCAGTTGTCCTCAGACGTGTCGCCTCTCGGGGTACGGAGACAGGGCATATCCCGGCAGCCGTACCTGGCGTGAGTACACCGGCAAAGTGCCCTCGGCGGGAGCAGGCTCTGTGTAACACTCAAGAAGCAGGTCGCCCCGCAGGTCGTCGAGCTCGTCGGGTGAATCCTCCAGCAAGGCGTCGGCCCACACTTCGAGGGACGCGTTCTTCAGGGCATCGTTCGGAACCTGGCCGACCGGCTTGGGACCCAGCACCGTGAACTCCGGCTCACCGTCCGCACGGAACAGCAGCCGCCACCAATAGGGTTGCCAGGAGGTCTTCTTCAACGAGAACCAACCTCCCGACTTCGTTGTGGACGGTGGCTGCCCGGTCGGAGTGGGCCTCCATGCCTGGTGACGCTTCGTCGATCAACAATAGCTCCAGCATCCGGACATGACTCCGTTGCCCCCGTCGACGGGCCTGGACAACCCACCGCCGGGACGTGGTTGGATTGCTCCGGGCCTGGTGATCGAGCCGCTGCTGAAGGTGGAGCGTCGGAGCCGGCTTCCTGGGCGCAAGCGGCATCCGGTCCGGCCGGTGTTCCAGGGCATCCTGTTCGTGCTGCATACCGGGATTACCTGGGAACACCTGCCGCAGGAGCTCGGCTTCGGCTCGGGCATGACCTGCCGGCGCCGCCTGCCGAATGGACCGGGCCGGTGTGTGGCCCCGCCTGTACGAGGTCCTCCTCGCCAAGCTGCGCGGTGCGAACGCCCTGGACTTCTCCCGGGCGGCCGTCGAGGCTCCCGCATTCGGGCGTTAAAGGTGCGAGGCAAGCGCGGCCGGCCCCGGCGCCGACCGAACATCGTACTGGCGACCGCGGCTACGAGCACGACACGTACCGCCGCCTGGTCCGGGACCTCGGCGTGAGACCGTTGATCGCCCGCCGAGGCACCGAGCACGGCTCCGGCCTCGGCACCCAGCGTTGGGGCGTGGAGCGCGCGTTCGCCCACCTGCACTGGTTCCGCCGCCTACGGATCCGCTGGGAGATCCGCGACGACATCTACGAAGCCCTCCTCAGCCTCGGATGCGCACTCATCTGCTGGAGACGCCTGAACTCATCCCGATAGGAGTGCTTACTCCGTCACGACCGGGGGCAGCGGTTCACAGGCTGCGTGCCAGGCGGGAGGGAGCGCGGCGACGCCCGTGCGCGCGGCGATCACCCCGCCCGCAATAGCGCAGGTGGTGTCGATATCGCCGCGCCCAGCGACCGTGAACCACAAGCCCTCGTGCAGGTCGTCGAGGTGCCCCGCCGCGCACCACAGGGCGTACGGAACGGTGTCAGGCCCTGACATCCGGTAGCCGGAGCCCAGGACCTCCGCGGCGTGCCGAACCGACGTGCGCTCCGGCATCCGGGCCGCGACCCGCACTCCCGACCGGACGTCGCTGTCCGGGAGTCGTTCGGCGACTGCCTGAAGGAAGTCCGACCTGGCCGGGGTGTGCCCGCCCCGGCTGCGGGTGGCCAGCGCCGCGGCAAGGGCGACCGCCACCGCTGCGGCGACCGCCTCCGGGTGATGGTGCGAGACCGCGCCCTGGCGGGCGGCCTGCTCAGCGACCGCATCGAGGTCGGCGGAGTGCCAGGCGCCGAGCGGGGCGGCGCGCATGGCTGCGCCGTTGCCCCAGGAGCCTTGGCCGCCGAACTGTCCGGCGACCACCTCCTGCCAGGGCTCGCCCGCGCCGATGCGGCGGAGCACGTCATGCATCGAGGCTCCGTACCCGCGGTGCGTGTCGTCGGCGTAGGCCGCCGCGAAGCGAAGGGCGAGGCGGTCCTGGTCGACGGTGCCGCCGCCCTCGACGAGTTCCCGGACGAGAACGAGCGCTTGGGCGGTGTCGTCACTCCACCGCCACAGCGGTTCCGGGGGCAGCGTCCGCGCCTCCAGGCATGCCGAACCGTCCCGGCGCAGGATGCCGAACCAACGGTCACCGAAGGCGTCGCCGAACGCGAGCCCGTACAACGAATCCAGCACAGCAGTAGGCACGGTGATCATCGGGACAGTGTCGCAGCGCGACGGCGCTTCTGCGCTCCTTTTTTGGAGCGGACAGGCTCCTGATCTGGACATGGTGCCGGGCAGCCTGGTCTGGGACCTCGAAGCCGCCGAACGCTCGCCGGTGTACCGAGCACGGCTCCGCACTCGACACCCAGCGTTGGATCGTGGAGCGCGCGTTCGCCCACCTGCACTGGTTCCGCCGCCTACGGACCGACGACTGCGCAGCCCTGCCGCGGGGTAGGTGTCGAGGTCGCCCGCCCAGATCCCGACGCGCCCGAGGTCGGGTATACCGGCGCTCATGCGTGCCGCCCTGTGGTGGGCTGGGTGGCCAGGAAGGCGGCGATCTGGGCAGCACCCGTGCGCTCCAGCCAGGTGAGGAAGTCCATCGCTCCGGGGTGGATACGGCGGGTTGCGGTGATGTCTGCGCGGTAGCCGTGTTCGTTGAGCCACTCGTTGGCGAACGCGAAGTCCTCACGGAGGGCCCGGATTGCTGCGATCGGGATCCGGACGTACGGCAGCGGGCGTCCGAGTGCGTTCTCGATGGCCGCGGCGATCTGGACCGGTGCGAGTTCGTCTCCGGCCAGGGCGACTTCGCGGCCGATCCAGTCCTCGGGCCGGGAGAAGGCCAGTGCGGCGACGAAGCCGACGTCGTCCACGGCCATGATCTGCTGCGGAACCTCGGGGGCGAGGGCGGTGGCCAACGCCCTATCCTGCAGGGCATATGCGTCGGTGAAGTTCTCCATGAAGGAGACCGGCCGCAGGATCGTCGCGGGCAGACCGAGCGCGGCGATGTGCTGCTCAATCCGCCACTTGCTGACCAGGTTCCGTGGCAATCTCTCGCTGCCGTGACGGTCCGCGCCGGCCACCGAGGTGAAGACGAAGTGCTCGATGTCGGCGGCACGCGCAGCCTCGGCGACGTTGATCCCCCAGCGGACCTCGTCATCGGCGCTGAAGTCCGGCGCCGTCCCGGGGCAACCAACCGTGGGCTGGACGCTGAACATGCCGTATGCGCCGTCTGCCGCGGCGATCAACGAGGCGACGTCCTCCATCTGCGCGCGCACGATCTGCGCACCGGCGCTCACCAGGTCCTTGGCCGGTGTCCCATCCGGATCGCGGGTGAGTGCGCGTACCTGCCAGCCGTCG
Source organism: Streptomyces sp. NPDC020192 (assembly GCF_044388685.1). Taxonomy (NCBI): domain Bacteria; kingdom Bacillati; phylum Actinomycetota; class Actinomycetes; order Kitasatosporales; family Streptomycetaceae; genus Streptomyces; species Streptomyces sp. NPDC020192. The sequence goes on along the minus strand of NZ_JBIRXG010000033.1, from coordinate 43,441 downwards.
CTGAGCAAGTGCCGTGTCACCGCCCGGCCCTGCAGGCCGGTCGCCCCCACCACCACGACGATCTTTCCTGTCGGTTCCACGAATCTCCCCGCGTCGCATGCCGACGAGGGCCCACGCCCATCACTGGGGTGGCCCTCCGGTTATCGGCCGATATGGAGGACCACCCCAGTTGGCAAGTCGTCAGGAGTTTCCGTGCCCAAGAGCCCAGCTGACCCGGCTTCGCGGCCGATGCGTGCCGACGCACGCCGCAACTACGACCGGATCGTGGCCTCCGCCGAGCGCCTTGTCGCCGAACACGGCGCCGAAGCCTCACTGGAGGAGATCGCCCGGCACGCCGGAGTCGGCTCAGCCACACTCCACCGACACTTCCCCTCACGGCAGTTGCTCCTGGAAGCCGTCTTCAAGGGCCGGGTGGACGCCCTGTGCGCCAAAGCGCGATCAGAGCACGGCGCACAGCACAATGCCTTCTCCCAGGAACACGTGCCCGCCTGTCTGCCTGCCCGCCGCGAACGGACGCACCACAGGCCCGTGATTCACCCGACCGGGGACGTCCGCGCACCTGCGCACGGCTCTCGCTGTCACGCGAGTCCACGGCAACGACCTCGACCAGGACTAGGACTAGGACTAGGACGCGTCGGACACGGGCGGCACGCGGAAGCGGTCCGGCACCTGCGGTTCGCCCTCGCCGCGCCGCAGCATGGCCGTTTGCGCAACGACTACCCGTCCGCGTCACGGGTTGGGGAAGCGAACGCCCGAGAGCAACGGCAACCGGCGAAGGAAGCGCGGCCGTCCCACAGCGATATCGGACGGCCACGCGTGCCAGACAGGTCTGGAGAGGTACCGGGTGTCAGCTCTTGCCGGAGAGACGCCAGATCTGGTTCTTCTTGGTGCTCAGTGCGCTGGCCGGGTCGCAGGTCCACTGGTGGATCAGGGCGCCGGCCGTGGTCGAGACATTGCTGACGTCGACGCACTTGCCGCTGTGAACGGCAACCAGCTGGTAGTCCTTGCTGTTGCCCAGTGCAGCGACGGGGTTGAGCGTGAACTGCTGGTTGGTGCCGCCGTTGCAGGTGTACTGAATGACGGCGGCGCCGTCGGCGGTGGACGCCCCGGAGACGTCGAGGCACTTGCCGCTGAGCTCGTTCACCACGGTGTACGTGTTGGTCTTGCCGCTCACCGGCTTGAGGTCGAGCATCTGCTGGTAGCCGCCCTCACAGTAGTACTGCTGGTACTGCGTGCCGTTCGCGGTGCTCAGGTTGGTGTCGTCCAGGCACTGCCCGCTGTTCTCGCTGACCGCGACGGTCGAGATCGTCGTGTTGGACGGCGGAAGGAGGGTGACGGTGTAACCGTCCTTGGCGTTCGACCAGGGGATGTTCACCGAGGCTGTGTTGTTGCTGACGTTCAGGGTGGTGTCGGAGATCGTCTCCGGTCCGGCCACCGGGGCGCCGTTGTTGTACGAGACGCGCTGGACGACCGCACGGACCTGACTGTTCTCCACCACCGACGTGGTGTTGAGGCCGGTGAGGTTGACGGTGACCGTGCCGGTGTTGCCGTTGCTGCCGAGTAGGATCCTGGCGTTCTTGGCGGTGTTGTCCTTGGTGGCCAGGCCGTCGGTGTTGGTGCCGGGGACGAAGTTGACGATGTTGCCGGTCTGCGAGCCGTAGTAGCGGTACATGAACCACTCCCCCAGCGGCAGATACTGGCCGGCGCTGTTCTTGGTGAGCAGGTTCGCCTCGTCGTCGTGCAGTCCGGTGCCGGAGGCCCAGTTGCCCCGCAGACCGTCGGCGCCGGCTCGCTCCAGGCGGCCGATGAACCAGGCGCCGCCGCCCGGGGACTGCATGGACAGGGTGGCGTACTCGTTGATCTGGTACGGGCGGGTGTTGGTCAACCCGGCCGCTGACAGCGTGGAGTTGGCGCGGCCGACGTCGGTGGCGGGGTCGCCCGGCTCGTCGTGCCAGCTGTAGATGTCCGGGGTGACGTTGTTGGCCTTGACGTAGTTCAGGTAGGTGGTCCACCAGGTGTTGGAGGAGTTCGGCTGGGAGGCCGTGCTGGGTCCGACGATGAGCTGGCTGGGGAAGGCCGCCCGGACCCGGGCGTAGAAGCGCGACCACATCTGCAGGTACTGCGCCTGCGAGGGTTTCCAGAAGCCGGCGCCGTCGGGCTCGTTCCACAGATCCCACTCGACGGTCATGTTGTTGGCCTTCACGTCGTTGATGAGCTGCGTGACGAAGTTGTCGAACTGCGTCCAGTCACCGTTGTCGCCCGGCCAACCCTGGTTGGTGGTCCCGTCCGCGCCCCACAGGTCGTGCGGGAGCAGCACGAACGTGCCGCCGAGCGCGACGGTCCGCTTGTACTGCGCGAGGGTCGAGTTCCAGCGGGTCTGGTAGTCGGCCAGGCTGGTGGCGTACCCGCCGCTGTTGAGCTGCGCGCCGCCGGCCCGCATGAAGTGCCACTTGATGTCCTTGAAGAAGTGGTCCTGCGGCAGCGAACCGTCCGGCGTCATGCCGTAGATCATGCCGGACGCGTGGTAGGTCGGCGCGCCGCCGGCGGTGGCGAAGTCGACGGTTACGCTGGTGTCCGCGGCCTGCGAGGGGGTGGCGGGCACCAGGGTCGAGGCGACGGCGGCCATGAGGACGGCGACGGTCGGGAGGGCTCGGCGTCCGGTGTGGGTGGCGGTTCTGGGGGTGGGCGACTTCATTGTGCGGCTCCTGGGGAATGAACCGGGGCCCGAGTGGTCCCGGGGCTGTAGCGAGGCAACCGGTCAGTGGCCGTCTCGGTGTGCGTGCGCTTCCGCAAGGAGGAGGTAGCTCGCGGCGGTCCAGGTGTAGGCGCGGTCGCGCAGGCCCGTTCCGGTGAGGGCGTCGAAGTTCTCGGCGAAGCCGTGGATTTCGCACAGGGCGCGGAAGCGGACGCTGATGTCGTCCGCCAGCCGGTGGTGGCCGGCACGGCGCAGGCCATCCTCGATCAGGACGGTGGCAGGTGCCCAGATCGGGCCGCGCCAGTAGCCGTCGGCGAGGTAGTGCGGCGAGGTGGTCAGTTCGGTGGCCAGGCCGTACGGCGTCAGGTGGGCCTTGATGCGGTCGGCCAGCACACTGCTGATCTCGCCGGGCAGGTGCTCGCCCAGCGCGATGGGCATCAGATCGAGGAGACTGGCGCTGCTCCAGGTGTCCCCGGTGTCGGCCCCCCGGGCGACGAACCGGTCGCCGGTCCAGAGCTGGTCGAGCAGGGCCGTCTGCATCTCCTCGGCCGTGCCTGTCCACCGGGCCGCCTCGTCCGGCCTGCTCAACTCGATGGCCAGATCGGCGAGTTCGTGCAGCTGGAGAATGAGGAATGCGGCCAGGTCGGCGGTGACGACCACCCGCTCGGGGTCGAAGGTGGTGGCGTTGTCCCAACCGCTGTCGTTGCCGTGCTGGTAGTAGGCGAGTTCGGCTTCGGGCGCGCGCCGTGCGGTGAGCCAGAAGTCGGTCCAGCGCGTCAACCGGTCGTATGCCTCGGCCAGTTCGTCCTGGCTGGGCGGTGTCGCAAGCCGGCGGCGGAGGTGGCCGAAGGCCCAGCCGTGGATGGGCGGCTTGACGAAGTTGTGGAGGACCTCGGAGTGGGTGATCGAATCTGGCAGGGCGCCGGCGGCGTCCTGGTGGTCGAAGGGCAGGTGGAATTGGTCCAGGGCCAGCTCTGGTGATCCCGGGGCCAGGGCGAGAGCGTTGAAGCAGTGGTCCCAGCTCCAGACCTTGTCCATCCAGTGCTTGGACATCAGCACGCCGGGCCGGGTGACCAGGCCCTTCGGCTGTACGGTCGCCGACCAGAGGACGTAGGTGGCGAGTTCGGCAGCCGGGGCGGCGGACGAGCGCCAGGGGGCCACCGCGTCCACGAAGTCCGCGAACCCGCCCCGCGCGGACTCCACGATGTCGTCGAAGCCCGCTGAGGACGCGTACGGCGGGCGGGCGGTGTCGAGTTCCTCGACCGCGATCTCCCAGGTGTCGTTCGCCTCCGCGGTCACGGCGACACCGCGTTCGGCTCTGCCCAGGGCCTGGGCTCCGGCTGCCTTGGCGAGAGTGCCCGAGAGCAGGGTGACGCGGTAGCGGCGGCCAGTCTCGTATGACGTGAAGATGTGCGCGTCCGCCGCGGGGTCGTGAAAGAAGTACGTTCCGCTGAACGGGGTCAGGGTCTGCGCGACGGCGAAGACACCGATGCCCAGGCCGCTCCCCCGCAGGCGCACGGTGTCCGGCGACTCGTAGGCGAGGTCGACGCGCCCGCTCTCGCCGATCCAGCCGAGCAGGGCTGGGGTCGCCTCGACGCGGGTCTCGGCGCGGTCGCCCGTCGTCGGGTCCAGCGGGACCAGACGCAGGACGCCGTGCATGCCGTTCTGGTGCGAGACGAGGTGGAGGTCCTCGGCGTACGTCTTCTCGGCCACCACCGGCGAGATGTCGAACCAGGATCCGTACGTGCTGAACGGGATGTCGTGGACGGAGAAGGCCGGGCCGGATCGGGCGGCGGTCATGTGGTGTGACTCGTTTCTGGAGCAGGGGGCGATGGCCGGCCGACGCGCGAGTGGGTCGGCCGACGTGGCGGGGGTGGGGGCTCAGTCCTTGACGGCGCCGGCGGTCACGCCGGCGGCGACGTAGCGCTGGGCGAGGACGAGGATGACCGCGGCCGGCAGCGAGGCGACGACGGCGGTGGCCATGATGGCGTTCCACTGCTGGTTGTTGTTGCCGATGTAGTGGTAGATACCGAGGGTGATCGGCTCGTGGTCGCCGCCGTTGACCAGGGTGCTGGCGAAGACGAAGTCGGACCAGGACCACAGGAACGCGAAGAGGGACACCGTGACGACGGCGTTGCGGCTGATCGGCAGAACGATGGACCAGAAGGTCCGCAGTGGCCCGGCGCCGTCGGTGGTCGCGGCCTGGAGCAGTTCGCCGGGGATGCCGGACATGAACGCGGTGAAGATGAGGACGCCGAAGGGCACTGCCAGGGTGGAGTCGGCGACGATCAGGCCGGGCACGGACTGGAGCTGTCCGAGCTGGAGGTAGATGGCGTAGAAGCCCATCGCCATGATGATGCCGGGGATCATCTGGGCGGCCAGGAGTACGAAGTTGAGGATGCCGCCGCCGCGGGGGCGCAGCTTGGCCAGGGCGTAGCCGGCGGGGGCGGACAGGGCGATGGTCAGGACGACGGTGCCGAGGCCGATAACGAGGCTGGTGCCGAGGTAGGGCAACTGCTCGTCGAGGACGGTGCGGTAGCCGGCCAGGGTGCCGTGCAGCGGCAGCAGATCCGGTGGGCTCTTGCGCATGTCCTGGTCGCGGGTGAGAGAGACGTTGAGCATCCAGTAGACCGGGAAGAGCATGATGCCGGTGAGCACGACGCCGATCGTGGTCTTCACCCACGTACGCCTGCGGATTCGGTTCATGACAGGGCCTGCTTTCTCTGGGCCCGGACGTAGACCAGGCCGAAGACCAGTGCGGCGACCACGAGCAGGTTGCCGACGGCCGCGCCGGGGCCGAAGGCCGGCAGGAGGTTGCCGAAGCCGAGCTGGTAGGACCAGGTGGCGAAGGTGGTGGACGAGTCCGCCGGGCCGCCCTTGGTCATGATCCAGATGATGTCGAAGACCTTGAGCGTGTAGATCAGCCCCAGGAGCAGGGTGATCGCCGACACCGGGCGCAGCAGCGGGAAGGTGACGCGCCAGAAGCGCTGCCAGGCGTTGGCGCCGTCGATGGCGGCGGCCTCGTACAGGCTCGTGGGGATGGACTGCAGTCCGCTGTAGAGCACGACCAGGTTGAACGGGACGCCGATCCAGATGTTCGCGATGATCACCGAGGCCAGCGACCAGGACGGCGAGGTCAGCCAGTTCACCGGTCCGATGCCGATGGTGTGCAGGGCGGAGTTGACGACGCCCGATTCGCTGTTGAGCATCCACGACCAGGTGGAGGCGGAGACGATCAGCGGCAGCAGCCAGGGCACCAGGAACAGGGCGCGCAGGGTGGCCGAGAGCCGGAAGTTCTGGTTGAAGAAGACCGCGAGGGCGAGTCCGATGGCGTACTGGAAGACCAGGCACACGGCGGTGAACACCACGGTGTGGAGCAGCGCCGGAGCGAAGGTCGGGTCGTCGAAGACCTTGCGGTAGTTCGCCAGGCCCGTGAACGGCGCATCGCCCTGGACGAAGGAGCGGACGGTGTAGTTGCGAAGGCTCAGGTCGAGGTTGCGGTAGAGCGGATAGGCGTAGAAGAGGGCGAGATAGACGGTCACCGGGGCGAGGAAGCCCCAGGCGGCCCACTGTGTGGAGGGGGGCCGGCGGCGTTTCGTGGCGGGGGCCGGGGGCGGGGCGGCGGCGGCCGCCCCGTTCCGGACGCGCTCGGACCGGTGTTCCGGCAGGTTTGTCGTGTGGTTCATCAAGGACCCTTGGGGGCGGGTTACTTGGCGGCGGACTGTGCTTCGGACAGCGCGTCCTTGGGCGACTTGGACCCGCTGAGTGCGGACTGGACGGCCTTCCACATCTGCTCGGAGATCTTGGGGTACTTGGTGCCCAGGTCGTCACTGGTACGGCCCTTGGCCGCCTTGACCGCGTCGACCCACGGCTTCAGGTCGGCGTTCGCGGCGATCTGCTTGTCCTGGACCTCGCTGGCGGGGGCCACGTAGGACAGGGTGGTGTCGGTGTTGTAGAGGTTGTCGGTGCTGGTCAGGCAGGTCACCAGCTTCTGGGTGGCGGCGTAGCGGGCGGTGTCCTTCTGGGCCGGGACGGTCACGAATTCGCCACCGGTCGGGGCGGCGGCGTTGCCGCCCGCGGCGGCCGGGATGGGCAGCACCCCGTAGTCGAAGCCGGCCTTCTTGGCGTTGGCGAGCTGCCAGGTGCCGTTCTCGCTGAACGCGTAGTCGCCGCTGGCGAACTCCTGCCAGCTGGTGGTCTGGGTGTTGTTGAGGACCGAGTTGGGGGCGTAGCCGTTCTTCAGCCAGTCCTTCCACAGGGTCAGGGCGGATACGGCCTGGGAGGAGTCGAGTTCGGTCAGCTTGGCGCCCGAGCCCCAGAACCACGGCAGGAACTGGAAGCTGCCTTCCTCGGTACCGATGGCGGAGAAGGTGATGCCCTTCTTGCCCGCCTTCTTGACCTTTTCCAGCGCCGCCGTCAGCGACTTCCAGTCCTTGACCGAGCCGATGTCGACGCCTGCCTTCTTCAGCACCTCCTTGTTGTAGTAGAGGGCGAGGGTGTTGGCGCCGATCGGCGTGCCGTAGGTCTTGCCGCCGGACTGGCCGGCCGCGAGCAGATTGGGGTCCACCTTCGAGGTGTCCAGCTTGGTGTCGTCGGTCGCGGTGAGCACACCGGCCTCGGCGAGGGTCGACACCACCGGGTTGTCGACGATGAGGACGTCCGGGGAGTTGCCCTGCTGCGCTGCCAGCAGGGTCTTGTTGCCCAGGTCGCTGGTGTCGAAGGCGGTCCGCTTGATCTTCACGCCGGCCTTGGTGCCGCACTGGTCGAGCAGCTTCGCCCAGGCCGAGGTCTTGTCGAACTGCGGGTACGGGTCCCAGATGGTGTACGTGCCGCTGCTGGCGCTCTGGGTGCCGCTGCTGCCCGAGCCGGAGGAGCAGGCGGTGGCGCTCACGGCCACGGCCAGGGCTGCCACGGCTGCGGCGGTCAGACGGCGCTGTCTGGAGGAGCGGTTCATGGCGAGGGTTCCTTTGTTCTGGGCATGCGGGTGCCGAGGGCACGGGATGGTGAGGAGGAACGGGCACGCCGAACAGCACCGATGAGCTGTCGGGCGATCGGCGGTGGAGTAAGTGCGCGGGGGTTACCCGTGGGGTGGGGTCAGGACGCCGTGGCGGGCCCGGTGCTGGCCCGCAGGGAGATGGGCGGCGCGAGGAGGTGGTGCCGGGGCGGCGCGTCGGGATGGTCGAGCCGCTCCACCAGCAGGTCGACGGCGCGCCGCCCCATTTCCTCCGCCGGTACGTCCGCCGCCGTGAGCTGCGGGGTCACCGTCTCCGCCCAGCGGCCGGCCACGACCCCGGTGATGGAGAAGTCGCGCGGCACATGGCGGCCCGCCTGGGCGAGCCCCCGGTACAGGCCGCCCAGCGCGGCCTCGTTCAGCGTGACCAGGGCAGTCGTGGCGGGGTCGTCGTGCAGAATCTGCTCCAGGCATGCCTGGCCCGAAGCCGCGTCGTCCCCGCAGCAGTACGTCCGCACCGTCAGCCCGCGCTCGGCCGCGGCCTTGGTGAAGCCGTCCAGGCCGCGGTGCGCGGACTCGTATCCGGCCCGTAGCAGCTGCTCGGGACGGTTGACGAAGGCGACCCGGCGGTGGCCGAGATCCGCGAGGTGGTGGACGCACGCCGCCGCCAGCGCTGTGTGGTCCAGGCCCACCCACCAGCTGCCCTCCGGACGGGCGGTACGGCCGATGGCGACGGAGGGGAAGTCCAACTCGGCCAGGTGATCGACCCGGTCGTCCTCCAGCCTGATCTCCATCAGGATCGCGCCGTCGACGCGCCGCTCTCCCAGCAGCCGCTGGAAGGAACGGTCGCTGTCCACGCCGCTCGGTGAGAGCAGGACGTCGTAGTCGTAGGCCGCGGCGGCCTCCACCACGCTGCCGATGAAGTCCAGCTGCATGCCGGTGTAGTGGTTGCCGGCCGGCGGGAAGACCAGGCCGATCGTGCTGGTCCGGCCGTTGGCCAGGGCGCGGGCGCTGGCGTTGGGCCGGTAGCCCAGCTCGTCGATGACCTGCTGGATCCTCCGGCGCGTGTCATCCGAGACCGGGCGCTTGCCGCTCAGCGCGTAGGAAACGGTGCTCCGCGAGACACCGGCCCGCCGGGCGATCTCACCGATGTTCACGGTGACTCCTTGCTCGAACCGGCTCGACACCTCCGAAGAGGGAGCGGCCGCCGGTCGTGAGGGCGTGGATGGGTGAGGGGCGAGAGCCGGCTGTCGAACCGGTTCGCGTTGAAGCGAACGTAGGAACTCCTCGAACTCCTGTCAACACTTCTGGATCGACCTTTCCGACCCGTATCGCTCCGCGGAGAACCTTGTGCCGGAGGGATTGCCGGTCAGCCTCACCAGTGCTAGCTTCCCGAACCGGTTCGATGAAGCAATCCTTCCGACAGCCATGGCCGTACGCCGCGCCTCCCCCGGAACACGGGGGCGGGGCCCCGCCATCCGGAAGATCTTCATAGCGCCGTCGCTGTGGAGTCGAACCGGTTCGATGAGCGCCGCCATCGAGATTCACGTACTTCAGGAATCGGAGGACGCAATCCATGCCATCCGCTGACAGACCCGCCCGGCGACGCCGGGCGTCGGCCGCCGTGGCCGTCGCTCTGGGCGCGGGCCTGCTGGCCACGCCGGCCGCCCCCGCCCAGGCGGCGGACCCGCCCCAGCCGGCGGCCCACTACACCTTCGACCAGGACGACCTCGCCTCCGGAAAGATCGCCGACAGTTCCGGCAACGGGCTCACGGCGAGCCTGGTGAACGGCTCCACCGCCCAGTCCGTCGCGGGTTCGGACGGTGGCAAGGCTCTGGCCTTGCCCGGCGGGGCGCCCGACTCCGAGGGTGCGTACGTCCGTCTGCCTCGCGAAGTCCTCGGGGGCGCGGCCGACCTGACGGTCTCCGCCCGGGTGAGGTGGAGCGGTGACGCCTCGCCCTGGCAACGGATCTTCGACCTGGGCACCAACACCACGAAGTACCTTTTCACCACCCCGTCCAACAACGGCGGAGTGCTGCGCACCGCCGTCACCACCGGCGGTGGCGGCGCCGAGGCCCAAGTGAGCGGCTACGCCGCGCTTCCCGCGGACCAGTGGCGAACCGTCACCGTCACCCTCGACAGCTCCGCCCAGCGCATCACCACCTACCTCGACGGCGTCGCCGTGTCCTCCGCCGCGACCGGCGTCAAGGCCAAGGACCTCCTGGACAGCTCCGCCACAGCCGCCGGCTACATCGGCAAGTCCCTCTACCCGGATCCCCTTTTCAAGGGCGCGATCGACGACTTCACCGTGTGGCACACCGCGCTCACCCCCGAGCAGGTGGCCGGTACGGTCGAGCACGTGCCCACCCTCCAGCAGCTCTCGCAGGCATCGTTCGAGGTCCGTACGACGACGGGGACCGCCCCGCCCCTCCCGGCCGCCGTCCGCTCCTCCTTCTCCGACGGCTACGACCGCGACACGCCGATCACCTGGGATGCCGTCCCCGCCGAGAAATACGCCCAGCCGGGCACGTTCACCGTGGCAGGAATGGCGGCCGGGCAGGCCGTGAAGGCGACCGTCACCGTGGTCCGCGAGGGCCGGCTGAGCGTCGACCTCGGCTCGGACACCGGCGCCTTCCACGGCGGCGCTTCCGGCACCCTGTACGGCGTGTACGGACCGGGCGTCCCGACCAACAACCTCATCGAGGGCATGGGCCTGCGCACGGTCTCCACCAAGGCGCAGGACGGCCCACAGCACCCCGGTGCCGACGCGCTGGAGGTGGTGAAGCCGCTCGCCGACTCCACCCACGGTGACGTGTACGTCTACATGACCGACATCCACCGCGGCTTCCCGTACGAGTGGCCGGGCGACACCCCCGCGGAGAAGCTCAAGCTCTACGAGGAGAAGATCGCCAAGCAGGTCGACCAGGTCCTGCAGCTGCCGAAGCAGTACCAGGACCACATCGTCTTCGTGCCGTTCAACGAGCCCGAGGGCAACATGTTCGGCACCGGCGAGTGGAGCTACGACAAGGTCAGCTGGCTCAACGACCCCAAGGACTACTTGGCCGCCTGGGACGAGGTCCACAAGCTGATCAAAGGCAAGATGCCCGGTGCCCGCATCGCCGGCCCCAACACCAGCGTCCTGTTCGACCAGGTGAAGGGCTTCCTCAGCCACGCTCTGGCCGCCGGCACCCTCCCGGACGTCATCACTTGGCACGAGCTGAGCCACCCGGAGGCGGTGCGTCAGAGCGTCGCCACGTACCGGGCGTGGGAGAAGGAGCTGTTCAAGGGCACCGACAAGGAAGGCACCCAGCTCCCGATCAACATCAACGAGTACGCCTTCAACTACCACACCTCGGTCCCCGGCCAGATGATCCAGTGGGTCTCCGCGATCGAGGAGTCCAAGGTGGATGCCGACATCGCCTACTGGAACATCGACGGCAACCTCTCCGACTCGGCGGTGCAGTCCAACCGCGGCAACGGCCAGTGGTGGCTGCTGCACTCGTACGCCTCGATGAGCGGGCACACGGTGAAGGTGACCCCGCCGTTCCCGGGCGAGAACTACACCATGCAGGGCGTGGCCACTCTCGACAATCAGAAGAAGCAGGCGCGGCTGCTCTTCGGCGGGTCCAACGGGAAGGGCCACATCACCTTCACGGGCGTCCCCAAGAAGGTCTTCGGGGATCGCGTGCACGCCTGGGTGCGGGAGATCGAGTGGAGCGGGCAGATCGGCGACAACTCCGGCCCGAAGCTGCTCACGGAGACGAACCTGAAGGTCGATGACGACGGCAAGGTAGTCGTCGACTTCGACGACGGCGCGCTGCCGAAGCTGAAGGAGTCATCGGCGTACGAGATCGTCCTCAGCCCGGCCGGCAAGGCGAAGGGCACGCAGTCCCCGCCTGTGCGCTGGCAGGGATCGTGCGAGGCGGAGGACGCCGCCCACACCGGGTCCGGCTACTCCAGGAACGGCCCGGAGGGCTCGACGAGTGACGTGTCGAAGTTCTACACCTCCGGCGGCTACGACGTGGGCGGCCTGCGCACCGGCTCCGACGTCATGCTCGACTTCAGCGTGGACGTGCCCGAGGACGGCACCTACGACCTGAGCGTCTTCGCCAACTCCCTCAACACCTTCGACAAGGTGAAGGAACAGGGCCCCACCAATGTCTTCCTACGCGTGGACGGCAAGGCGGACAGCGAGCAGGAGCTCTACCTGCCGCTCGGCTACAAGTGGGTGGTGTGGGACCACACCGACACCCAGGTCCACCTCACCAGGGGCAAGCACACCCTGACGCTCGCCGCGAAGAGCCTCGACGGCAAGCGCGCCACCAAGGGCGACGCCATCGTCGACCGCCTCACGCTGTCCTTGCCTGAGGCGTCGGCGTCCACCCAGGTCTACGAGGGTGAGCTGGCCTGGATGAGTGGTGGGGCGCGGCCCGTTTACGACCTGCCGAAGCACACCACGACCCCCGCGACCGGCTCGGGCGCGGTCCGGCTCGCGAGGAACCAGACGGCCACGTTCTGGGTCTACTCCCCCGCCGACCGCGAGGCGACCCTCAGGGTCGACACCCTTGGCGGCACGGGCGCCCGGCTCTCGGTCAACGGGTACGACGTCCTGCGCCTGTCCAAGGGCAAGGACGAGGTGGCCGTCTCCCTCTCGGGCGGCATCAACAAGGTGACGGTGACCGGCGGTTCGTCCGCCACGTTCGTCGACCGGCTCACGGTCAGGCTCACTGACGGCACGCTGAAGGCGCGTACGTACGAGGCGCAGGAGGCCAAGCTCAGCGGCTCGGCCATGCTGACCCCGCTGTCCCTGGCGACCGACGGCACGGCGATCACCGGCATCGGCGGCGATCCCGGCAACGAAAACACGGCGACGTTCACCGTCACCGCGGACAGGGCGGGCCTGTACGCGCTGCGCATCCGCTACTCCAACCCCGAACAGTCCGAGGCCACCCACTACAATCCGGACCCGCTCGCCCGGCACGCCGACATCACCGTCAACGGCGGCGCGATGCAGCGCGTCAGCTTCCCGCACACCTTCCACCAGAACAACTTCTGGGAGCTGACCGTCCCGGTCCACCTCGAGAAGGGACAGAACACGGTCACCTTCCGCTCAGAGGAACTGCCGAACTTCGACGGCACCACCTACGCCTCGGACACCTTCCCCGGCGTACTGCTCCGCTCCCGCTATGCGCCGCTGATCGACCGGATCAGGGTCGCGCCGTACGCACGAGAACGTCGATGAGGTGTGATCGTCAACGGCGGCGAGGCAAGGCGACGATGGCGTGCCCTGCAGGTCATCATCGACGCCAAGAGCAGCTCCGTCGTGACGGTCAGGGCCCGGCAGTCGCAATGGCTGCCGGGCCTTGACCGAGTCCGGTGTCGACCGGGACTCACAGCCGATCGTCGCCATCGCCGGCCCCGGTCCAGAGTGGTTCGTCACTCCACCGCAACCTCTGGGAGAAACTCGCCGACATCAAGCCGGAGCGTCCTGTGATCGCGGATCCGCTGTGAGCCACTGCCCCTCGTCGAAGTCGGTGCCGGCCGTGGTGCGGCCGTCCAACCCGCGACGATGACCGTGGTGAGGCCGTGATTGACCGTCCCCAGCTGCTGACCAGCGTCAGGCACGAAGCCCCCACTCCTGCGATCCTGCGTTTCATCGGCGAACTCGTCACCGGCGGCGCCCCCGTCGTGAGGCTGGCTTGCCCGCGCTGCCACGGAGTGAAGGCGCTGTCGAAGCTCCTGGACGGCCGGCGGATCTGCCGGGCCTGCTTCGCCAAGCACGCGGCCGTCCCCTGCGCACGCTGCGGCGCCGTCCGCGAACCCGCCACCCGGGACGCCGACGGTCAGCCGCTGTGTCCCAACTGCCTGATCCGCGACCCTCTCAACCTGGAAGTCTGCGTCGGCTGCGCTCGCCGTCAACCGGTCGCGGTCCGGCTCGCCGGCGTTCGCCCGTACGTCCGGCGGCGCGGGGCCGGGGACCTGCGATGGCGCGAAGTGCAGGATGCCGTCCTACGCCCGTCCGTCTCTCCGAGCGGTTCAGGAGGGCGGGCCGGCCAGGACTTCCACCTTGCCGGTGTCGAGTGAGTAGTACGCGCCGACCACCGCCAGGGAGCCCTTGCGTACCAATGGGGCGAGGTCCGCGTTGGAGCGAAGCGCATTCGTGGTGAGCTTCGCCTGAGCTCGGGCCATCGTCTCGACCGGGTCGGCGCCGCCTTCCCTCACTGCCTGCTCGTACGCCGGCCGCAGAGCCGTGACGATCGCTTGGAGGGTGCCGGTCAGGGGTTTGCCGTCACGCAGGGACTGGTACGCCGCTTTGACGGCGCCGCAGCGTTGATGCCCCAGGACGACGACGAGCGGGGTGCCACTCGTCATCGGGCCGTACTCGACAGAACCAGTGACCACCGGACCGACCGCCTGCCCTCCCGTGCGCATCACGTAGAGGTCACCCAGTCCGGTGTCGAAGAGAAGTTCAGGCGGAACCCGGGAATCGATGCACGACAGAACCGCCCCAAAGGGCTCCTGTTCCTGAGCCACGAGCTGACGCCGGTCGGGGTCCCGGTCGGGGTGCTGGAGGTTTCCGCTCACCCAGCGCCCATTGCCATCCATCAGTCTCGCGAACGCTGCGGCGGGCGTGGTCGGGCGCGGACTGGGCGAAGCGCTGAACGCCGACGTGGCGGCGCTCGTCGATGAGCACCCCGCAAGGGCGGCCGCGGCGCCCGCGAGCGAGCCGGCCAGCACAGCCCTACGGTCCAAACGCCCAACTGTGCCCATCGGTCGGTCCCTTCTGCGCCGTACGAACCCCTGTGGCCGCCTACGGACCAGGGCCATTGTCCGGCGTGGTGCGGCGGCCCGGCGGCAGGCACAAGTGGACACGGCCGCAGTGCACACTGACGGCCCACAGAGACGGGCTCTTCCCACCAGGATCAGCCGAGCCGCACCATCGAGCGCAGCAGGGCGTGACGTAACGCCTCCGGGGCGGGGAGGCCACCGTGGCCGGCCTTCTGCTCCTGGTCGTGCCGCTCCTCCTGACGACGCTGGCCGCCCGGCTGGGGCTGCACGCGTCGACGGCCCCTGCCGGGGGGCTGGTTCGTCGTAGGTGGCCATGGAACCCGGGACAGTCACCGGGTTCGGCCCGAACCGCAGGCGGTCACCATCCACGGTCTGGACGAGGGTACGGCCTCGGCGAGGCGTGGCGGCCGGTCGTAGAGCGGCTCTCCGAGCGGGTCGCGACCTGGCCTCCTGCGGCCCCGGAACCGGAGGACTTCGGCGTGGACGCACCCGTCGACGTGCTGTGGCACGAGGGAGTGCTCGTCTGGGCACACACCGGTGCGGGCGGTGCCGTCCTTCTCGGCGGCCAGTTCGACGCCGAAGGTCTGCGGTGCGGAGCACTCAACCCACACAACCCGGGAGACCACCTCGACACGTGGCACGTGGTGATGCGCCGTGGAAAGTCACTGGAGGCCCTGGCCGACGAGTTCCTCGAGTGGATCGCCCACGAGAACTCGGCACCGCCGACCCCACCGACTGCGGCAACTCCCCCATGACCAATGCGTTCCGTGTCCTCGTCTCCGCGTTGGCCGCCGGCGACACCCGCCGCAACAAGACATACTGCAAGGGCACCTGCGGACACGCATGACACAGCCTTCCCCCGACAGCCCAGGGGGCGTCTTTCAGAAGTGGATCAAGCCTCGTGGTCGGTTGGGCGGGGTGTCTCGTCTGTCCAGCCTCGGGTCAGGGCCAGTCGGCCTGACCGGTGTGCCTCGCGCTGTTCGGTGACCCATCGCTCGACCCGGTTCACGGATGTCGCGAGCGACTGGCCGGTGGTGTCGATCAGGTGGGTGCGCCATCGCGGGTCCTCGGCGGTCCACGTGGCCCACCGGTGCCAGGCCATCTCCGGCCAGCTCCCGTCGATGATGACGTCAGGCCGGAAGCGCGGATCGCGGGCGTGCCCGCGGTGCCAGGCGGCCCAGCCGCAGAAGGCGTCGGTGGCGGCCTGATCCCATCGGCCGCCGTCGCGTGCGGCGAGTCGGTCGCGCCGGTCCTGGTCGGCGACGTCGATCAGGCAGACTGCGATCCCGTTCAGCGACGGGGCCGAGAGGGCGGCCAGGACTTCGCCCAGCGGCGAGTTCCCGGACAGCAGCAGGTCCATTCCACGGACCTGATACTCCAGCGCGCGGCGCACCCACACCTCGGTCATGCGATTGCGCCAATGGGGAGGGATCGGAGGGTCCGGGACACCGACTTCGTCGAAGGATCCGTGCTTGTACAGCACGGTCAGCATGTCGGCTCGATCAAGGCCGGCAATGTCGATCCCTCGTTCTGCATAGGTCGAGACCGGGATCAGCACTACGACAAGTGAACGAACAGACGGGAGTTGTCCCGTCTCATCCCAGCTGGCAACTGCTGGGTCTCTGGTCCACGAGGTTGCCAGGCGGTCTGAGTATGTCGGCGGGCGTCATTCTCAGGCGAGTTGGCTTCGACGGAAGCGGCGCTCCCAGCGGGTTGGTCAGCCAGGCCTGGCTGACCAACTGTCTCATGAACCGACCGACACGTCATGGCCGGTTCGCCTGCCGATGCTGCCGGGCGCCCGGGTTAGGGTGAGCGGCCACCACGCTCAAGGAGCCTGAATCATGACCATTCATCCTGATGTAGAGGCCTTGCTCAGAATTGTTCCCGCAGAACACCGGGGCGAAGAGCGTATGGACTGGACGGCTGCGGAGGCCGCGTTGGGTACGAGGCTGCCGAGCGACTACATGTCATTCATGGACACCTATGGTGTGGGTGACATCGAGGAGTTGGTCATCCTTCCGCCACTGCCTGTCAACGTTCCCAGTCTCAGTGACTGCCACATCGGAGCCATGAGTGAGGGACTTCGCTGGGTGTGGGAGAAGGAGGGTGGTGCGCCAGGCGTATCTGCTCGCCCAGAGACCGTTCTGCCGTGGGGTTCCGGCTGCAACGCCAACGAGTTGGCTTGGCTCATGACCGACTCGGACCCGGACAAGTGGCCTGTGGTGGCATGGCGGCGCCAGGTTTCCTATGGCGAGTCCCGGTGGGCGATCTTCGACTGTGGCATGGTCAAGTTCCTCACGCGCATGATGCTCGCGGAGTTCGACAAATGCCCGCTCGGTGACGCGTCACTTTGGGGACGTCCTGGAACCTTCGTCAGCTGGCGCGAGCAGCGCCGCCGACTCGTCGCCGGACTGGACCCCTTGACCGGCGAGCCGGACCCTTATGCCGAGATGTTCCCGATCTCCGATGATGACTGAGATACCTCAGTGGGCGGTGCTGCACGAGGTCCCGTGATCCTTCGCTTAACTCAACCAGCCGGTGGGGGCTCTTCGCCGAAGACCCAGGGCGCCAGTACGACCTGCCAGCCGTCCGGGTCCTCGAAGAGAACAGCGCCGTGTTCCGGCCAGTAGGGGTTCGCGGCGGGAACCGGGCTGTACCCGAACTCGGCGAGCCGCCGGGCGGCGACCGCGACGGCTTCGGGGCCGCGAAGGTAGAGCACCAACTGGTTCTCCGGGTGCGGCTCGGGGATGCGGGGTGGGTCGCCGTGCTGCAGCAGTTCCATGTGCACCAGGGTGCCTGGCAGGCCGAGGACGACGCCGTCGTAGCCCTGGTGGCCGCGCCATTGGGCGAGCACCGGCAGGCCGAGGACGTCACGGTAGAAGACGAGGACCTCGTCGTACTTCGCGGTCGGACGGGCGAAGCGGACCGCTCCGACGTCGAGGTGGCTGGGCCAGGAGTGTGCCATGGGACGATCCTGCCACGTCCCCACCAGGAGCCGAATCGGGGACCTACGGCGGGAGGGCCGGAGTTTCGCTTGTTCGGCGGAGGCCGATGTCTGGTGCGGGCCGAGCATGGCGGAGGAGCTCGGGGGACGCGGCAATGACTTCCTGGTGCGAGCCGCTGTGGCCGTGACTGCGGGTACTTATCTTCCTGGCGGCGGTGGGCGGGATCGTCTCCTGTGCGCGGGCGGCGGGCGAGCTCCGGGGTGAGGGGCTGCGGTTGTGCCCGGTGTGCGAGGTGCTGGGTGGCCGGGGTGGACCATCGCAGCAATGCGCTGTTCTGCTCGACGAAGTGCCGCCGCGGGGCCTGGGTCCGCCGAAAGGAAGCATTCGCAGAAGCGTCCGGATAGACGCTTGGGCGTACGGCTCTGATGCGCAGTTCTTGGGATCGCTCGGCTACCAGCCGACTGTGTGCCGAATGTTTTCGATGAGGCTGTTCACGGTGGCGGCCGACGCCGAGGTTGTGCCCACCGCTGCCAGCAGCCGCGCCGCGGCCTGGTGGAACCGCTCGCGCTGCCCGGGGACGGCTTCAGGGGCGGCGACCACGCTCTCGAGCTCCTGCGCGCTGGCGACAGCTTGCGACGCATCCCACAGCGCACCGCTGGCGGCCTGGCTTCGTACGAGGGTGACGATCGCGACTGCAATGTCCTGGGCGCTGGGCTGATTCGCCGGGGCGCCGATGGTCATCTGGTGCTGGTGGTGCGGTCCCTGTCCGAGGTTGCCCTGGTTGCCCGGGGCGGAGTAGCTGTCTCCGTTGCTCGCGCTCACGACGATCCTCCTGTCGACGACGATGCTGGTCACGCCCGGATTGGCGGGTGGTTGTGGGGTCGGGCGAGTCCTTGCTGCGGTCGCGGTCGTGACCGGCCCGCATGTCGAACCAGGAGACCGTCACGCCCCAGGCGCTGGCGGCCTCGGCCAGGACCTTGTGGATCTACTCGCTCAGTCCCCGCAGGCTGATGACGGCATCGCTGCTCTCCATCGTCGCGATGGAGTTGTAGAGCTCGTAGCTGTGACGCACGGGTGGCGGCACAGCGGAAGGGGCCTTCGAGGCCCAAGTCGTGGGCGCTGCGCATGGCCTCGGTCAGCCACCGCCGGGGGTCGTCGGCGATGTGCGTCAGGCACAGGCTGGAGATGACGCTCAGGTGGACGTCGCCTCGGCGCTGGATCGAGCGGTGGGCGGTCACCGCGCTGTCCGCGTCGTGGCGGGCGATGCCTCGTGCGATGAGGAGGGCCTCGTGGGTCATGGGTGTAGCCGCCTCCTCGTGCAGGGTTTCCCGTTCGTCCAGGGCCTGCTGGACCGTCTGCGGTCCGTCCTCGAGGGCGGCGAGCGCCACGGCTCAACGAGCCCCCACCGCTGCGGCACCCGGTGCCTGCGCGTAGTGGATGAGCTGATCGCCGCGTGGCGGGAAACCGGCCCGGGGTACGGAGGGCACGGCGGACGTGGTGGCGTACGCCGAGCGGACCGGTGTCCCGGTGCGGGTGCTGTGGCCCCAGGGCGCCAGCCGATGACAGCAGCAGGCTCGCTGTGATAGCCGAGGATGGTCAGGACGCCGGGCAGATGGCACGGGCCGCTCGGACATTCGGCGTATTCATGTCCCGGTCGGCGCGCGCTACTGCTGCCAGGCGTCGGCGCTCTGGTCGAAGGCCTCCTTGTAGGCGCGGCGCCGGGTGAGGTCGGATCCGGTCAGCTGCGGGTGCACCGGCGGCTGCTGGGGGGCGGCCCAGAGTTGCATCAGGTGACGTTCACCGCGAGCGGGCCGTCTTCGGGTTCGGCTTCTTCGAGGTCTCCGCTACCCAGGATGTAGATGACGGGGGCGTCCTCGGTGGCGTGCAGGCTGATTTCTTCCGCAGGCCCCCAGGCCGGCTCGGTCTCGGGTGGGGGCGGGGCGTCGTGGGTTTGGACGGTGATGGTGCCGGTGCCGGTGTCGGTGTCGGTGTCGGTGTCGGTGTCGGTGAGGATGTGCGCCGTGTCGCTGCCGATGGGCCCGCACCGCCAGCCGTATGGCCACTGGGGCGGCCATGCGTAGTCCTCGCCGAGCGCGAGGAGGTAGCCGTACTCGCCGGTCTCCGGCGCCAGGGTGGGCTCAGCAGTGATCATGGTGGTTTCCTCACGCAGAGGGGGCACCCCCGGCTCGCGGAGGTTCCCCTTGGTGCCGTACGGCCCAGCCTGTCAGACCGTCAGGCGACGACGTGGAACGGCCCCGGACTCCCATCTCTGACCCACGGTGCAAAGTAGCCGCGCGGGGCGGCCGGTCACTCTGCTCGTGGGCCTCGCGCAGCTGCTCGTGCTCGTCAAGCGCATCCGGTTCCAGCGCGCAACGCCTTCCGAGATCCGGGCCGCCTCGGTGCGGCGAGGATCAGATCGTCGACCGGCACCGGGACCGGGACCAGTCGGGACGCCACGCCGGATTCGCCCCGCAACCGCACGGGCCCGTTCGGAGTCGTGATCACGTGGCTGGAAAAGGATTGGACGGGGTGATGCTCGGGCTTGTAGCTTGCAGTGGACCGTGACACCGCCCGAGGAGGTGAGACCCATGAACGCTGTATCGACGTGGGTGCTCCCCCTTCCCGTCACGGCCGGCGATTGACGTAGGTGTCGCCGGGAGCGCCTCCACAACAAGGCACTCCCGAAAGGCAACACCTATGCACTCTCCGCAGTTCACCGCCGAACCGTCGTCGAACGGTACGGTCGAGCGCGACTTCACCGTGGGCGACGTCCCCGGACTCCGGTCGTCGGCCTCCGGCGCCGATCGCGCGCCCCTCATGTTCGACGTGATCATTGCCGGGTGCGGGCCAACTGGCGCAATGCTGGCCGCCGAACTGCGGCTGCACAAGGTGCGGGTACTCGTTCTCGAGAAGGAAACCGAGCCCGTGTCGTTCGTCCGCATCGTCGGTCTGCACATTCGCAGTCTCGAGCTGATGGCCATGCGCGGACTGCTGGATCGCATTCGCGAACACGGAAGACAGCGTCCGGCCGGCGGATTCTTCGCCGGCATCAACAAACCCGCGCCCCAGGGCCTGGATTCCGCGCACGCCTATCTGCTGGGCATCCCGCAGCCGGTCATAGTTCACCTGCTTGAAGAACATGCGACCCAACTGGGTGCGCAGGTCCGGCGCGGTTGTGCGGTGGCCGATTTCGAGCAGGACGACGAGGGTGTAACGGTCGAGCTGACCGACGGCGAACAGCTGCGTTCGCGCTATCTCGTCGGCTGTGACGGCGGGCGCAGTACGGTGCGCAAACTGCTCGGCGTCGGCTTCCCCGGCGAGCCCTCGCGGACCGAGACGCTGATGGGCGAGATGGAAGTGGGTGTGCCGCAGGAGGAGATCGCCGCCAAGGTGACCGAAATCGGCGAGACCAACAATCGGTTCTGGCTCAGGCCCTTCGGCAAGGGGGCATATAGCGTCGTAGTCCCCGCCGCCGGAGTCAGCGATCGCGCGGAACCACCCACCCTCGAGGATTTCAAACAACAGCTGCGCACCGTCGCCGGAACCGATTTCGGCGTGCACTCCCCGCGCTGGTTGTCCCGCTTCGGGGATGCCACCCGGCTAGCCGAACGCTATCGGGTCGGGCGGGTGCTGCTGGCCGGCGATGCGGCACACATCCACCCACCCACCGGCGGACAGGGCCTCAACCTGGGCGTTCAGGACGCATTCAACCTCGGCTGGAAACTGGCCGCACAAATCCGCGGCTGGGCGCCGGAAACACTGCTGGACACCTACCAGGCCGAACGTCATCCGGTCGCCGAGGACGTGCTGGACAACACCCGCGCCCAGATGGAACTGCACTCCGCCGAACCGGGCCCGCAGGCCGTGCGCAGGCTGCTCACCGAGCTGATGGACTTCGACGAGGTGAACCGCTATCTCATCGAGAAGATCACCGCGATCGGCATCCGCTACGACTTCGGCGAAGGCCCCGACCTGCTCGGCCGCCGCCTGCCCGATATCGACATGAAACACGGCCACCTCTACGGTCTGCTGCATCGTGGCCGCGGCCTGCTCCTGGACCGCACCGAACGCCTGACCGTCGGCGGCTGGTCAGACCGCGTCGACTACCTCGCGGGCCCCACTGCGGCACTGGATGTTCCCTGCGTCCTGCTACGCCCCGACGGCCACATCGCCTGGATCGGCGACGATCAGCAGGACCTGGACGACCACCTCTCCCGCTGGTTCGGCAAGCCTGCCAACTGATTTCGCCCGAGCAACCGAAAGGGCCCGTACGACTGGTGAGCTCGCATGTTGCGGTGTCGCGTATTCTCCGGGGCCTCCGGCCTAGGTCACCATGAGTTGTCGTTGGTGCTCTGCTGATCAGTCTGGGCCGTCGCAAACGGGAGCGTGAGGCGGGATCGTCCAGCGCATCATTGTCTGGCCTTCCGGGCTGGGCTGAAGAGTCACGGGGTAGACCTGCCCGAAGCGGCGTTCGCCACGATGTCTCATTGAGTGGTCGCCGTTGTCCCAGTTGATCCCCAGAACCGGGCAGCCGGCGACCTCGATGGCGCCGATCCGAAGCGGGTGGGTCCAACTCGCGCGGTTGAAGCGGTGGAAGTCGGTGTGCTCATCGACCGCAACCATGACGCCCCGGCCCTGCTGGTCACCTTCCCAGGCTTTGAGGGCGTCGACAATCTTCTCGGCGTCGTCGGGAGGCAGGTCGAGCCACCCTCGCACGTGGCTGCCGTGTTGCGGGATCAGCTCTCCGCCGTACTGAAGGTGGGCGGCCTCCGCGTAGCCGCCCCAGTATGTGACGTCGGCAAGGCCGTCGGTTGACGGGTGGCTGTCTCCTGTCCAGGAGTCCAGGGCGACCGCGTCACCGAGCACCATGCCGCACCGGTCGACCGGCAGATCGCCGAGAATGATCGGTTCGTTCCCTGCGGTACCGGCCCATGGCAGGCCGAGATCGATCTCAAGGACCGCAATCGTCGGTCCGCCGTCGAAGGGCGACGTCGTCGTGCCGGCCCGCACCATCAACGCTTTGTCATCCGCAGCGGGAACCGCGACCAATTCACACATCCAGTCCTGGACGTGTCCGCCGCCGATCGACGCCACGGCACTTGCACGCTCGGACAGTGGTTGGCCGAGCTGCGACCAATGATCGATCCACGACGCCATCCCCAGCACAAGGACTCCTGATGGCGCCGTCACGACTCCCAGGTCAAAGTCAGTCTCAGCCATCCGGCGATTCAACCCTTCTCCAGCCCTGAGGATCAAGGTCGGCCGGGTCAGCGACTGTGGCCACCGGGGGCATACCGGGCGAGCGCCGGATTACCGACGAGGCGCTCGCCTCCGGCAGGATGGGCGCATGACCGAGATCCGCACACCCCGTCTCCTCCTCCGTAGCTGGCACGACGACGATCTCGCGCCGATGGCGGACATCAACGCGGACCCACGGGTTATGCGCTGGATCGACGACGGCTCGGTGCGCGACCTGGACCACACGGCCGAGGCCATCGAGCGATGGAAGGAGGAGTGGGACGAGGAGGGCTTCGGACTCTTCGCCGTCGAGTTGCTGGCCTCGGGCGAACTGATCGGCTTCACAGGACTGTCCGTGCCCGAGTTCCTGCCGGAGGTGATGCCCGCCGTGGCGATCAGCTGGCGGCTCGGCTCACAGTTCTGGGGCCAGGGATACGCCTCCGAAGCCGCGCACGCCACGCTGGAGTTCGCGCTCCAGGACCGCGGCCTGGACCGTGTCATCAGCATCAACCGGGTGGGGGACAACGCCTCCGAGAACGTCATCCGCAAGCTCGGCATGGTGCCCGAGCGGGAGACGGCACACCCGGTGTATGGCTACCCGCTGCGCGTTCACTCGATCGATCTCACCGAGTTCCAGGCGTGAACCGGGCGAGCCGTCGATCATCACAGGACAGCCGACCACTGTCCCTACGTCCCCGAGCGCATTGATCGCAACGGTACGGACACCGAAGGACGGATGGTGTCTTCCCGTCCCTGACCTGCGCTTTCACGGAACTGTGGCCAGAGCCTTTGTCAAAAATCGCCATCCCCGGTGCGCACGATGCCCTTCACCAACCGCTCCCGGTGCGCGCCTCCGTACGCAATCCAAGGACGGGTGCGCACCGGTGCCCGAGCGCGGCGCTCACCGGTGGCGGTGTCGGATCCTGCGCGCGTAGTGCCACAAGTACGTCGGCCACTGGGGTACTGCCGTGAACGGCGCCGGACCGGCGGCCTGCGCGCCGGGCCGAACTCCTCGGCCAGATCTGCGACTTGCAGACGGAGTGGACCGAGGACGATGTCCGCGAGCTGGGGCAGGAGAACCGGCGAGAGACCGACCGGCTGGCCGCGGCCCACAGCAACGTCCACTTCGCCGACGAACGCATCGCCGACCTCGAAGCCCAATCGACCGCGACGAGCTGGAACTCGAACAACTCCACCTCGCGGCGCGGGGAGGAGAAAGGCTGGAAGCGTTCTACGAGAGGCTGGGCTGGCGAGAGGCCGGCCGCTGGCCCGGAGCGCTCCGTCTCGCGCCCGAGGACACCTGCGGCGAGGTCCTCATGATCCTCGCTCCACTCTGATCACGCGGTTCGTCGAGCAGCCCACCCGGGAAACGGCAGAGGCCGTTCCACGACCGCGTTCACGGCGTCCACGGGACCGGAAGGCCGGTGAACGCGACCAGCCGTTCGAGCGCGGGTGCGTCGTCTCGGATCGGTTGTGGATCGGCGAAGCGTCCGGCGCGCGATGGGGCGGGCAGCTGGGCCCGAGCGAACGCAAGCGACTGCTCGACGAGGTAGTCGGGCCATTCTGCCGCAACGCCGGTGGCCTGGGCGAGGTCCCATCCATGCACGATCAGATCCGCGACGCGCCACTGCAGCCGCACGGCGCCGGCGGCAACATCCACCCACGACGAGCTGCTTCGCTCCAGAGCCTCTGGAAGGACGGCGGCGGCCAGCAGCGCCGCGGCGGATCGGCGGTGGGCCCCGGCCGGATCGGCGCCGAGACAGTCGGCCGCACGGTCGGGCATCGGGCCCTCCTCGAACATCGCTACGAATACGAGGTTCACCTCGACGAGGTGGCTGACCACATCTCGCACGCTCCACTCCGTGCACGGGGTCGGAGCCGTCCACTGATCACCGGCTATACGGTCGATCATGCCGCCCATAACTGCGGATGCACGTACGAGATCATCGACGATCGGGGAGTTTGTCACTCGGCGAGGCTACGACGTGCCGCACTCGATGCGCCGGTTTACCCAGCGCGGCGAGGCGGTCATGGGCAAAGTAACGGTCGCTGGTCGTGCCCGACGTGGGGCGGAGGGTGATGTGGCCGGCCGCCGGGTCGTGCGCGGCGAGCGCCGCGCGGGTGATGACGGCATCATCGCCGGGATCGAGCAGGACAGTGACGTCAGGGGACATGTCGTTCACGGGATGCGGCAGTCGGGTCGGTACCGAAGGAGCGGACACGGCGGGCGGGAGCGGGAGTGCTCACAGCAGGGTGCGGCGGCCGAGTTTGCTGAAGACTCAGCGCAGCAAGCCCCGGTTGACCCCGAGGCCGGGCGTGGCCTCAAGGGCGCGCCCCAGGTGGTAGGTGATCTTGGCCAAGGTGCGGAAGACACCGTGCGCGGCCACGTCGTCGCAGGACAGCAGGTCGCCGGGATCCACGCCGTGCCACACCTGGTGCTAGGCGAAGATCGCGGTCAGGACCTCCCCGCAGGCCAGGAGCCGGAACTCCTGCCCTCACGGCGGCGATGCCGGTGGCCGCGGTGAAGTAGCGGACCCGACCATGGTGGAGACCTTCAAGAACGGGCGGGCGGCCAGGGCGGACGCGAGCAGGCTCTGAGCGCGGCCGGTGCGGTGGCTGGTGGTGGTGTCGACCCACTGTGCGCCGCAGGCGGCCGCACGCACGGCCGCCTGCGGGATCACCCAGCACCGGTAGCTACGCAACACGAGCTGCGCGGTCACAGTCAGTCGCCGACCGGCAAACCGAACGGTCGAACCACTGAAACCTCAAACGCCGAACATCACATGGCCGACCACATGTCACTGCCGGGGGATGCGGCTGTCCCCAGCGGTATTCGGCGACGTCGAGACCGGTCTGCGCGGCGCTGTGACGGCGATGCCGGCTCCTGTGGCCGGACGGCAGCGGCTCCGCCGAGCGGGCGCGAGAATGAGTCCATGGAATGGATCTCCGGCGTGGCCGGAGCGCTGGCCCTTGTCGTGGTGCTGAGCAGTATCCTGCGCACCCTGGTGGTTCCAAGAGGCCTGCACTCCGCACTCGTCTTCCGCCTCTGGTGGGTGTTGCGCCGAACGCTCCGGCTCACCGCCCCGCGCGGCGGGTACGCCGCCATCGACCGGGCCCAGACCTGGTTGGCCCCGCTCATGCTCATCGGCATGCTCGCCACCTGGCTGTGCGGAGCCCTGCTCGGCTTCGGGCTGCTGCTGTACGCGCTGTCCCCGCTGTCCTGGACCACCGCGTTCCGGGAGGCCGGCTCCAGCCTGTTCACGCTCGGTTTCGCCAGTGGCTCCCGGCTGCGCCTCTCCGCTCTCGACTTCGTCGCGGCGGCCACCGGACCGGTCCTGATCGCCCTCCAGATCGCCTACCTGCCCACGCTCTACGCCGCCTACAACCGTCGCGAACTGGAGGTCACCCTGCTCCAGGCACGGGCCGGCGAGCCCGCCTGGGGACCGGAGATCCTCGCCCGGCAGTGGCTGGTCGACACCGAGACCGCGCTGCCCGAGCTGTACCGCGCCTGGGAACGCCTCGCCTCCGACATGGGCGAGAGCCACTCCACCTATCCCATCCTGCTGACCTTCCGATCGCCGCGTCCGCACCGCAGCTGGCTGGTCGGGCTCATCGCCGTGCTGGACGCGGCCGCCCTCCAGCTCGCCCTCGCTCCCCGGCACGCGCCGCCGGAGGCCCGCCTGGTGCTGAGGGCGGGCTTCACCGCCCTGCGCGACATCGCCCGCGCGCTGCGCATGCCCTTCGACGCCGACCCCTCGCCGGACGCGCCCATCCGGCTCACCTTCGACGAGTTCGACGCGGCGGTGGCGATGCTGGAGGCGGCCGGCTTCCGGGCCGAACGCCCGTCGAAGGAGGCCTGGCCGCATTTCCAGGGCTGGCGGGTCAACTACGAGGCGATCGCCTACGAGCTGTGCCGCCGCTGCGACGCCGTACCCGCCCTGTGGACCGGTCCCCGCGACTTCACCGGCGGCGCGATCCCGCCCGCGCGCCCGGTGGACCGGCGACCCGACCGAAGACGGCCGGAACTACCCCCCAAGGAGAAGTAGTTACCTCGCCCTCCGCGCGGGAAGACCCCAGCGGGAAGCCGGCCTTACGGGTGTGAAGCGGGCGATCGTCGTGAGGGTCGTCCTGCCGGCCGAACGGGCCCCGTCCACCAGCGTCGCGATCAACCGCTCGTCCGCCGCCGCGCTGGACGCCTCGGCCGGGGAGAAGAGCATCGGTTCCCTCCGAGCACGCGTGCACATGTCAGCTCTTCGCGGCTGCTTGCAGAATGAGCCCGCTGATCACTTCCGGACGGGTCACGAGCGACAGGTGACCTGCATCGACACCCAGTTCGACAAGGCCAAGTCCGGCATCACCACGGCTCAGGTGGGCGCGAGAAGCAACTCATCGTGATCCAGGCCCAGTTGGCGCCCGTGCAGAAGGCCTACCCCGACAAGGTCGCCTCCACAGACGCGGCCGCCAAGCGGGCACACGGACTATGAGATGTCCGTGATCGCGAGAGCTGTCGCCCATGGTCAACGCCCGTGGAGTTCGGTGAAGTTCTATTGTTCCTCGGGTCCCGGTGGCACCATGCGGCTGGACCCTCCGATGGATATGCCGGATCTGTCAGTGCTGGGGAAACCTGACCCCGTGAAAGGTTCTGTCATCGGCTACTGTCACTGCTGAGGAATCGAATGAATATGGGCATCCACCGGACAGACCTGTACCCGGACGTGACCGCTTCGGGCGGCCTTGCGGCAGCCATGAGAGAGGCAGCGGAGCTACGCGGATGCGACATCGGGCTGTCGCCTTGGCTCACCGGGGTCATCAGTATCGAAACAGCGAGGGGTTTCCTGTTGGTCGATCCTGCGGCCGAGGAACGTCTGTTCCGGCTGCATGTTCACATCCCCGGGTACGCCTGGGAGATCGGCTCGACGGGGGATCTTGGATTGCTTGTGGAGGCGGTCGCTGCATGGCGGGAAGGCATACCGCTGGACGAGTTGAAGGAGAGATTCGAGTTCATGGAGCTCGAAGAATTCGCCCGGGCGATCGAAAGTGGAGAGCCCACCTCGTTGCAGTGGTACGACCTCCTTTCGTTCGACTTCCACCGGCGACAGTGGAACCTTCTGCGCCGCCTTCATGCGGATGAGGTACTGCAGAACATGTTCCCGACGATCACGCACGGTGCCGTCCGCCTGCAGGTGGATCCCTTGGACGGAACGAGCCGTCAGGTTCTGGTGCATGAGCTGGACGGGGAACGTTATGAGGTCAGGCGTGTCGGGGTGCCTGAGGCCGCCTGGGTCGAGGTGCCGACCGGTGATCTGATCGCCTACCTGCGAGCTGTCTTGAGCCAAGAGTGATCTCGACAGATCGATGAAGTCGAAACCCCGCCAGGTAGTCCCTGGCGGGGTTTCTTCATGCTACTTACGCGTTCGGTGCGCGCGAAGGCGACCTGGGGTCACCTCAACCGACCGATGGGCCGTCCAGGACGCCAGTACTCGTTGATGACGTCGCCGAGGACGCGAGGTGCGCAGGAGCTTGTGCGTATCGAAGTCGTGCACGGTGGCCGGCTGTTGGACCGAGTCGGGTGGCAACTGACGACGGGCCCGATGGGGCCGATGGGGCCGATGCGCGTTGTAGTACTTCTTGTAGGCGGCCAGGACCTGCCGGGCATGAGCCTCGCCCATGATGAGGACATGATCGAGGGCTTCGGTCCGCGCTGGCGAACGTCACCTCGGCGATCTTCGCCACGGGCATGCCCTGCGCGGACAGCAGCACCAGCTGTGCCCGCCGCCAGGTCACCACCGACCCGGTGCCCCTGCGTACGATCCGCAGCAGGCGCCGCCCCTCGTCGTCACCGATCTCGCGGACGCGTACTCGCTCAGCCACCCGGACCACCGACCTCATCGGCCGCACCGTCGCCGTGCGGCGCGCGCTCGACGAGGACGCTGACAGCCTGAACCTGGCGGCTGCCGCGTTGGGCATCTCACCAACGACAGTCGCCGCACTCCATCGGCAACCGCGTACCGCACCTGCTGAAGACGATGAAGAACCGCCCGCACCCGGTTATACCCTGACCGATCCCGAACACGTCGCTGTCGCACGGGACTTCACCAGCACGGTTCGGGCCGCCCTGGCCCGCATCGACCCGCGCGAAGCCGAGGCGTTGATTCGGCGGTACGGCCTGGACGACCGGCCGGAAAGGTCATTCCGCCAGATCGGCCGTCCCCTGGGCACCTCCGACCACGACCGCTCTCGAACTCGCCCCAGCCCTTGGAATAGATCATCTGGAACGCTGCCCTGAGCTGGACAGAAGTCAATGCCCGTCGTCCCCGTGGCCGGTCCCAGGGGTCATGGGCGGGTGCCGGCGGCGGAAGGGGACGCGGAGCGCGCTGGGTCCGTCGACGGCTCCACCGTGCGCGTGCGCGGAGTGGGGTCCGAGGGCCGGCGTTCTGTCCGGGTTGTCGAGGGGGCGGCGGAGGGTGCGGCGGTCGTGGCCGGGGGGCGGGTGGGAATGGGCGTCGTACCCGTCGAGGGGCGGGCGCTGGGGCGAGGGGTGCCACTCACGGGAGCCGACTCGGCCGGGGTCGGTAGGGCCGTGGCGCTGCTCGCGGAAGGCGGAGCGAGGGGGACTGTCGGGGAGGCGGGGGCCTGGTGGGCGGTGCGCAGCAAGGGTATGGCGAGGAGGGCAGCGACGGTGCAGATCGCGCCGGCTCCGACGGTTGCGCGCAGGATGCGGCGGCGGGCCGCGCCACGGCGGACCTCCTCGTACCGGCCGGCGGGCGGGGCGAGGTGCTCGAAGGGCGGCCGCATGATGACGGCGAGGGGATCGTCGGGTTCGAAGTCCGGACCGTCGTCATTGTATGTGATCAAGGCTTCTCCTCAGGTGGGCGCGGAGCAGTTCGCGGGCCGCGTGCAGGTCGGCCTTGACGGTTCCTTCCTTGCGCCCGGTCAGCACGGCCACCTCCCGGATCGGCAAGTCAGCGTAGTAGTGCAGGAGGGTCGGTATGCGCAGTCGTTCGGGGAGCGCCTGGACGAGCAGGCGGACCGAGGGGTCGGTCTGCTCGGTGGGCGGGCGGACGGACGCCTCGACGGTGGCGCGACGCATGGCCTTGCGCTCACGCTCCAGGCGGCGCCAGTGGTCCCGGACAATGTTGGCGGCCGTGACGTAGAGGAAACCTCGGGGCTCTGACACGGACGTCCAGCGGGCCCAGAGGCGGGTGAACGCCTCCGATGCGATCTCGTGGGCGGTCTCGTCGTCGTCGACCAGGCGGCGGCACCAGCCAGCCAGGCGCGGGTAGAGAGCGGCGAACAGCTCTGCTGCCGCCTTCTCGCGGGACCGTTTCAACGCTCTCCATAGGGGGTGAGGGCTCTCGTCACGCCCGGGGGGCGCGGGGCACCCGTGGGGAAGACCCCGGACCGACGGCGTACGTTCCATCGGCCCGGGATCGGGGCGGGCGGCAACCGGTCAGTGGCTCGCGGTGCTCAGCGCGGCGAAGACGATCACGTTGTCGAGATAGCCGTCGCCGGTGCGGGGTCCGCCGCACGTGATGAGCCGTAGCTCGGGCCGGTCGACGTCGCCGTAGACCGCCTTCGTCGGAAAGGCCGCCTTGGCGACGGTCCGCACGGAGGTGACGGTGAACTCGGCCGATCTGCCGTTCTCCAGGCGCACCGTGATCCCGTCGCCCCGGCGCAGCCGGTCGAGGTGGCGGAAGACGCCGTCCCCGTAGGCGCCGACCGTGACATGGCCGAGGATCACCGACGGACCCGTCTGGCCCGGCGTCGGGGAGTGCTGGTACCAGCCCGCCTGGTCGTGCGCGGTGATCGGGGGCACCTGCACGCTGCCGTCCTGCGCCAGCCCGAGTCGCATGACCGGGGTGTCGACGCCGATCTCGGGGATCCGCAGCCGCGTCGGGACCGAACGGCCCAGCGGGTACGGCGCGTTCGCCGGGTCCGCGGAGGACCGGGCGGACACGTGCGTGCCGCTGGGGCGGGTGGCCGACGCCCCGTCGCCGCTGTGGCCGGCACAGCTCACGAGCAGCGAAGCCAGCGCCGCGGTGACGAACGCGCGCCTGGAGAGGTGAGTCATGCCCCGGTCGCCCGTCGGCGGCGCACGAGGAAGACCGCCGCGCCGCCCACCGCGAGGGCGCCGGCGGCACCGCCGCCGATCAGCATGCCATCCGAGCCGGAGCTGTTCGAGCCGGTGGTCACGCCGGTATTGGGAGCACCACTCGGTACGACGCCGACCTGGCCGCGCCCCTCGCTCGGCGCGACGGTCGGCACGGGGGTGGCCGCCCGGCTCGGCTCCCGGGTGGGGACCGCGCTCGGCTCCGCGCTGGCCGGCGCGCTCGGCCGGGCCGACGGCGCGGAGGTGGCGGAGGGACGGGGTGTCGCAGACGCGCTCGCCCCGTGGGCGAACGCGGGCACCGTGCTCGCCAGCACGGCGACGCACGCGGCTGCCGTGGCGCTGAGGACTGTTCGGCGCATGAATCGCTCTCTTTCGTCGGCCGGCCCGGTGGGTGGCCGGGCGGGCTGTGTGATGGATCGAGCGGAGAGACGAGACAGGATCAGCAGAGGTTGTAAAGGGTCGGCAAAGTCGCGCGGGGCGCGGGCTGTGAGGCGCGGTCGGTCCTCGGGCCGGGGCATGCCGGTCGCGGGCCAGCCGCCGAGAGGCGGCGGCATGTCAAGCACAAGCGACCCACCGCAGCCCGCTGGGGCCTTGGCGGAGCCGAAGCCGTCCTCAAGCCCCGGGCGCACAACGGCGACTTCGAAACGTACTGGCGCCATCACCTCACCCAAGAACACGAACGCCTCTACACCACCACCGGCCGGCGCGACTACCACCTCACGGCCTGACCAGCGATCTTCCCTCAGCGCGAGCTACACCCATCGACGATCACCACACGCTGGTACGACCACCAACAACACCTGCACGAGCGCTGGCAAAAACGCCACCACACCCAGCACGACTGCGCGGCACAAACAGCGAGGTGCCGACCGTGACGTTGGGCCAGTCCACGGGTGGCGGTGCGGGCGGGATCAGGTCGGGCAAGGCCAGAGAGCCGGAGCCCGGGTCCCGCCCCGGTGCCGCGGAGCCTGGTGCCGGGCTGTCGGACAGGGCGCTGGGGCGCTCACCCTGACTTGTTGTCCGCGATGATCTCCTCGGCCACGGCGATCTGCTTGTCGTAGCCGCTCTGGACAGCGACGGTGATCCCCATGAAGTTCGTGGATTGCTTGCAGGCCATGTCGGTGGTGGCGGTCGCGAGCTCGGCCCGGCTGTGGGTCACGGAGCCGTGGCTGCTCATTGCCGGGGTGCGCCAACGCGGGTCCGTGTAGGCATCCGCAGGAGTCGCGTACACGAACCCGTGCGCCTTCATGCAGGCACTCCATTGGTGGTCGGCGTCTACAACGCGCGGATCGCGCACTGGTTCCTTGGGGCCCCCGCCCGGCATCGCCAACGCATCTGCTCCCAGGAGGAGCGATCCACCAACGGCGTCGAGACCTTCCTTCAGGCAACCTCCCCTGGGCACGGCCTTGCCCTGGAAGAACGTGACCACGGCGCCGGTGTCCTCTCGGCCGAAGTAGACCCGCCGAACCGAATCCGGCATCCGTGTCCGGGACTGGGGCATGACGACGGCGTCGTACCCCTTGGTCGCTGCCTGGTCCGGGACGAAGTAGCCGTAGAGCTGCGATCGCACATCGCGCCGTGCGGTCTCACCCGTTGCCGGGTCCGGGCCGGGCGCCTGTGAGATGCCGAACCGCTTCAAGCACTTGATGCTCGACACACAGGCGGCGCGTTCCACGGTCCGGCTCTGTTCTACAGTGGGAAGGTAAGCGTCGATCGGCCGCACGACCTGGTCGACACGGGTGATGGCGGGAGTCTTGCCCACCGGCGGTAGAGCCGGCCGCCCAGTGTTGGAACGCGCGGCGGACCTGTTCCACCGGCACCGCGACCGCCAGGACGAGGCCGCGTGCTGGCAACTGATCGGCGACCTGGACGCCGCCGCCGGCGTCCACGACCTAGCGCGCCGGCACCGCGGGCGGGCACTGCGGTTATGGCAGACGATCGGTGACATGCAACCAGACGAAGGCTACAGCGCCACCATCGTCGCCGTGACCTGGCTGGGTTCGCCGTGCCGTCTCACGTGCGCTGCCCGAGAGCTGGCGGGCGAGGGCACCCGGGTCGCGGACTGTCGACGACGGCGCAATTCCCCAGGGGCTGTGGTCACGCAATTCTCCAGGACCTGACGGGCTCAGGATCCATCGAACGGTTCGTCACTCCACCTGAACCAAGCATGGCCGTCGTCGATGTGCAGGAGGAACTCCGCGACCGGTCCTGACGGGGCCACCAGCGACAAGGCGCCCGCGATCCGGTCATAGGAGTCGTCGAACCGCTCGTACTCCTCCGCCTCCATCAGAGCCAGCGACGCGTCGAACCACGGCTTCACCTCTGCGAAGGCCCGCGTTGGAAGAAAGCGCCCATTCAGCCACGGAAAGTCGGCCTCGTCGATCGTGATCTCGCCGAGCAGCTTGTCTTGCCGCATCAGTCGCCAGACTTCGCCCTCGAAACCCATCCCGCCAGCTCTCCGATCCATCTCGTGGTGTAGTCGGCAGCCTCTCACGCGGTAAGGACACCTAGGCGGGAGGGCTTGTCCGTGGGGTCCTTGGGCGGCTTGTTGAGCCAGTAGCTGGGGCCGCTCGTGATCACCTGGTGGCTGGTGTTGATCAGCCGGTCCAGGAGGGACTCGGCGGCGATGGGGTTGAGGAAGACATACGTATGCCCCGTATGGACCGCGCCGAGGCCGCCCGTCGGATCACCGCGGATCCGGAGTCGCAGACCCATGTCCTCGTCCTCACCGCGCGCTCCGCCGCCCGCCAGAGTCCGCGGCGCCCACGCCGCGAATGCCCGGGTCGACGAGTTGGGTGTGCCCCTCGTCGAGTACGCGCTCAACGACGCCCATGACCGGGTACGCCCGACGTTGCTTCGAGGAAAGAGTGGCGCTGCTGTGGCTGAGCAGTATCGTGGAGGGGTCTCTTCGGTGCGCTGTATCCGCCAACCCGGTGCGAAAGCCGGCGCGCCGGTGGCGGCCGGCCTGCAGTGGTCTCGGGCCTGGTTGCGCATGCGCAGTCTCTCTTCCACCCGATGGCAGGGCTTCCACAACAACACTGCTGCGGCGCTCAAACAACCCTCACCAGGTGTTTCACAGGCGCACCCCTGCGTGCCAGAGCGCGGGAGTCGTGGCGATCGGCGAGGTGCACAACTGCCGGAAGGGCAGGAGGACTCCACCATGGACATGAAGCTCGAAGTCGTGGTGATCCCGGTCTCCGACGTCGACCGCTCGAAGGGCTTCTACAAGTCGCTGGGTTGGCGGCTGGATGCCGACTTCGTCGCCGGTGACGGCTTCCGCGTGGTGCAACTGACACCGCCGGGTTCCCCTTGCTCAGTGATCTTCGGCAACGGGGTCAGTTCGGCCGTGCCGGGATCTGCGGAGGGCCTGTATCTCGTGGTCTCGGACATCGAGGCGGCACGAGCGGAGCTGGCACGGAACGGGGTTGAGGTAAGTGAGGCCTTCCACGACTCAGGCGGAGTGTTCCACCACGCAGGCAACAAGGACCGGGTGCCCGGTCCGGATCCCGAGCGGCGCAGTTACGCGTCGTTCGCCTCGTTCGCGGACCCGGACGGCAACGGCTGGATGCTGCAGGAAATCACCGAGCGGCTTCCAGGTCGGTGATGCCGCTGTGCCCCTGGCAGGCAGCTGACGGGAGAGAAGCCGATCTCCGTGACATGAGTTCGGCCGGCGAGCAGCCCCAGGCCCTCGTACGTGCGGAACAGGCGCACGGGCGGTACGAGGAGGAGATCGGGCACCGTGATCTGAACTGGCCGCTCTGGTGCGCGCCTCCGCGGGCGAGAGCAGACCGGGCGACTCGACGTCGGCTCGGATGACTCGACGCGAACCGGTGTGGGGTTGCTCGTTCCGGAGCCCGGCGGTCGATGAGTCGCCGCCCGCTGTCGGCGTGACAGGCAGGCGGAGGGCACTGAGCGGTGATGGGAGGAATCGGCATGACCGCGACTGTGGATCCAGACCGCTCAGCGTGGGATGTGATCGTTCTGGGCGGTGCCGCTGCCGGTGAGAACGCCGCCCAATATGCAAGCCAGTTCTCCGGCCTGTCCTCGGTGCTTGTCGAGAACAGCCTGCTCGGGGGCGAATGCTCGTACTGGGCCTGCATGCCCAGCAAGGCACTGCTGCGGCCGGTCGAGGTCGTGGACGCGGCCGCGCATCTGCCGGGAGTGTCAGCCCGCCTGGAGGCCGCCGGGGTTCTCGCCCGGCGTGACCGTGTGATCAATCAACTCGACGACGGCTCGCAGATATCCTGGGCCCTTTCCACCGGTATCGACGTCGTCCGCGGTTACGGACGGCTGATGGGCGAGCGCACGGTGAGTGTGCACCGCCCGGACGGTTCGGCCAGGACACTCACGGCCGGCCACGCCGTGGTCATCGACACGGGCTCCCGCCCGGCCGTACCGGACGCTCCCGGGTTGCGTGCGGCCCTGCCATGGACGTCGCGCGACGTGACCACGATGCGTGAGGTGCCGGATCGGGTGGTCGTCCTGGGCGGCGGCGTGGTCGCCTGTGAGGCGGCCACCTGGCTGCGCGGGCTGGGCGCGAGCGCGGTGTCGATCGTATACCGCGGCGATCGGCTGCTGGCCCGGCAGGAACCCTTCGCAGGCACACTTGTCGGCCAGGCCTTGCAGGACAGTGGCGTGCATCTGTACTCGGGGCGCACCCTGTCTCTGGTCAGGCGGGTCGATCCCCGTGACACCGGGCAGGGTCACATCCACGGCGGGGAAATCAGCCTGACGCTCGACGACGGCACGCTCATGGTCGCCGATGAGCTGGTCGTGGCCACCGGGCGCATCCCGAACACCGAGGACATCGGTCACGACACCGTCGGCCTCCGCCCCGGCGGCTACCTCCCTGTCGACGACCACCAGTGCGTGCGGGAGGTGACCGGCAGCTGGCTGTACGCCATCGGTGACGTGTGCGGCCGCGCACTGCTGACGCACATGGGCAAGTACCAGGCCCGGATCGCCGGAGAGGTGATCGCGGCACGTGCACAAGGCTCCGCCCAACTGCCTTCTTCCGCCGCCGGACACATCGGGCTGCCCCAAGTCGTCTTCACCGACCCGGAGGTCGGCAGCGCCGGAATGACCGAACAGCAGGCACAGGACGCGGGTTTGGACGTGGAAGTCGTCGAGTACGACCTCTTCCTCGCGGTGGCCGAGGAACTGAACTTCGGCCGGGCCGCGAGCCGACTCCTGATCGCCGGTCCGTCCTTGTCCCAGCAGATCAAGGCGCTGGAGCGCGACCTCGGGGTGCGTCTGTTCGACCGGGACCGTCGCTCGGTCACCCTCACACCGGCTGGAGCGGCGCTCCTCCCGGACGCCCGCGCCCTTCTGGACAGCGCCGACGCCCTCCGTCACCGCGCGGCGAGGATCGCCGGCTCGGAGCCTGTCCGGCTCGGCTACGTCAGCTGGCTGCCCGCGGACCTCACCGCGCGGACCTCGGCCGTGGCGCGTGTGCACGTCGATGCCTGGGTCGCGCCCTCGCACACGCAAGCCGCGCGGGTCGCGGACGGCAGCCTCGACCTCGCGGTCTGCTGGGTCCGCCGGGAGGACCTGGACGCACGGGGTCTCAGCTCCCGGCTCATCGGCGCCGACCGCCTGTACGCGGTCTGCGTCGGCCGTGACGCAGCTGAGGTCCGTGCCCGGGACGTCGTTGTTCTTCTGGACGACGATGCGACCACATGGCTCTCCTGGAACGCCTACGCCGAGCAACTTGCCCGCGACACCGGCGCCCGTGCGGCGCGCATTTCCGACGGCGGCATCACAGGGCCGGCGTTCTTCGACCACGTGCGACGATCACGCCGACCGATCCTCAATTCACCGAAGGCCCAGACCACCCCGCTCCCGCCCGAACTGGTAGCCCGTCCCGTGGTCGAGCCGAAGGTCTACTGGACCTGGTCCCTGGTGTGGCGACGCAGTGAGAGGCGCCCTGCTGTGCTGAACACCGTCGACGCCCTGACGGACGGCCTCGGCGACCTCGGCATTCACGACTTCGACGCCTGGCTTCCAGACGACGATCCGTACAAGCAATAGGCATTCACTCAGCCGCCCCGCGCCGTGACGCGCCGTTCCTGTCGCCCGCCTGGCTTTGCCGGTCCGGGCCGGTGTTCTGGTCGGCGGATTCAGGGGGCGTGTGGGGTGCCGAGCATGTCGAAAGGAACCATGGCGTAGGCGGGCTCGGCCGCAGGGTCTCCGGCAGAAGCCTGACGCGCCCCGCGGGGCTGGGCGTGGTGCGCAGCTCGGGGGTGTTTCGGGCGACCCGGGCAGCCAGGTGGCGCAGGTGCTCACTATCGCCCCCAAGGTGCAGCACGCAGCCGAGGAAGTCGACAGCGGTGGGGCTACGGCGGGTCTCCCTGCCGCGCTCCATGCAGGTGTAAGTAGTCGATGCCGGCCCCGGCAATGGCGGCGAGTTCCTGGCAGCGCAGTCCCAGCGTGCGGCGGAGCCCGGGGCTGGTGGGAAGGCCAACCTGCTTGGGGGTGAGCTGTGTTCAGCGGTCTGCCGGTCGCCGCCGTGCACGCTGCTGCAGCGGAGACAGAACGCCACACCATCGGGGCCGCCGCCGCACCGACGTGCGCTGGGAGTCCGGACCTATCAGCTGCGAGGAATCAGGTCCCGGCTCACGTCCCCTTGGCCTTTGACTCCCCCAGCCCTGCCACCTACGTTGCAAATAGACGACCGGTCGTCTGGATATGGCGTCGGTCGCGTCAACCTCCGATCCGCTACGAAGGCAGAACACAGCATGCGCACTATCACCCTGGGCACCCGCGGACCGCAGGTCGGTGTCATCGGCCTGGGCGCCATGGGGATGAGCTTCGCCTACGACATGGCCTCCCCGCGCGACGAAGCCACCTCCGTCTCCGTCATCCACCAGGCTCTTGACCTGGGCGTGACGTTGATCGACACCGCCGACGTCTACGGCCCCTACACCAACGAGGAACTCGTCGGCCGGGCCCTGGCCGGCCGGCGCGAACGCGCGGTGATCGCCACCAAGGTCGGCATGGAGTGCATCGACCCCACCGGCGGCCCCGGCGGTGCCCCGCTGGTCAGGCCCAACGGCCGGCCCGAGCACGTCCGCGCCGGCATCGACGCCAGCCTGCGCCGCCTGGGCACCGACCATGTCGACCTCTACCAGCTCCACCGCGTCGACCCCGACGTCCCGATCGACGAGACCTGGGGTGCCCTGGCCGAGGCCGTCACCGCCGGCAAGGCGCATCACATCGGCCTGTCCGAGGTCAGCGTCGAGCAGATCCGGCGCGCCGAGGCCGTGCACCCGGTCGCCACCGTGCAGTCCGAGTTCTCCCTGTGGACCCGCGACGTCCAGGCCGAGGTGCTGCCCTACTGCACGCAGCACGGCATCGGCCTCCTGCCGTACTCGCCGCTGGGCCGCGGCTTCCTCGTCGGCCGCTTCGCCTCCTTCGACGAACTGCCGCAGAACGACCAGCGGCGGCGTCTGCCCCGCTTCCAGCAGGACAACCTGCGGGCCAACCTCGACATCGCGGTCAAGGTCCGCGAAGTCGCCGACCGGATCGACGCCACCCCTGCGCAGGTCGCCCTCGCCTGGCTGGTCGCCCAGGGCCCGCACGTCGTACCCATCCCCGGCACCAAGACCCCGAAGTACCTCGTCGACAACGCGGGCGCCGCAGACGTCAAGCTGTCCGCCGCCGACCTCGCCGACCTCGACGCCATCCCGGCCCCCGTCGGCGCCCGGTACTGACACCCCGCCACCAGGCGCCACGCGTGAACGTCTCGCCACTTGAGTTGCTTCGCGGCCAAGAGGGTGCCAAACGGTTCGCGATGCGGTTCCCCTGTGTACGCACAGCCCAGCCTCCCGAGCGCCCGCCCGACGTGAGGGGCTGGTAACCGATCGATGATTGGCTGTCCGTTTCCAGGAGACGTACCGCGCCCAGTACCTGTCCCGTGGTGCGCGCTGTGAAGCGAGATGACGCCGCCACCACCCCGCGTGGGCGGCGCGGCTATGACGGCAGCGCAACAGAGCCGGCGCGCGTTGTGCGTTCGGCGCGGGGCCGGCCGTGTTCGTGGCCGCCTCGGCAGCCTGCGGACTCGCGCCGGACCTGCCAGGCGGCAGCCGTCGCCTGGCATCGCCGCTGATGTGGGCGTGCCATGTGACGCAACTTCTATGAGGCTGAGGCTCCCAGCAAAGAGGAAGCCGATCCTGGAGTCTGCCCAGGTGACGGGCGCACTCTGGGCCCATGGGAAACGGACAGCACGTCAGCTACAAGGCTGCGGGCAGCAGACCGCAGTCGGTCACCGCACGGCCGGCCGCCGGGCCGACGGCACTGCTGGAGATCGCCGGCCTGCGACTGCTGACCGACGACGTCGCCGGCGTACCCGTTCAGCACTGCCAGGACGGCTCCCAGCACGTCACTGGCGGAGCTACGGGCTTCACGTTGACCGGCACGGACATGCGCACGGTCTACATCTCCGCCGTGGTGGAGCGGTTCGGTCCGGTCGACCTCGCCCTGCTGCCCGTGGACGCCGCCCGCACCCCGCCGCAGGACGGCTACCCGATGCTGACCGGCGACCAGGCCGCGGAAGCGGCCACCCGCCTCGATGCTCGTCGGGTCGCCCCTCTCCCACGGGGGATCTCAGGTCCTCGCCCCATGCACCGACACGGTCCGCGCCGCCTTCGCCCGACGCGCCATGGGCGTCCGTCTGACCGGCCTCGGAACCGGTGAGCGCTGCATCGTTCGGACTGAACCCCCATGGAAGCTCCACGTCACCGCCTCGGAGCCGCACCCCGGCGACGCATCCGGTGCCAGCAGCACAACGTGACCGCCGCAACCCGCCGAACCCGCCCCGGACGACCGCACCGGCCCCTGCCGTTCCGACTGATCTGCCGAACACCCTCAAGGGACTTCGCATGACCGCAACACCGTCACGAGACGACACCTCCGCCCCCGGAGGCACGCGCTCTTCACCCTGGGTCCACGTCGCCCAAGCCGCTGCCGCACTGGCGACCGGCATGGGTGTGGGCCGCTTCGTCTACACCCCGATCCTCCCGCTGATGCACGCACAGGTCGGGCTGTCGGCCGGGGCGGGTGCGAACCTGGCCACCGCCAACTACGTGGGTTACCTCGTCGGGGCTCTGGCCGGGACCTTCCTGCCGCGGCTGGTGCGCTCCGCGGCCGTGTTGCGCGGCGGCCTGCTGGCGCTGGTCGCCTCCCTGGCCGCGATGCCGCTGACTCACTCCACCACCGTGTGGTTGCTGCTCAGGCTGGGCGCGGGCGCCTTCAGTGCGCTGATCTTCGTCATCGCCGCCAGTTCACTGCTCAGCCACCTGCGCGAACACCCGGCCCACCTGCCCGGCTGGGCGTTCGGCGGAGTCGGCGCCGGCATCGCCCTGTCGGGCCTGCTCGTCCTGGTGCTGCGCACGGTCGGCACCTGGCAGGCCGCGTGGTGGGCTTCCGCAGCCCTGGCCGCGGCGCTCACCCTCGCCGCCTGGGGCCTGCGGCCCGAGCCCGCCCACCGGACGGCCTCTGTCGCGTCCGGGACGCGCGTACGGACGTCCGGGCCGCGTACCCATCGCTGGTTCGGCGCCCTGTTCGCGTCCTACACGCTGGAGGGCATCGGCTACATCATCGCCGGCACCTTCCTGGTCGCAGCCATCGAGCAGACCTCGCCCGGCTGGATCGGCAGTGGCGCCTGGGTGCTGGTGGGGCTGGCAGCGATTCCGTCCTCCGCGGTGTGGGCGTGGCTGGGACGCCGATGGTCCCGCCCCGACCTGCTGATGGCCGCGCTCGGCGTGCAGGCGGTGGGCATCGCACTGCCCGCGCTGGTGGGCGGGGTCGCGGCAGCACTGATCTCCGCGGTGCTCTTCGGCTCGACCTTCATAGGCGTGAGCACGCTGGCCCTCGCGGCGGGCGCGCACCTGCGGTTCCCTCGCGCCGTGGCTCTGCTGACCGCCGGATACTCGGTCGGCCAGATCCTCGGCCCGCTGGTCGCCGCCCCCCTGCTCCGCCACGGCTACCACCAGGCCCTGATCCTGGCCTCCGCCGTCGTCCTGGCCGCGGCGCTCGCCGCCCTGATTCTCCGCATCGGGTTCCCGCACCACATGCCGACGCCGGGTCACCCCGCCCGGCGCTCCGAACCCACCCCCGGCCGCCCACTCGCCTCCCTGGACGCCGCCGAAGCCCAGGCGGCCGAGTGACCGCCGAGCATCTGCCCGCAAAAGACAAACGAGATCAAGCGCACGCGCACCAGCGGGCCCGATTTCAGCTGAGCCCGCTCTCAACTAGTCGACATCGCCGAGATCGCCGAGGAGCTTCGCGACGCCGGCGTCAAGGCCGGCGCAGAGGTCCGCCTGCTCAAGGTCGCCGAACTCGCTCCCCAAGCGGCCATCGACTCCAACCCCGCCCGGGCCGACAACCACGCCGCCACCACGGACATCCCCGAGGCCACCCCCGAGGACATCGACTGGGCCGGCGCCGTCCTCTTCGGCACCCCCACTCGCTTCGGCAACGTCTCCGCCCAGCTCAAGCAGTTCATCGACACCCTCGGCGGCCTCTGGGCCCAGGGCAAGCTCGCCGACAAGGTCTACGCGGCTTCGTCTCCGGCGCCACAGCCCACGCGGGCCAGGAGTCCACGCTGCTCGCCCTCTACAACTCCATCCACCACTTCGGCGGCATCACCGTCAGCCCCGGCTTCACCGACCCCGCCAAGTTCATCGACGGCAACCCGTACGGCACCTCTCACGTCGATGCCCAGGGCAACAACCCCGTCGACGACACCACCCGCGCCACCGCCCGCATCCAGGCCGAGCGCGCCGTCAAGATAGCCGCCGCGCTAAAGGAAGCTGCCTGACAGCCCGCTGGACGCAAACCTGTCGGCACCGCTCCTGCGGCGCCGACCCTCCCCTCCGCCGGAGGTCTGTCCGTCCTCCGGCACAGCGCTGCTGACGAGGATGACAGGTGGCTCCGCTTCGCCGTTCGGCTGAAGCGGCCACACCTGGCCGGCACCACCACGCCTCGCCGCCCGTTGACGATCGGCCGACCATGTCCCCATCGGGACCCACCACCCCTACCGAACTGAGAGAAGGAG
The DNA here is from genome assembly GCF_044388685.1 of Streptomyces sp. NPDC020192. Lineage (NCBI taxonomy): Bacteria > Bacillati > Actinomycetota > Actinomycetes > Kitasatosporales > Streptomycetaceae > Streptomyces > Streptomyces sp. NPDC020192. The sequence continues at coordinate 1,657 of NZ_JBIRXG010000033.1, read as the reverse complement.
AGGACCATGAAAGAGTTCCTGGTCGAGCTCACCACGACCGTGCCCGAGGGCACCGACCCCGCCGAGGTTGATCGACGTCGCGCCGCCGAGGCTGTCCGGGCGAAGGAGCTCGCCTCCGCGGGCCACCTGGTCCGGCTGTGGCGCCCGGTGGGCGAGCTCCGCAGCATTGGTGTGTGGCGCGCCGACGACGAGGCGGACCTGCGCGAGAAGGTCCTCGAAACACTGCCCCTGTGGCCCTGGATGACCGCGGTGGTCACCGCCCTGCAGGCGCATCCCAACGACCCGGGCCCGACCGGCTGCACGGCCTGATCGAGCCGCCCCTTGCGCATGCTCCCTGTGGCGGCCGAGGCGGCCGCAGGGAGCGACGTCAGATCCACTGCCCGTGCGATGCCGCGACCGGGCAGCAGACATGTTCGACGAGCGAGGAACGCCAACCACCGGGCGCCGCCCGTACATGAGAGGAGAACCCTGATGACCAGCACTGCAGCGCAGGAAGCGATTCTGCGTGGCGTCACGGACCGATGGAAGGCTGCGGTCGATGCACACGAGCCGCAGGAAGTCGCCTCGTATTTCACCGAGGACGCCGTCTTCCAAGGGCTTCATCCCTACGCCGTCGGCCGTCAGGGGGTCGCCGAGTACTACGATTCCCAGCCTCTCGGCTTGACGGCCAGCTACCAGGCACTGGAAACACGGCAGTTGGCCGAGGATGTCCTGCCCACTATCAGGTGTCGAAGCTGAATTGACGACCGGAGGATGCGGTGGGCCCTGCCCTGCACCGCTCCCGGCCCCACTGGACGAAGCGCCGGTAGACGATGGCCAGTCGGGGCCGAAGACGGACGGAAGCTGCCACCGGGTGCAGCCGGAAGTGGCTGGGGAGGATCACGGCCGGCCTCAGATGGCGCAGAGTCCCCATGCGGCGACCTCGGCCGCCGTGGGTCGCCGGTCCGGGTCGGCGTCCAGGCACGCCCGGATTGGCGTCGTCGTAGGCGACGGGCCGGTGTCCGGTCCAGCACCAGAACAGAGAGGCGCCCAACCCCCACACATCGGCCGCCGCCGTGGCCTGTACGTGGGTGTCGTCGGGTGTGGACAGGATCGCGTCGGCGATCTCGCGAGCGGTGGTGTGGGTGATCGCACCCCAGCAGGGCAGCCGGTTGGTGATGTCGGGGCGCAGGACAGAGCGAAATCGATGATCCCGGCCGTCCCGTCGCCGGTGATGAGGGTGTTGGTGGGCTGGGCGTCGGCGTGCGCCCACCCGACCGTGTACCGCAGGACCGGATCGATCGCCCATCCTGAGCGACATCCGCAGTGCATGTGCGCGACGTCCATCAGGGATGTCATGCACAAGCAAGCACGCTCAGCCCTCGGATATCGGCCCCGACGCCAGCAGCCCGCCCACAGCCTTCCGCCATCAGTACGGTCGGGTCGTTCGGTCCAGGCGGACGACGACGATGGCGATGTCGTCGTTGGCGCCGCAGGCGAGGCCGAGGCGGGCGAGCAGGGCGTCGGCGAGGTGTTCCGCGCCGAACTCGGTGCAGGTGGCGAGCGTGGAGGTCAGGCGGGTCAGGCCGGCGTCGATGTCCTCACCGCGGCGTTCGATCAGGCCGTCGGTGTAGAGGACGAGGGTGTCGCCGGGGGTGTAGGTCGCGTTGGCCTGGGG
>NZ_JBIRXG010000032.1:0-79660 GCF_044388685.1 Streptomyces sp. NPDC020192 | reverse complement strand
TTGGCAGCGTTGGGACCGCATCCAGGAGTGGCTGGTGGCTCACCACGGGTTGTTCACGGCTGCCCTGTTGGGATGACTGACTCAGAGGTCAAAGCACAAGCTAAGAAGATGTGTCTGATGCCGACGTGCCAACTTCGTTGGGGGCCGGCCCTTGTCAGTGGCCACCTGTTTACTTGACACATGACCGACAAGATGAGTCACAGCGATGTCCACCAAACCACGGCTCTCACGCCTGACACCGAAATGGTGGAGCCGTCGCGGTTCCGGATCCGCAACGTGAAGATCGATGGCCAGGGTGACGTGGTGAGAGTCCAAGGAGGCGGTTCGCACCAGCTCAGTTTCGATGTGCTGCATGATTGTTCAGGGTGCGGCAACGCCATCAACCAGGTGATCGTTGGGCTGGCGGGCCAGGATCGAGCCCAGGCGTCGGTATGGAACGGCAAGCAGCGCAGCGGGGGCGGCTTGAAGGTGGTCAATGCCGGCACGAGCGTCGAGGCGCTGGCGGAAGACAACCCAGGTCCAGCGGAGTGGGTAAATGTGTCGTGCGACCTCGTTGTTCCCGACGAACTCGGCGTCTACTCGGTGAGAGCACGCTACGCCCAGGCATATCAGGGACGCCTGATGACTGCCGAAGGACGTGCGATCCCACAGCCGGAGTACCAGGACGTGCTGGGTTGGTGGAAGGTCGACCGTCCGGACGGACCCGGCCCGGAATCGACCATAGGCACCATCATCGTCGAGGCGTAAAGCTGCTGGTTAGCCTGGGCCGCGTCGGTCCTGCCCGGCAGGAACGTGGGCACCACGGGTTTCATGGTCTTCAGCCCGCCTGCAGGGGCCAAGCTCTCACCAGTTCGCGAGCTCGGAGCTCGTCAGCAGACCGAGGTCCCTGCCGGTCGCTGGACACGCGACCACCCTACGACGCGCAACGCGCGTTCGGCCCCTCTCTCGCCGTGGCCGCGTAGCCGTTGGGCCGACACCGCGAACAGGCCAGCCCGCTCAACCGGCAGGCGAGCCGACCTCAGCGGACCCAGGCTCCGGCGCGGGCGGTCAGGTCGATCAGACCGATGTTCGCCGCCCCCGGTCGGTCGCGTTCGCGGAGCACGATGCGGCGGAGGTGGTCCTGGCCGACCAGGGCCAGGCCTCGCCCGAACCTCTCGCGCAGGTCGGCCGCGACGGACGACTTCCCCGAGGCGCTGTTGCCGCGCAGCACGACCAGCCGGGTTTCTCCGGTTCCACCATCACGGCGGTCACGCTACCGACGGCCGCTGACAGCGCCAGGGGCGTTCCGGGACGCCGTCGGCGGAGACGCCCGGACGGGTGACTTTTTTCCTCGCGTACGCGACTGGGGGACGACGAGCGGCTTCCCCAGCACGCCGAGGCACATCTGAACTGGGCATTCATCACCCTCATGACCCGGCACCTGACCCGCACCGGGCCCCGCACCGACAGCTGGACGAAGAAGACCAGGGCCGCCGCCTGATCACGGCGACGGGGAGCACCGACGTCACGTGTTTGTGAGCAGCGTCGAAACAGCCGTCATCGGGACTACACCCGTTTCGTCCCCGAACCCTGCGGCAGCGAGCCCTCCGCCGTGTCGTGGGGGGAATCGGTACTGTCCATCTGCCTCCAGGCCGGGAAGATCACCGGGCACAGCGTGGCGAGTAGATACACACCGCCAATCGTCAGCAGCGTGGAGGGCAGGCCGACCGAATCCACGAGGAAGCCCACGGCCAGTCCGCCCAGCGGAGTGACCAGTTGGACCGAGGCCGTTGTCGCGCTCAGCACGCGGCTGCGCAGGTCCTCCGGCACCGTCTCGTACGTCACGGTGGCCATGATGGGGTTGAGTACACCGAAGGCGAGACCCTCTACCGCCATGATCACGGCCAGCGGGGTGAAGGTGTCGGTGAAGGCGGCCACCACGAAGCGCGGCAGGCCCCCGATGAGAAAGGCGATCGTGAACACGGGCCACCGCCGAAAGCGGCTGCCCACCGCCCCGTAGACCAGCGCCCCCGTGAGAGCGCAGACCCCGAACGCCGCGTTCAGCAGACCGAGATCGACGGCACCATCAAGCTCCTCACGGGCATGCACGGGCAGGAGCACGGCGCTCCATCCCTGGTCGAGGCCCCTGGTGACCAGCGTCATCAGGCACAGGCCCAGCAGCAGCGGCGTGGCCGCCACGAAGCGATACCCTTCCGCGAGTTCACGACGGTAGGCACGCAGCGACGCCGGCTCCGCCCGCTGTTGGGCCTGTGCCTCAGGCAGGCCGCGCACCCCGAACGCGAACAGCGGCGCGGACACAGCAAAGGTCGCGGCATCCACCAACAGGACGTTCTCGGCTCCGAGTACGGCGATCAGCACACCTCCGAGAGTGGATCCAGTCAGCGCCGCACAGCGTGCCGCACCGTCGTACAATCCGGCAGCCCTGGTCAGCGGCATTCCGGCGCGTTCGGCGAGCGTGGGCAACAGCACGCCGCGAGCGGTTTCACCCGGCGCACGGAACAGCCCTGTCATCGCCATCAGCACACACAGCATCCAGAACTGCAGGATGCCGGCGAACTGCAGCAGCGGGATCGCCGCAACGGCGACCCCGCAGGCGAGATCCGAGGCGACACTCACCCGGCGTCGCCCCATCCAGTCGATGACCGGACCACCGACGAGCGCAGCGAGCACCACGGGCAGCAGCGTGCAGAACGCAACGATCCCGGCCTTGGCGGCGCTGCCCGTGCTCTGCAGCACGAACCACGGCACGCCCATGTACGTGAGGCAATTCCCAGTGGTCGAAATCAGGTTGGCGGCAAGAACCGTCGTCAGAGGACGGCGATCACCCGTCACGACGTCTTCGGGCACTACGGTGGTCTCCCATAAGGGGAAGCGCCCACCGCGAACGAAGCAGGTCAGCCGATGGGCGAAGCGAAGTGGTCAGCGTCTGGCGCGCATAGCGAGGCGCACCGCGATGCGGTGTTCACAAGCAGCGCCTCCAACACTTCGCCGGGATGACTACCCGGCACCTCCACGCATTGTCACCTCGGACACCGGCCCTCCGCAACGACGATCCGTTCGCAATGGGCGGGCTCGCACAGGGAATTGACCGAGTTGCACCGATGAAGACAGATCTGCTGGCCAACTGGATCTCGGAGCGACACCGGCCTCAACGTGGTGCCCTGCGGCTGGGCCCCGGCAGATTGTGCCGGGGCCCACTTGGCGTGTTGTGTCAGCGGTTCATCAGGACGAACACTCCCCACCCAAGGTATTCGCGCTGATATCTGGCGTGCTGAGCGGGAGCTCCAGTGAGTTCCGCGCGCATCTCGTCAGCCAGTTCGTCGTCGGGGTTGGCGTCGAGCCAGCAGCGGATGTTGAGCCACTGCGCGGCGGCGTACCGGTCCCAGCTGTCCTGGTCGGCGAGGACCATTTCCACGACGTCGCAGCCCAGGTCACCCCATTGCTCAAGCAGTTCCGGCAGCGGAAGAAGGTCGTCCTTGTGGCCAACATGGCAGCCGTTGACGGTCGCCTGATCCAGGGGCTCACGCCGCCAGTACGGTTCGCCGATCAGCATCATCCCTCCGGGGACCAGGCTGCGCCGAAGAAGATCGACGGTACCCGGCACGCCGGAGCCGATCCAGGTCGCCCCTACACATGCGGCGATGCCGACCAGATCATCGGCGACATGGCCCGACGCGTCCCCGTGCACGAAGTCGACCCGGTCGGCCACTCCCAGCTCGACGGCCCGCGCGCGGGCGGCGCTGATGAAGACAGTGCTGATATCCACCCCGGTACCGCTCACACCGTGGTCACGCGCCCAGGTGCTCAGCAACTCGCCCTTGCCACAGGCGAGGTCGAGTATGCGCGTGCCCGGCGCGGGACTGATGGCCTGGCCCAGTGTGGCCAGTTTCTCGCTCGTGAACGGGTTACAGAGGCGATGGCTGCTCTCACGGATGGTGAAACTACGTGGCAGATCCACTTCTGGGATTCCTTTGGTCCGAAGAGGTCAGAACGGCTCGGGAAGGCGGCCGACTGAAGTGAGCCGCGCTTGCCTGGACCGTCATAAGACGCACCTCTTCCGACGTGGCGAACGTGAAAACCGGCCGAAGATACGACCATCATGATCATCACGTCCAGCGACTTTCGAGTCCTCCCTTGAGCCTTTTCCAACCTAGGGAGGGAGCCGATCGGTAAATGTGTCGCGTGCTATTGCAGGCGTCGGGATACTGCCTCGGTCACTCTCGCCGCGCCAGATACGCACCCGATCTCGAGCGGGCCGTGGCCGAACTCGAGGGGATGGGATTCCGTGTGCGTCTCGCACCGCTCCTCGAGGCTGGGCGCCACCATTGGTGGAGCGCGGCGCGACCGGACGAGATCGCCGAGGAGTTCAACGGTCTGCTGCGTGACCCCGAGGTGCGCGCGATCGTCGCGCACGACGGTGGCCAGACAGTGTTCGGATATCTCGACCTGATCGACTTCGACGCGATCAGGGCCGATCCCAAACCGATCCTCGGCCACAGCGACATCTCACTGCTGCATCTGGTGCTCTACGCGCGCGGGTCTGGTCGGATTCCATACCGACCTGGCCACGCCCGGTCTCGGCGGGCACTGGCAGAAAGCGTCCGCGGCCCGCCGGAAGGAGTTGGGAAAGCTGTACGCGACGCTGCTGACCGGCACGGAGCCGATCGGCGCGCTGCCCGCCGGCCCGTCGTGGGAATGCTGGCGTGCCGGGCGTGTCGAAGGTCCCCTGATCGGCGGGGTCATCGACCGCATTGTGCTCGCGCAGGCGACGCCTTTCGCTCTGCCGCTCGAACGGTTCGACGGTGCGGTGCTGTTCTGGGAGGAGCTGGGCGGCCAGGCGTCGTACGTGTGGAGCTACCTGCAGATATTGCGGCACAGCGGCATCCTCGGTCGGATCGCCGGCTTGGTCGTGGGCGTTCCGGAGGCGATCGACGGGCTCGACTCACCAGACGGCTCCCCGACCCTGGCCGAGATCGTCCTCGACGTCCTCGGCGACCGTGACATTCCGGTCCTGGGCAACATCGAGGTCGGACATGCGGGCCCGAATCTGCCGATGCCGGTCGGCATCCGCGTCGCCCTCGACGCGGAGGAGAGAACGTTGTCGCTGCTCGAACCGGCAGTACGTGCCGCTCGTGGCGACGGGACCGGTCGGTTGAGCAACGCGGATCAGTGAGGCCGCGCCATCTTGAAGTGGTTGGTCAGCAGGGTTGGTGTGACCCGATTCGGGCTGTTCGTGCTGGTCGTGGGCGGCAGTCTGGGGTGTAGATCGTCCGGCAGGGCGGTTTGGCCGATGAGTTCACCGTCCTCGAACGGTCTACCCAGCGACACGACCGTTCTCGACAGGAGTGCCATGTCCACCATCCAGCCAGTGATCATCACTGCCGACCATGACGTCCTGCTCGGCTTCTATACGAAATTGTTCGGCGCCGAGGAGATCTTCCGGGTACCGGCGGAAGGCCCGGCCTTCTACGTCGGCTTGCGCATCGGCGACACCGACCTCGGGCTGGTGGCCAAGACGAACCCGGAGACCGGGGCGGCACCGCGGATCCTGCTCAGCATCGGTGTCGACGACGTCGACGAGACGCTCGGCCGGGTGACGGCGCTGGGCGGCTCGGTCCGCGGCGGCCCCAACGACATGCCGTGGGGACAGCGCGTCGCCCACATCCAGGACCCCGACGGCAACCCTGTGAACCTCACCCAGCCGATCCCGGCTCAGTGACGCTGTTCCGGGTGCTTGTGCTGGTCGTGGGCTGCCTGCGGTATAGAGCAATTGCCTGTAGTGGCCTCGATGTTCGTCAGTACGAGCAGCGCGCGGAGCAGGTGGGTGGCACGAGCAGGGTCGGTGCGGCGCTTGGTGAGGATCCGCCAGTTATTCAGGTGGGCGAAGCCGCGTTCGACAACACGCCGGATCTCCTGCGTGAGGGGTACGACTACTACAGGACTCCCCGTGGTCAGCATCCCCATTCGAAGGGCCGTTTCCTGCTGACCAGCATGGACAAGATGTACGCCTTCTCGGCCTTTTATCAGATTCCGGAACTGCTGACCCAGCCCGGACGCCGCCTGCACCGGCGCGGACGAGCTTGCCGAAGCCGCAGCGGAGGCTTTCGAGGCACACCCGGATGCCGAAATCATCACCAGCTTTCCGGGACTTGGCTCCCTCACCGGCGCACGTGTGCTCGCCGAGATCGGAGACGACCGGTCTCGCTTCGCCGATGCCAGGGCCCTCACGTCCTACGCCGGAGCCGCACCAGTGACCCGAGCATCAGGCAAGAGCGTTTCTGTCAAGGCTCGCCGGGTCAAGAACCAGCGTCTCGCTGCTGCCGGCTACGTCTGGGCGCTCGCTTCCCTGACGGCCTCAAAGGGCGCCAGAGCCCACTACGACCGCAGACGCGCCAACGGCGACCGGCACATCGCAGCCCTGCGTCATCTCTTCAATCGCGTGATCGGGTGCCTGCACCACTGCCTCGATAAGCGTGTGCCCTACGACGAAACCATCGCCTTCCCCACCCGTCCCGAGCCCGTCCTCGCTGCCGCAGCTTGACCGCTTAACCCCATCGGATGTCTGATCGTCGAGGCACACGGCATCCCGCTGATCCAGGCCGTCCCGCCGATCCGCTGCAAGCGCGGCCAGCCACTGCGCCGCCCCAAGCACCTCTACGCCGACCGCGGCTACGACCACGAGGACCACCGGGAGAAGGTCCGCCGGTTCCAGATCACCCCGCACCTCGCCCGGCGCCGCACCGGACACGGCTCCGGCCTGGGCGTCTACCGCTGGGTCGTGGAAGGAGCGATCGCGCTGCTGCACTGCTTCCGCCGCCTGCGCATCCGCTGGGAGATCCGCGACGACATTCACCACGCGTTCCTCAGCCTCGGCTGCGCCGTCGTCTGCTGGCGACGACTGCGCACCGCACTTTGCTGAGCGTAAGGGCAGGCGATGCGCCCCAGATGATGGCCGGCTCGATGCGTCAGAACGCATACGTGGCAGTCGGCCCGCGCGGCCTCACATCCGGGATCTCAGCACGTCGACCTCACAGCCCGGCGCGAAGGGGTCGAAGCCGTGCTCGGTCAGCCAGCGAACTATCAGCAGGCTTCGCAACGACCACCACGCATGGATCACGTCGAGGTCGATGTCGGTGCCATAGCCGGCGATGACGTCGTCGAGGTGCTCCTCGTGTCCGAGCGTGAAGGTGGCGAGGTCGTACAGGGCATCACCCTGGCCCGCCTCGGACCAGTCGATGATGCCAGTGACCTCGTCGCCGTCGACGAAGACATGCGCGATCTGCAGGTCGCCGTGCGTGAACGCCGGAGTCCACGGCCGGAGCGCGGCCTCGGCGACCTGGCGGTTGTGGGTGACCAGATCGGCGGGCAGGACGCCGTTCGTCACGAGCAACTCGCACTCGTCGTCGAGTTCCGCCGCCAGCGCGACGATGCTCCGCCCGGCCCGACCCGGCCGGGGCGGCAGGGGGGCGTCATGCAGCTTCCGGATGGCAGCGCCCGCCGCGGCCCACGCCGCCGGCGACCCGGTCGACGGCCCGCCGAGGCGCCCAAGCGTCGTCCCCGGGAGTGCGGCGATCGCGAGCACGGGCGGCTTGCACCACAGGACCTCCGGGGTCGGGACCGGCGCGAGGGACATCGCCTCGACCTCGACGTCGATGCGCGCCTGATCGGCGTCCACCTTCAGGAACACGTCGCCGACGCGCAGAGTCGCGCGCTCGGAATGGGCGACGACGACTTTGACCTCGTCCATGGGCGACCAGTATCCCGGGGATGTTCGCCGACGTCGCCGGGTTTATCGCGTGCGATGACGCGGCTGCCCGCGTCCCGCTACCCAGCGGCCTCGTGCACGACGCCGACCTCTGACCAGGTCAAGCCCACCACTTTTGTCAGGAGTCCTGAAGTCGCTGGGGTACGACTTTCTCTCCATGCCCCGTATCTCGAAGGCTGCCGCGATGCGGTCGAGATCGGCCAGGAGCGCTGTCATGCGCTGGGGCGGGATCGCTTCGACCATGCGCTGTTCGATTGCGTGGACGGCGGCTTGGACCGCGGCCAGGCGTGTGTGGCCCGCTTCGGTGAGATGGGCGGGCCGCGCGCGGCCGTGGTCGGCGGTGGCTGGGCGGCTGATCAGTCCTGCCTCCTGCAGGCCCCGCAGGACGATGTTTCCGCACTGCCGGGTGACAAAGGTCGCGCGGGCGAGGTCGGCGTTGGTCATGCCGGGGTGTAGGGCCAGGAGTTCGAGAGTGGCGTACTGAGGCGCCCGTGCTCGCGCAGGACCTTGTCCATGGCACCGCGCAGGGCAGCCTGGGCGCGTTTGAGGAGGTATCCCACGACCAGCTCACCACCGCCGGGATCAAGATCCTCACTCCGATGGCGGACAGCCCCTTCGGGCCGATGTTCTCCTTCGAGGGCCCCGAGGGCTGCACGCTCACCGCACACGGAGGCTGGTCGTGACCGCCGTCGCCGTCATCCCCGCCGGGCCCTTGCCGCTCGCCTCCGGCATCCGGTTCCCGGAGGGCTTCACCCCCGCGAACCACGCGCGCGCGGCGGAGGGAATCCTCCGTCTGGCCTTTGCCACCACCGACGCGACATCCGTGGGAGCGGTCGCCGTCCGGCCGAAGGCGGGGGCGGACGGCGGCACGGTCACGGTGCGGGCCGAACTCGCCGTCGATGGCCCGCTCCGGCCCCTGGGGATGCGGTGACCGCCGGGGCTGCGGCCGGCGTTGCGGCGTGGGTCCACCTCGCGCCCGACCTCTCCTTCGACGTCGCTGCCACCGGATCCCCGGCCCTTGCCCCCGCCCCCGCGGCGGCAGGGCACACAGCGGACCACCCGGGCTGCGGATGCGATGGGGCGATGACGGCCGACGCGGCGGCTTCGTAGGGCGCGTCGAAGCACACCGGGGGCCGATGCAGCCCTCGACGGCCAGCTCGACGCATCCTGCCTGCGCGCCCTGCCAGGCATCGGTGACTGACGGTAATCAGACGACACGGCCTCCCCAGCAGGGCCCGCTGCCGGGGCCTGCGCTTTCGATGCCGGAAGGCTACGGGCCGCACCTCCTGCGCGTCGTCACCGACGGGTGGGCACTTGCCGTCTTCGCGGGTCCCCCAAGCGAGCTACCCGGCTGTCCTCTCCGGGGGGACCCAGTCCCCGCCACAGGACGCTAGGCTCACGGTGCAAGACTGTGGGGCCCGCGGGCGCCGTGTGGTGTTCGATACCGAACAGGCCGCAGCGAACAGGCCGCAGCGAACGGGCGGGCAGCGGACCACGGCCCGGTTCTCATGCCGCTCAGCGCCGGACGTACGGGATCGTGGATGATGATGGAAGACCAAGCAGCGCGTGAACCATCGGGCTCGGCATCCCCCGCGCCAACGGCGCGTGCGCAGGACAGGGGCCTCTTCGCACGCGTGAACCCGGTGGCCTCCGCCGCCGCCCGGCTCCGCGTGCTGTCGCGGTGGTGGGGATCCCGCCCTGCCGCCACCAGGGACGGCGGAGTCGCGCTTGGCTTCACGGTGCTGTCGTTCGCGGCGCCGCTGTCGCGGATCGGGGCGCAGTTCGGCGGCCTTCCCACCCACGGCGCCTCGGTCGCGAGTGTGCTGCTGACCCTGGGGCAGACCCTGCCGCTCGCGGTGCGCACCCGGTGGCCGGCCGCCTGCCTCGCGGTGGCGGGGGCCTCGTTCGCGGTGCACGAGTGCCTGGGCTACCCGCCGACCTTCGGCAGCCTGGGGCTGTATGTCGCGTTGTACTCCGTGGGTGCCCACCAGGACCGCTTCCGGCGGGTCGTACCGCTCGCGGCGACGGGCGGGTACGCGGTCTTCGGTGTCGTGCTGCACGTGCTGGGCTCGCCTGACGGCCTGACCGACTACCTGCTCTATTACATGGTCCTGGCGGTGGTGTGGGGGCTGGGCGTTCAGGTCCGCGGGCGGCGGGCGCAGGAGGCCGAGCGTCGGCGTCTGTCCGTGCAGGTGGCCATCGCGGCGGAACGCAGCCGCCTGGCCCGCGAGCTGCACGACGTGGTGACCCACCACGTGACCGCGATGGTGGTGCAGGCAGGTGCGGCGCAGTACCTCACCGAGTCGCCGGACCGCCTCCACGAGGCCTTCGACGCCATCAACGGCACCGGCCGCCGCGCGCTGGCCGAACTCCGGTTCCTGCTCGGCGTGCTGGAGGCGACCGGTGATTCGACGCCCCGGGAGCGGACGCCGCTGCCGGGCCGAGTGCCTGATCTGGTGGAGCAGACACGAGCGGGCGGCCAGCCGATCGAGCTGGTCGAGGACGGAGAGCAGCCGGCCATGGCCATAGGTGCCCAGCTCACGGCGTATCGCGTCGTGCAGGAATCCCTGACGAACGCCGTGAAGTACGCCCCGGGCCGGCGGACGCTGGTACGGCTCGCGCACACCCCCGACTGGACGGACGTCGAGGTCACCACTGCGGGGACGGCCGGCTGCGCTCCCGCCTCCGCCGCCCTGCCGGGCGGCGGCCCGCATGTCTCGGGAGGCCGGGGCCTGACCGGGCTGCGGGAACGGGTGGAGATGCTGGGGGGCGAGTTCGCGGCGGGGCCCTGCCCGGAAGGCGGATTCCGCGTGCACGCACGCATCCCCTCGGGAGGTGCCGCATGAGTGTTCCGCCCCCTGCGATCAGGGTGCTGGTCTGCGAAGACCAGGCCCTCGTGCGTGCCGGCTTCGTCACGATCCTCTCCGCCCAGCCCGACATGGAGGTCGTGGGCGAGGCCGTCGACGGCCGAGCGGCGATCCGCAGCGCGCAGGAGCTGAAGCCGGACGTCGTCGTCATGGACATCCGCATGCCCCTGCTCGACGGAATCGAGGCCACCCGCCGCCTGGCGGGCCCCGACTCCGCCAGCCCCGCCAGGATCCTCGTCGTGACGACCTTCAACGTCGACGAGTACGTGTACGAGGCCCTGCGCGCCGGCGCCAGCGGTTTCCTGCTGAAGGACGCCCCACCGCCCGAACTGATCAACGCGGTACGCGTCGTCGCCCGCGGCGAGTCCCTCCTGGCGCCCGCCGTCACCCGCACCCTGATCGGCCGCTTCGCCGAACGCGTACGCCCCTCCGCCGCCCCAGCGTCCCCCGAGCGCGAGCGCCTCAAGGTCCTCACCGCCCGCGAGCACGAGGTCCTCCTCCTCATCAGCGAGGGCCTGTCAAACGCCGAAATCGCCTCCGAGCTGGTCATCAGCCACGAGACCGTGAAGACCTACGTCTCCCGCATCCTCACCAAACTGGACCTCCGCGACCGCGTCCAGGCAGTGGTCCTGGCCTATCGGGCGGGGCTGGCGGGCGGCGGCGACCGAGCCTGACGGCCCTGTGATGCCGGCCTGGGCAGGCAAGCGCGGTCACGGCCGCGCTCCCTTCCCGACGGCAGCAACGGCTCGCTCCGCGCCCACAGCTCATCCGATACACCCCACGGCGGCCGCTCCGTTCCAAGGGTCGGCCCGGCATCCCCCGAGCGAGCTACCTGATTTGTCCTCTCTACGGTGACGCCCGCCACCGGTGGTCTCTTGTTGACTCGAATGGTCAACACAACGGCCGGAACAGGCAGGCCGACCAGCCGAGCAGCTAAGGACAACGCCATGACCGCGACGCGCAGCTCCACGAAGTACGGTTATCCGAGAGGCCGCCGACTCGCCACGGCTCTGCTGGTTCCCACGCTGGCAGGGACCGCACTGGTCGCGTGCGGCGCCGAAGCCCAGGGCACGCAAACGACCAAGGTCGCCGGTCGGAGCGCCGGCGAGACCACGCGAGACGCCAAGATCACCTGGGGCACATGCCCGGCACTGGCCGACGGACAGACCCGTGACCCCCACCTGGCCTGCGGGACGTTGGAAGTCCCCCTGGACTACCAGAACCCGGGCGGCACGAAGATCGACGTGGCGGTCTCCAGGCTGTCCACCGCCAAGCCCGGGAAGCGACGTGGCGTCCTGCTGCTGAACCCCGGCGGGCCGGCCCTGGGCGGTCTCGACATGCCTGAGACCATGGCGTCCACACTGCCGAAGTCCGTGCTGAACCGCTACGACCTGATCGGCTTCGACCCGCGCGGCGTCGAACACAGCACCCCACAGAGCTGCGGTCTGAAGGACCCCACCGTGACCGGGCTCTTCCCCTATCCCGCCGCGGACGGCTCGATCACCAAGAACGTGGCCATCGCCGAGGCCGACGCCAAGCAGTGCGCCGACACCGTGGGCAAGAACCTGCGGTACTACAACACCGCCAACACCGCCCGCGACATGGACCGCATCCGCCAGGCGCTCGGTGAGAAGAAGATCTCCTACTGGGGCCAGTCCTACGGCACCTACCTCGGCGCCGTCTACCGGTCCCTCTTCCAGAACCACACCGACCGCATGATCCTGGAAGGCAACGTCGACCCCACCAAGGTATGGGCCGACCAGGTCGCGGACACCTGGGGCAAGGGCATGGCCGACCGGTTCCCCGACGCCGCCCGCGTCGCCGCGGCGCAGAACAGCACCCTCAAGCTGGGCAAGAACGTCGCGCAGGTGACCCACACCTACCTCACCCTCGCCGACCGACTCGACCGTACGCCCGCAGCTATTCCCGGCGCCTCGGTCTCACTGGACGGGGCGCTGCTGCGGAACATGACCTACGCCCTGCTTCTGCACAACAACACGCTTCCCGTACTCGCCAAGTTCTGGAAGGCCGCCGACGACCTGTCCCACGGCAGCACCACGGCGGCCGACGCCGCGGTTCTCAAGGAGGTGTTCGCCGACACACCGTCGTCCCCGGGCATCCCCGCGGACAACCAGGCCACCATGTTCATGGCTCTCACCTGCGGTGACGCCGAATGGCCGCACGACGTCGACGGCTACGCCACCCGCACCACCGCCGACCGCGAGAAGTGGCCGCTCACCGCCGGCATGCCCGCCAACATCTGGGCATGCGCCTTCTGGAACAAGCCGGCCGAGGCGACTGTCAAGGTCGTGCCCGGCGGCCCGCGCAACACCCTGATCCTGCAGAACCGCCGGGACAACGCCACCCCGTGGGAAGGCGGCGTCGGGCTGCACAAGGCCCTCGGCGACGGCTCCGCCTTCGTCGGCGTCGACAACGGCGGGCACTACACCTACAACGAAGGCTCCACCTGCGCCGACAAGACCACCGTCGGCTTCCTGACCACCGGCCGCCTACCGGGCAAGGACGTCTACTGCACCGACGTCACCCGGAAGTAAGGCGCCGGAACCCGGTGTTCCCATCCTCCAGACCGTCCGTGCCCGTGCCCTCCACCCGCGCAGTATCCGCTGATCGGGCCATTGGCCGTCCTGCCGAGCTCGCCGGAAGGAACCGGGCCCAACAGGTGCTGGACCAGGCCATGTCGGCCCGGTCCAGCACCACATCCGATCTCAGTGCGCCCGCGGCATCCGCGTCCTCTTCGCGGTCGGGCACCCCGTCACCGAACCGGTGCGCCGAGCGATCCGGTTCAAAGACTCCTACGGGGGGCTGCGAGCGCCTGGTCACAGTACCGTTCGAGTTCCTCGGTCCCGCCCTGGCCGCCGCGTTCGAGCCAGCTGGTCGTGGCGGTGTCGAGGCCGGCCAGCGCGGAGCGCCTCCACCGGCACGGAACGGGCTACCGGCCCGGCCCACAGGCCGAGGCACTGCGGCAGATCGTCGTGCAGAACTACTACCGCGACACGGCAGGCCGCCTGCGCTGGCGCACCGCTGATGACGGCGGACTGCCGCCCTCCTCCTCGGCGATCGTCTCTCCCTACGACACCACGGCGCGCCATGTCCGTTACGGGCACATCATCCGTTGGAAGGGGTTCGCGGCCCATCTCACCGAGACGTGTGCCTCCGGCAGCGTCAACGTGATCACGGATGTGGCCACCACCTCGGCAGCCATCCAATACCCGCCTGGCGCGTCGCGGATTGCTGCCCGCCGAGCACCTGGTCGACGGCGGCTACACCTCCCTGGTCCACCTGGAACGAGCCGAGCGCGAACACCAGGTCACCGTCAGTGGCCCGCTGCCGGGCAACCCCACCCGCCAACACCGCAGGAACGAAGGCTTCGACCGGGACGACTTCCACATCGGCTTCGACCGCCGACAGGTCACCTGCCCCCGAGGCCAGGTCAGCCAGGGCTGGCGCGGCCCCTACCCGACCTCGTCGCCCACTGCCGCACCCCTGATCGTGGCGCGTTAACCAAGGCCAGTGCCAGCCGTGTCCGGACCGCCCTCGATGCTCCCGCGAGAGCGCCCGCAACGTGGGCTTTACCCGCGAGAACTCCGCGACCTGCAAGCTCGCGTCCGCAGCGAGCAGCAGACATTCGAGTGGAAGGCCCGCCACGCGGTCCGCTCCGGAGTGGAGGGCACCATCAATGAGTTCGCCCACGGACACGGCATGCGCCGCTGCCGTTACCGAGGACAGCCGAAAGCCCACCTTCAGCATGTACTCACAGCGATCGCCGTGAACAACGAGCGCCTCAGCGGCCTGACACCGGTCGAGGAACCGCCCTCGCCGCGACCACCGACTGCCTTCCAGTCCCTCCTGGACCAGCACGAGATCCCCCCGGTCAAAGTCCTGGCGAACCCTCAGCAGTCGACCTCAGCCACCAAGATCGCCGACAGAGTCAAACTCAGGCGCTGTCCGGCCGATCAAGTGGCGGGGCCGCGGAGCCCCTTGTCAGCCCAGCCGGTGTACGAACCGCCGACTGGGTTGGTGGGGCGGGTCGGTGTCAGCTGGTGGTGAAGTAGTGGCCCTCTTCGAGGTCGGCAACCAGGCCGGGGTGGACCGGCTCCCAGTCCAGCAACTGCCTGGTGTCCGCGTTTGACATCGTGATGTCGAGCGTGATGAACGGGAAGCCCTTGAAGTGGTCCGCGGCCTGCTCGGCGGGGATGCTCACGGCCGGGACGTTCAGGTGGCGGCCGATGATCTCGGCGATCTCGCGCACCGTGATGCCCTCCTCGGTCGCGGCGTACATCTGGGATCCGGTCGGGGCCTTGTCCAGCGCGAGCCGGAAGAGGCGGCCGACGTCCAGGGTGTGACCGGCAGCCCAGTGGTTGGCGCCGTCGCCGACGTAGCCGGACACGCCGGAGTCGCGGGCGATCTTGATCAGCCTGGGGATGAAGCCATGCCGGTCCCGCGTGCTGTGGGTGACCGGCGGGACCGCGACCAGCATGGCCCGCACGCCCTGCTCGGTGAATCCGGCGATCGCGCGCGCGACGGCGGAGCGGGGGTTGGCGTCGATCGCCGCATCCCGCTTCGCGTCGCCGGTGTGTGTCAGGCCGACGCCGATGAGGGTCCTGCCCGTGCCGGCCAGCGCGTCGCCGAGTGCCCGCACCACGGCCAGGTCGGCGGTCGCCGCCGCGGCGAAGTCCTGGCGGGATATGGCGTCATGGTTGAACGCGAGGTGGATGACCGCGTCCGCGTCAGCCGCGGCCAGGCGCAGACCGTCCAGGTCGGCGATGTCGCCGCGTCGCACCTCGGCGCCCATGGCCTTTACGGCGACGGCCGAGGTGTCGGACCGTGCCAGGCCGACGACCTCGTGTCCGGCCTGGATCAGTTCGGGCACCACGGCCGATCCGATGTGGCCGCCGGCGCCGGTGACGAATACACGCATGAGGAGCCCTCCTGAATGGAGCACCCCGCCCGAACGGAGCGAAGTGATGTGACTTAGTACCGTCACCATAGCCAAAGTGACGGCACCAAGTCACATCACTTAGGCTGTCCCCATGGCTCGATGGGAACCGAACGCGCGGGAACGGCTGGTGCGCGCCGCACTCGACCTGTTCACCGAACAGGGCTACGACGCCACCACCGTCAACGAGATCGCCGACCGCGCCGGGCTGACCAAGACGACCTTCTTCCGACACTTCCCCGACAAACGGGAAGTGCTCTTCGCCGGCCAGGACACGCACGCTCGACTCCTCGCCGACGCGATCACCGAGGCGCCCAGCCCGGCCACGCCACTGCAAGCGGTCGGCGCGGCCCTCGACGCCATCACGGCCACCTTCACGGACGACCGCCGCGAGTTCAGCGCCAAGCTCCGCTCGGTCACCGCCGGCAACAGCGAACTGCAGGAGCGCGCCGCCTTCAAGCGCAGCGGACTGGCCAAGGCCATGGCAGACGCACTCCACAAGCGCGGCATATCGGAACCGACCGCGGGTCTCGCCGCCGAACTCGGCATCCGCGCCTTCTACCACGCCTTCGACCAATGGGCCGATCCAACCAACCGGCAGACGCTCGCCGAACTCGCACGCCACGCACTCGGCGAACTCCGATCCGCGACAGCTGCGCTCGGCTAGGAAGCGTATCGAGTCGTGATCAACGAGGGCCGGGGGCGGTGGCTCGACGCGCTGGCCCGGGCCCTGCGCCTGGACGAGGTCGAGTACGCGCATCTGCGCGACCTCGCCGCACCCACCACGCGGCACCGCGCCGCGAACCCGCGCACCCCCCAGCGCCCCGATCCCGGGCTGGTGCGGCTGATGCACACGCTCGACCACGTCCCGGTGCTGCTCCTCGGCCATCGCGGCGAGGTCCTGGCCCGCAACGCCCTGCTGGCGGAGGCACTGGGCCGACCACTGGAGCCGGGGACGTCACTCGTCCGCTTCATGTTCCAGGACCCGGTCGCCCGCGAGCGGATCGTGAACTGGGCGGACTTCGCATCGGCCACCGTCGCCGCGATGCGCCGGGAGATCGCCCGCCGCACCGATGACAACCGACTCGCGGTGCCCATGGACGAGTTGCGCACCACCGACTGCGACGTCGCCCGGTGGTGGGACGACCATGCCGTCGGCGACTACACGCCCATGACCAAACGCCTCCAGCACCCCACAGCCGGCCCGATGTCCTTCAATATCGAGCAATATCGAGTTCGTCTGCGCACCCCACGAGCCGGACCAGCGGCTCATCGTCTCCACGACCGAGACCGACTCCCCCACCGCCCGTGTCCTGCCGCTCCTGGCCGGCTGGACCGCAGCACCCGCCGAGCAGCGGGGCGCGCAAACGATGGAGAGGGATGCGTTTGTCGTGAGCGGTGAGTACCGGTTGGACGCTTCCCCCTATCGTCCAACTGCCGGCCGACCAGACCTCGCGCGCGCTGCTGGAAGCGATCTCCAGCGAGAGGGCGCTCACCGGCTTCGACAGGGTCCAGTACCGCCGCCGCAGTGCTGTCGAGCGGTGCGTCAGCAAGTGGAAGCAGTACCGGGCGGCGGCCAGCCGATACGACAAACGCGACTACATCTTCAACGGCACCCTGGCCGTTGCAGCGATCGCGATCGTCATCCGGCTCCGAGACATCGTCCAAGAGCCATCAGAAACGACTAGGTCCTGGGCTCCGTTGGGGAGCCGTGCTGACTGCTTGTCGTCCCGCATCCGCGGGGGTGGTTCTCCGACCGGCCTCGTGATCATCGTCATCGGGATGTCGTCTCCTGGACGGCGGGCGGCTTGGTGGCGAGCAGTGCCGTGATCTCTTCGGCGAGGTGCGGGCCGAGCTCGCCCCATCCGTCCTTGTAGCCGTAGACGCCGGCCAGGGTGCGGGCCTCGTAGTCGCCGTTCATGATCTCGATGTCTTCGGCCGTGATGAGTGCCGGGTGGGCGACGCCGACGGCCGCCGAAACCTTGATCAGCTCCTTGCGCAGGGTGCGCAGGTAGACAGCGGCCCGCGTGGCCTTCGAGGTCGGGTCGAGGCCACGGGCCAGCCACGGGTTCTGGGTGGCGATGCCGGTGGGGCACCTGTCGGTGTGGCACTTCTGCGACTGGATGCAGCCGATGGACAGCATCGCCTCACGGGCCACGTTGATCATGTCGGCACCCAGCGCGAAGGCGACGGCGGCGTTCTCGGGCAGGCCGAGCTTGCCGGAGCCGATGAAGGTCAGGTCGTCGGTCAGCCCCAGCTCGGCG
Organism: Streptomyces sp. NPDC020192; assembly: GCF_044388685.1. Taxonomy (NCBI): domain Bacteria; kingdom Bacillati; phylum Actinomycetota; class Actinomycetes; order Kitasatosporales; family Streptomycetaceae; genus Streptomyces; species Streptomyces sp. NPDC020192. The sequence goes on along the minus strand of NZ_JBIRXG010000032.1, from coordinate 61,807 downwards.
AAGGTGCCGTAGACCCGGGAGAAGCCCATCCGGAACGGCAGCGACACCGAGTCGGTGAAGATCAGCGGCGCCGCCCCGGTGCCGCCCTCACCGCCGTCGACGGTCACGAAGTCGACACCACGGTCACCACGCGCCATCAGCGTGGCCAGCTCCTGCCAGAAGCCCATCTCTCCCACCGCGCTCTTGACCCCGACCGGCAGACCGGTCTCGGTGGCGAGCAACTCCACGAAGTCGAGCATCGAGTCGACGTCGCTGAACGCGGTGTGCCGTGACGGGGAGGCGCAGTCCTTGCCGACCGGGATGCCGCGGATCCCGGCGATCTCCGCGGTCACCTTCGCGCCCGGCAGCATCCCGCCCAGCCCTGGCTTGGCCCCCTGGGAGAGCTTGATCTCTATTGCCTTGACCGGGGCGCCGGCGACCACGTTCTTGAGCTTGTCGAGGTTGAAGCTGCCGTCCTCGTTGCGGCAGCCGAAGTACGCCGTACCGATCTGAAGGACGAGGTCGCCGCCGTTGCGGTGGTACGGCGACAGGCCGCCCTCGCCCGTGTTGTGCATCGTGCCCGCCAGTGCCGCCCCCTTGTTGAGCGCCGTGATGGCCGCGCCGGAGAGCGATCCGAAGCTCATCGCCGAGATGTTCACCACGCTCGCCGGTCGGAACGCCTTGGCGCGTCCGCGCGGCCCGCCCAGCACTTTGGCCGAGGGCAGTGGGGACTGCGGGTCGTGCACGTCGGGCAGAGTGCCGGCGAACGTGCGCTGCTTCAGATAGGCGTGCCCCTGCACGTGCTCGACGTCGACGTCGGTCCCGAATCCGAAGTAGTTGTTCTCCTCCTTCGCCGACGCATAGATCCAGGAACGCTGGTCCCGGCTGAACGGGCGCTCCTCCTCGTTGGACGTCACGATGTACTGCCGCAACTCCGGCCCGATCGTCTCCAACAGGTACCGGGCGTGCCCGATCACCGGGAAGTTTCGGAGCAGTGCGTGCCTCTTCTGGATGAGGTCGCGGGCAGCCAGAAGCGCCACTGCTGTTGCGGCGGCCGCGCCGATCCTCCGGGCGTGCATGAACGTTCCTCCTCGATGCACGACTCCATCGCCATGCGGTGGAGTCGTTGTGTCGTGTTGGGCGTTGGTCGGCGGGCACCGCCACGCGGGCGTCAGCGTCCGTCGAGGAATGCGAAATGATATTAAGAGGCCGCGCGGACAGGCATGTGGTCAGGGGGCTGGTCCAGGTTCGGCTTCGCGCCGGCGGGAGACGATGGGTTGGGGAAGCGGGTGCGGACGCGGTCGGGTTGGTGTCGCCTGTGAACTGTCCCTTGAGTCAGGTCGATGCCGCACCGCGACCGGCCACCGAGACCGGGGGCTGGCGCAGCGCGGCGTTCCGCCCGACTTGCCGTCGATCTACGGGGCGGCACCGCGGAACCGGCCCGGACAGCAGCCCCGAGGCCGCGCAAGATCACCTCCCGGATCATGCGCGACCGTAATCGGCTCACCGTCCAGGAGGTCGAGAAAGCCGCGCGCGGGTGTTGTTGGCGCGGAAGTACATCTGCGCGAGGCCCTCGGCCGCGATGTGTTGGAGCTGCTGCTCGGTGGCGCCGGCGTCGCGGGCGGCGAAGAGGCGGTCCGCGAAGACGGGCGGCAGGGCTTGGGTGATGTCGCGGATCCGGGCGTCGTCGGTCGTGTCCGGCGCGGCGGTGGACCCGAAGCGGGCACGCGCGTGGACGACCAGGCCGCCGGTGGAGGCCGCCTGCTTCTTGGCCTTCGCCCTGACCGTGGCTGCCACCGGCACTTGACCTCGCGCTCTCCGCGGCTGAGTCCGGCGAGGCGGTGGGCGCGGCGTGGGCCGAGGCCCGGCGGCACCACACGTCTCTACCTAGCAGCGGCCTCAAAGGCTGACGCCTGATCGAGGGCGAGCCATCCTCTGCACTCCGCCACAATCATCGCCTCTCGGCCGGCAGGAGCGGAAATACCGACGCCGGCCCCCACCGTCCCCGCGAAGTATCAGCACTCACGCCAACCTGATCAAGCTCTACTGCCTGTTGAGGGCCGCCGTCTCGTCCGGCACCGGCTGTGCCGACGCGCCCGCCCCGCGCACGGCGAACCGCATGGCGACGCACGCCCCCAGGTACAGCAGGGCGACGACCAGCAGCAGCGCCTGATAACCCGTCACCAGCGCCAGATACTCCAGCGCGCCCCCGGCCAGCGCGCCCAGCAGATTCGCGCCGAACGCGGACGTCGGGTCCGCGGCGAGCGCGAGGCGGTCCGAGAAGATGAGGTTGGCGCAGAAGATGGGGGCGAAGGCCAGGGCGATGGCGGCGGCGAGCCGGCCGGCGAAGGGCAGCGAGAGCACGGCGTGCGCCGGGACGAGCCAGGCTGCCGCAAGGGTGCCGAAGAGCAGGAGCTGCAGCGGCAGCTGGCTGACCCGCCGCAGCCGGCGTCGGACCTCGACCGCCGCGAGGACGGCGAACAGGACGCCGATGAAGACCAGGGCGTTGACCAGCCAGGTCGTACCGAAGTAGAGCGCGAAGCCGATCACGTTCTTCGTTTCGAGCAGCATGAAGGCCGCGCCCATCAGGAACATGTCGGTGTAGCGGACCGTGTTTCGGATCCGGACCCCGGTCAGGCGCACCGCCAGGAGCGTCACCAGCAGGATCGCGCCCAGCGCGCCCAGGTAGAGCGTGGGAATGTCCCGGTGGAGCAGATACGGGAAAGGGTGGTCATCGCTCGCGGCCGCCGGGACCGCGCCGCTGGGCTGCCAGATCCGCCCGCACGACTGGTCGGCGGCTGTCATCCCGGCCACCAGCACGGCCGCGTTCTTGCCGAACGTCGTCACACAGGGGGCGTGGCCGTAGACGCCATCGAGGGAGCCGGCGAAGCGGTCGACCAGCCAGCTCGTCCGGTAATAGTTGTACATGGCGAACGCGCCGTGGGGCGCCAGGTGATCGCGCGCGGCCTCGAACGCCTGCTGGGTGAACAGGTAGCTCTCCAGGCGCAGATTGCTCGCCCCGGCCACCAGCGTCAGCGAGTCCGGCAGCGCCAGGACGACCAGGTCATACGTGGCATTCGTCCGCTCCAGGAAAGCCCGCCCGTCGTTGATGTGGACGTGCACCCGGGGGTCGTCGTACGGCTTCGCGGGGTGCAGCTGTGCGCCGATCTGCTGCAGCCGGGGATCGATCTCGACCGCGTCCACGCGCTGCGCTCCGTGCGCCAGCGCGACCGCAACGTCATTGCCGTTGCCGGCCCCGATGACCAGCACGCGCTTGTGCGGGTTGCCGGGCGTCCGGTCGTACGGCTGCCGATAGGGCGAGTTCTTCCGCATCAGCACCCGGAGCGGCGCGATGCTCTGGTGCGGGACACCGTTGGCGGAGATGCGGTACCCCCCGGTGGTGGACGTCACGGGCATGAGCTGGATCTTGTAGTAGGGCGACCAGGAGATACCGGCCGTCGTCGTCTCCACGAACAGCGCGGCAACCATCGCCGTCAGGGGGATGCCGTACCGCAGGGTGCTGCGCCGTCCGCCGAGGATCAGCAGGGCCGCGGCGGCGAGTACGCCCCACACGACCGAGGGAGCGCGGAGCCACGACAGCAGGGCGAAGGACACCGACCCGGTGATGCTGCCGAGCAGGTCGTACCGGTAGGCGTCGAGAGAGGGAAGCCGGCGGAAGAGATCGGCGGCGATCTTGCCGATCGCGGCCATGATCACCGCGGTGAGCAGGAAGATGGCCGGCAGCGTCACCCACTCGGGGAAGCCGGTGGTCTTCACTGCGGTGAAGTAGATGACCTGGCCGCTGCTCTGACGCACCTGCACCGGAAACTCGCGTACCAGAATGACGAGAAGCGCGAGCGGAACCGGTGCCCAGCGTGTGAGCCACTGCCCGCGCGCGGCGGGGATCAGGAACCCGATGCCGATACCCAGGAACGACCCCAGCAGGATGAAGTTCGAAAAGTAGCTGAGGTGGACGACGTTGGCGCCCGCCCATCTGATCAGCGCCAGCTCAACGAAGAGCATGGTGGCGCTGGCCAGCAGAAGCCTCCAGCGCACCCAGCGGTCGGTTTGCCCGGTTTCGATCAGCTTCACATGCAATTACGCTGCCATCGTCGGCGCGGCGAGTCGAGGCGACTTGCCGATTTTTATGACGATATCACCAGATTCAGAGAGGTCTTGCGGACCCCGGGCCTCGACAAAGTGACGTGATGTCCGTTTTCTAGCCATGCGAGCCCGGGTGGCGCGAGGAGTCAGGCAACCATGCCGCGGGCGGCGTTGCCGGTGCGCACCGAATCTGCAGAGCGTGAATCAGCCGCGGCCACCGACAGCGGAAGCCCGTCGAGACGTGGCTTCGCCGCGATCGGAGCAAGCGCGGCGGGCGCCTCGGATGGCGGATCTCCACAGGCGCGTTGATGGACAGTGGTGCCAGGGTGAGGCAGAACACGTTCGCTGGAAGGGGTCTCTACCCGTGCGGATCCAGAGCCTGCTCCGCCTCCTGCTGACTCGCGCCGGCAGAGTGCCGCGCCACCGTCAGGCAGGCCGTCTGTGCGCCGCCGTGTTCGCCGCCGCGCTCACTGCGGTGGGAGGCGGCTGTACCTTCCCACCCCAGGTGGACATCAATGGGACTGTTGACACCTCGGACCGGCACATACCGTCGGGAGTGACCATGGTGGGCCACACCTACCAGGTGCCCGATCCGCTGCCGGCCGCAGTGCCGGGCTCGCTGATCGCCTCGACGGACCACGGCCCCGATGCGCGACTGGAGGGCGCGCGGCGCTGGACGGTGCTCTATCACTCCACCAACGCCCGCGGTGCGGACATTCCGGTCAGTGGCACGGTGCTGCTGCCACCCGGGCCCGCGCCCAGGGGCGGTTGGCCGGTAGTGTCCTGGGCACACGGAACGACCGGCGTGGCCGATGCCTGCGCGCCCTCCCAATCGGCGAATCTGGGCTCGGACGCCTTCGCTCAGGAGCTTCGCGCCTTCCTTCACGCCGGGTACGTGGTCGCTGCCTCGGACTACCCCGGGCTGGGCACCCCTGCGGTGCACACCTACCTGGTCGGCGCCGACGAGGGCAACGCCGTCGCCGACATCGTCACCGCGGCCGGCCGGCTCGTGCCCGGCCTGTCGCCGGTGTGGTTCGCGGTGGGGCATTCACAAGGGGGCCAGGCCGCGCTGTTCGCCGCTCACGCCAGGCGTCCGACGGATACGCAGCGCCTCGGCGCGGTGGTCGCCGTCGCGCCGGCCAGCCACCTGGAGGCGATGCTCGCCGGGGTGAAAACCTCTCACGTGCCCAGCGAGCTGTCCTTCGCGTTCTACTCCCTGGCGGGACTGGCCGCCCTCGACCCCTCGGTGAATCTGCGTTCGCTGTTGGGCCCCACGGCCGCAGCGACCGCCTCCCACGTCCTCGCCGACTGCGTGACGGACAGCGACCCCGTACTCAACGGCGTGGACACCGAGCGGATGCTGCCGCTGAGCGCGGAGCAGTTGCGGCAGATGGGCGAGCGGATGGGCGCCTACGGCGACCCGGACCGCTCCGCCGTGCCCGTCCCCACGCTGGTCATCCAGGGCAAGGCCGACCAGGACGTGCCGCCCGCCTGGACCGACGCGGTCGTCGCACACCTTCGTCGCCTGGGCTCATCCGCCCTCCTCTACCGCACCTACCCTGGTGCGGGCCACAACCAGGTCCTGGGCCAGTCCGTCTGCGACGTCCTGGCCTTCCTCCATGCCCACGGCGGGGCCCGGTCCGACGCATGCACCACCACGCGTACCGCCGCGAGATGAACCCTTCTGCCGCCACCGGCTTCGGCAGCCAAGGTCCTTGAGGGTGCTGGCCCACGCGCCTCCTACGAAGATCGCCACGGCTGCTGCGGCGCCGATGAGAGCGGCCCATATCGTCGAATCCACGGCTGAGCACTCCGCCACTCAGGCACCCGTGACGGCGTAGTCGGCTCGTCACGGTCCGGCAACATGGCGGCACGCTCCGGGCACAACCGCCACTGTGAGCGCACGTGATCCAGCACCACCAAGGGGGGTCTTCCTGGGACGTCCCTGGGATTGTTCCGGGACGTCCAGCTCAGCCGCCGTCGGCGCCTCCGGGACGCCCCTGGGACGGCGCACGCGTCCCTGGGACGCCGCTGCGCCGGGCCACGATGACGGGGCACCGTTCAGTCGTTCGACCCGAGGAGCCCCGTCGTCATGCGCCGTTCCCGCACCGCCAAGAGCCTCACCGCACTCGCCCTCGCGGCGGCCGCCGCCGGCACCCTGCTCACCGCCTCGCCCGCACAGGCCGGGGACTACCTGAGCTCCTGCATCAGCACGGTCGGCTCGCGGACCTCGCCGAACGGCTGGAGCATCCCGGCGCGGAACTTCGCGTACGGGTCGTCGGGTGTCTGCGTCAAGGAGATCCAGTTCGACGTCTCCTCGATCATCGGCATCGACCCCGCTGACGCGAACAACTTCGTCGACGGCCAGTGGGGCCCGGTCACCGACAAGTACGTGCGCCGATTCCAGAGCGCGGCCGGCCTGGACGTCGACGGCGTCGTCGGCCCGCTGACCTGGCAGGCCCTGGTCGCCGGCACGACGGACTGACGGCCCTTCCCCGTCCGTCCCGAGCCCGCCCCTCCCAGTTCTTTCCCGCCTTTCAACCGGATACAGGTGACCCTCCGCATGAGAATTCCCGCCACCGCAGCCAAGATCCTCACCGTGGGTGCCGCTTCCGCGGCCCTGGTCGTCGGCCTCACGGGCAGCGCCAGCGCCGACACCTACGCCTACGACCACGAGGACCCGATCTCCTCCGGCTGTGCCGACACCGCCACCACCGCCCGATCGACCGCGATCTACGTCAACAGCACGCAGGTCGGCACCATCGAACTGCGCTACAGCACCGCCTGCCGGACGGTCTGGGCCCGCGTGCGGTCCACGGGGCCGTACGGCGACGCGACGGTGACGCGCACGAAGGACTGGGAGTGGGACAGGTGCACCTCCCTCTCGTACAACTCCTCCATGGGGCAGTACACCTGCTACACGCCCATGCTGAACGACGCGGACATGCAGTCGTACGCGGCGGGATCGGCTTCGATGTCCAACGGCTACCGCTCGAACGACTACAGCACCAGCGCGTACTGATCCGCCGAGCGATGCGGCGAACGCCATGGTCCACACCCACGGGGGCACGCCCGGGATCGCGGCCTCCGTCGCGCTGGATGCGCCGAGGCTGTAGGGGGACCGGGGCGGGTCCGTCACGGAATTTTCCTCCTGCCCCGGAGACTGATGCCAGCCGTCCAACATCCAACGCGCGGGCCGAAGCCGGGTCTTGGGCCCGGGGCGTGCCCTTCCGGGGCTGGCTGCGTTGGAGACGACGGCACGTGCTCCCTCCGGCCCCGGCGCCGGAACTCGTGTGGTGACGGCCCTGCCCCTGCCCGGCGTCAGGGCCGTCGCCATGTGCCGGAGCACCGCCGGTCAACCCTTGGGCGTGAACCGTTCGAGAAGGCGCTCCCGCTGCTGGATGCCCAGACCCTGGATGCGGCGGCTGTCGGAGATCCCTATCTCGGCGATGAGCTTCTGCGCCCGCACCTTGCCGATGTCGGGGAGCGATTCGAGCAGGGCGCGGACGGGCATCTTGCGGATGGCCTCGGAGTCGCTGGCCAGCACCTCGTGCAGCGACTTCCTGCCGTGCTTGAGGGCGTCCTTCACCTCGGCCCGCTCCTTGCGCGCGGCAGTGGCCTTGGCGAGCGCGGCCCGGCGCTGATCGGGACTGAGCGGAGGCAGAGGAGCCATGAGGGGGTCCTAACGGTTGTACGACGCCAACGATCCCATCATGTCCCCGGCCAGGGGCTTTGACCAGCACTTATGAGGGCTCAAGAGGTTCTCCTCGCTCCTTGGCCCAGGTCTTCAGGACGGTTTCCCGCCCGTCGCGGCTTCGCCGGACCGTAGGCACGCCTCGCCGCTGGCTCGGGCTCTGGTCCCGTCTGCACCGCGACTTCGACAGCACCGACCCCACCGCGAAGTGAACCGCCCGCACCAGCTGGGCACTGCTGACCGGGGCAACCTGCCTGGTGCTGGGCCGTGCAGCCACCTGGGCATCCCGGACTGCGGGCGCATCCCCGACGCTGACAGCGTGGCTTGCCGTGTGGCTCCTGGTCGCCGTGTTCACCGTCGCGCTGATCGCGGTCGGTGCCGGACCGGGCCGCACCCATCGGCCAGCACTGACCGCACTCATCATCGTGACCGGCGTCGTCCTGCTGGCGGCGCTGTCCTGGCCGTCCTGACACCGGCCCAGTACAACGCCGGCAGGCTCCGCACCTCAGGAAGCTCGGCCGGCACTCCTCAGTGCAGGATGTCGTTGGGGCCGGTGGTGGAGGTCGGCTCGCACACGGTGGAGATGCCGTTTCCAAATGGGCGCCTTTGACCCAGGAACCCAGCAGATCACGGTGCAAGGCCACGATGTCCTGGCGCAGCGCCAAACCCAGCGCGGCCTTCGTGAACGTGCGGGCGGTTGTGGCGAACAACGCGACATCAGCGCCGTGTTCGGGGCGGGCCGTGCCGACGAACTTCTGCATGTCCTGCGAGGACACACTCCGGTGCGGCGCATACCCGCGTTCCGGCTCGGCAGCTGGACCACCGGCAGCCTGCCCTGGCTGGCCTGAAGGCCCCCGTTGCCGGCAATATGTCGGCGCAGGACTCCGCTTTGGCCTCGGCTTCCCGGGGCCCTCCGTCCCGCACGGGCGCCAGAGCGCATCCTCGGCCTGAACTGCGGCTGGGCGTCGACGCCCAGGGGTCCTGATCTGGCTCCCGGGCGGCGCGCGGGGTGAAGTGCTACAGCGCGAAAGGCCGATAGGCGAGGGCCTGATCGACCACCTCCGCCGCGGTCGGCTCCGGCCCTCTCGGCCAGAAGATCAAGCCATTGACATATCCGGTCGGGCAGCCGAAAGCTCTGTCGAGCTTCTCCAGCAGAACTCGGTCATCCGCCTCGTCGGAGCAACCACCGTTCATGATCTCCTGCACCAGCGCGATGGCCGCATCCCGATCCATCACCAGCGCTCTGGACGGGCCACACGCACGAAGTCCCGGTACTCCTCCTGAGCCATACCCCGGTTGACCCAGCGATCTCGAACAGCTCCCCTTCGAGCCGCCGCGATGGCGATAGCGTCCGCGGACGTGTGGAGAACTACCCTGAACCCAGGGTGAGCCGGCACGACCTCAACCCAGCGGACACCGCGGGCCTCGGTATCACCCGCGGGGCCGAGGAACTGTTCGACGGCGGCCTGGCCGCGACCCAAGGCCCCGAGGGCGAAGGAGTCCTCCAGGAAGCGCACCTGGACAATCTAGTGGCTCGTCTCGGATGGTTAACCCGCTAATCGGTCGCGCCGGGGCAGCTTGCGCTGGTTACGCTGCCCGGCATGAATGCCGTGATCGAAGTTCTGGCGCCTTCTGACGTAGACCGCTTGGAACGCGTCTGGAAGCAGTTGCTGGTCCATCACAGCCGGACGGCGGGACACCTGACGAGTCTTGGCGCGGTTCGCCCACCCGAGGACTCATGGCGGTTGCGGCGTGAGCAGTATCTCGAATGGCTGCAAGAACCGCTCACTGCGGTGCTGGTCGCCCGGGACGGGGATCGCCTGCTTGGCTACGCGGTCGTGCGCGTCGTCGACGCTCCGGGATCGTGGAAGTGGGGGGACCAGGTCGGTGTGCTGGAAACCCTCGTGGTCGATGATGAGGCTCGCGGCGCCGGTGTTGGGCAGGCCCTCCTCGGTACCGTGCGCGAGCGTCTCGTGGAGTTGGGTATCCAGGTCATGAAGATCTCCGTCATCGCGGGCAACGAGGGCGCCGTTCGCTTCTACCAGCGCGAAGGCGCCGTCGACTTCGTGAGGACGCTGGTCATGCCCGTCTCGGGGTGACGGCGGACGGGGTCGGTGCGCGACAACGAAGCCGACTCATCGGCAGGGGACTGCTCACGCGGCTTTGGCCGGGTACTGGGTCCAGGAGCGGATGGGTGAGTCGGGTGCGAAGCCGGTCTTCGGTTCGGCGTGGCCGTTGCGCCAGCGCACGTAGGCGTTGATGGCCGCGTTCTGCTCGTCGTGGCTTTTATGGTCGGTGCCGTTAAGGGCGACCGCCGGCGTCGCCGGCCTGAGCCGTGCGGCCTGGGTTCGCCGTGCTGTCTCGCGTGCGCTGCCCGAGAGCTTCGAAGGCCCCGTCGGGCCCGACCAGATGCTGCGCTTCCTCCGCGGCTCCGAGACGGACAAGGGTGCCGACACCACCGGCCCCGAGGCCGCGGGTGTGTACGTAGACAACGAGACCGCACGGCTCCCTGAACGGGATTCCGCTGATTTCCGGCCGCTGGGACTTGGACCTCGGTTCCGTCCGCCCGCAGAACGACGCCCTCCGCCTCGGCATAGGCGAACAGATCCTCCATGGTCCGGATAAGGATTCCGGGCCGGTCGGGAACGGCGAACCCGCGGTCCGCGAGCAGGGCTCGCGCATCGCGGTGGAGACGGTGGAACGGTCCACCTGGTACAGCTCGGCCAGCGCCGTGTGCGGCCTGGTGCCGCAGGCAGATCAGCGTGAGCAGCAGCCGGTCGGTGAAGACGAGCTTCGGCTTGCGTCCCGCACCGGCCGCCCGCTTGCGGGCGCCAGCACGGCGTACGGCACGGCCGGACTCCTGGGCCGGCCTCCCACCGCGGAGCCAGCTCGAAGATGAGCTCCGCGAAATGTTGGCGAGAGATCCCGGTGAAGGAGGATGGGACAGGGCGGCACGATTCAGGACGTTCACACCGTCCGATCGTGCCGCCGGCCACTGACATCCTGTCAGTCCCGCAGCTTTGTCGGGCATCCCTCAGCGGGCAGCCAGCACCAGCGACAGACCGATCAGCGCCGGAACGGTCTGCACGAAGAGGATTTTCCGGCTGGCCGTGGCGGCGCCGTACGCACCGGCCACCGCCACGCACGCGAGGAAGAACACCTTCGCCTGGAAGCCCACCGGGTCGGACGCCACCACGCCCCACACCAACCCAGCAGCGAGGAAGCCGTTGTACAGCCCTTGGTTGGCCGCGAGCGCCTTCGTCTCGGAGGCGAACCCGACGCTGGTCCCAAAGGCGGCCCGGGCCCTTGGACCGGTCCACAGAAACATCTCCAGGACCAGGATATAGACGTGGAGCGCGGCGATGAGCAGTACCACGGCGGTTGCAATGATCGACATAGACAACAGCCTCACACACCAATCCGCATACCCCAGCTCAGCTGCGTACCGCGCACCAGCACGCCGACGCGCAGCACCCCCGCCCAATTCCCCCCAAAGTCGTCATCAGGATGCTCTCCAGGTGGCCGAGGGTCTGTCAAACGAACGGCCCTGTCGCACATTCGGTGATGACGGAGAGTCGTGAGGGTCGTTGATCTGAGACGCCCGCTGTTCGGTGACTGTGCGGGCCCGGTCACTGCTCTCGGTGGCCTGACGTGACAGATCCTGGTCATTGCGGCCATTCCAGCCCAGCGGAATGATCAGGGCATGCCCCAACCGCACCGCGTCGTGATCGTCGCCTTCCCCGGCATCGAACTGCTGGACGCCACCGGACCGGCCGAGGTGTTCTCCGTCGCCTCCAAGGTCGGAGGAGCTGACCGGCCCGGCTACCTCGTGCGGATCGCGACGCCCGACGGCGCCCCGGTGACCACCTCCAGCGGCGTGCGGCTGATGGCAGACCTGGCCCTCGACGACGTGGCCGGCCCGATCGACACCCTGCTGGTATCGGGGGCGATCGAGCTCGTCGAGGGCGGCGTGGAGCCGGTGATCGACCACGAGGTCACCGCGTGGCTGCGCCATGCGGCACCACGGGCCCGGCGGACCGGGTCAATCTGCGCGGGGGCGCACCTGCTGGCCGCCGCGGGGCTGCTGGACGGCCGACCCGCCACGACCCACTGGCTCACCGCGGGCCGGCTGGCCACCGAGCACCCAGGCGTCCGGGTCGATCCCGATCCGATCTTCATCCGGGACGGGCGGGTGTGGACCTGCGCCGGGGCCACCTCGGGGATGGACATGGCGCTGGCCATGGTCGCAGAGGACCACGGCCAGGACCTCGCCCTCGCGACTGCCCGGATGATAGTGATGTACGTCAAACGCTCCGGCGGGCAGAGCCAGTTCAGCGTGCCGCTGTCCGTCCGAAGCTCCTCGGACGACCGGATCGACGAGCTGCGCAGGTGGATCGCCGAACACCTCACCGAGGACCTGTCCCTCGAAGCCCTCGCGGCCCGCACCCACCTGAGCACGCGTCACTTCACCCGGCTGTTCCACCAGCGCACCTCCACGACACCGGCCGCCTACGTGGAGGCAGCCAGGCTGGAGGCCGCCCGGCGACTGCTGGAGGACAGCGACCGGAGCCTGCCGGAGGTCGCCGCCGCCAGCGGCCTGGGCTCCGTGGAAACGCTGCACCGCGTCTTCCGGCGGCGGCTGGGCATCACCCCGGCCGAGTACCGCCGCCGCTTCTGACCCCCCAACCCGCACCGCCTGCCGGGCGCCACCGCGCTCGCGCACGGCCGAGCTTCGCCATGCCCGCACGCGGCATCGACCATCACACTTCGGAGGAAAACCATGTCCCGCACGAAGGTCGTCCCGATCCCGGTCATGGGCCGGCACAACATCAACGCCTACCTGCTGCTCGGCCGCCGACCGGTCATCGTCGACGCCGGAACTCCCGGCAGCGGCCAGAAGATCCTCGCCCAGGTCACCGCCCACGGCGTCGACCCCACCGACGTCTCACTGATCGTCATCACCCACGGCCACATCGACCACTTCGGCTCCGCCGCGGAACTGCACCGGCTCACCGGCGCGCCCCTCGCCGGCCACATCGCCGACCTCGCACCATACAGCTCGGGCCTGGTCCGCGAACCCTACCTGCCCACCGGCCCGATGGGCCGCCTCATGGCCCCCAACCGCAGCCTCCACGTCCGGGCCGAGCCGTTCGAGCCCGCAGTGCTCATCCGCGGCGAGACGAGCCTGGAGGCCTTCGACCTCGCGGCACGCATCATGCCCACCCCCGGCCACACCGCCGGTTCGGTCTCCGTCCTCACCGACGCCGGCGACCTCGTCGCCGGCGACCTGATCGCAGGATCCTTCATGGGACTCGTCACTAGCAGGCCCGCCAACCCGCCCTTCCACGACGACCCCCGGCAGAACCTCGCCAGTCTCCGCGAGATGCTCGCCCTCAACCCCACCCGCCTCCACATCGGCCACGGCACCCCGCTGGATCCCGACCGGGTACGGCGGAGATCCGATCCGGCTCGGTGACCTGCCGGTCGACCGGTGCGGCATGGTCCTCGGGGACGCCCGGGCCCTTGACTCGTTCGTCGGACTGCCGGGCGAGTCGATCGACGGACCCGCCGACGTCACGTACTGGGGGAAGTACGAGGGCGACGCCCACGCCCGTTTCGGCGGCGAACGGGCACCCCAGTACGACGGGCAGGGGCCCTACGGGTGGCTCGGCCTGCCCCTGCACGAAGCCCACGAACTCGCCGGCCGGCTCCAGAACTGGCTGTCGGAAGGACCCCGCAGCGGCTTGGTGGTCTCCGTGGACGCACACACCCACTTCCACCTGCTCGACCGGGCCGGGCAGACCCACCCCCTGCTCGCCGGGCAGATCGAGATCGACGGAGGCCAGGTCCTGGGCCTGGGCTGGGACCAGGGCGACCACTCCACAGGCCGGATAGGCCGAAAGCACCGCCTCGCAAAGTGCGGTGCACCGCAACAGCGCTGACCAGCAAGCTCTAAGCGATCACTCGCACACTACGGCGCTCCGTCACAGATGCCGTGACTGGCAGCTGTGACTGAGCGCGACAGTTGGCCATTGCGGGCTTCGGTCGGCCAGTAACGTGCTCGGCAGCGTCCGTGGGCGCGCGGCAGCGAGCTGACCTGGTAGGAGAGGATCTGTGACGGAGGAGAGGGACCTGGGCGAGGCCCAGCGTGCGCACTGGCAGGACATGTACGCCGCTCATCCGGGGATGTACGGCGAGCATCCGTCTGCGCCCGCCGTCCACGCCGCCCGCGTGTTCCACACGGCCGAGGCAAGGGATGTACTGGAACTCGGTGCCGGCCATGGCCGCGATGCCCTCTTCCTCGCCCGCGAGGGCTTCACCGTGCAGGCCACCGACTTCAGCGCCACCGGCCTTGAGCAGCTGCGTGCCGCCGCTCGGGCCCAAGGCGTCGCCGAGCGGGTGACGACCCTCATGCACGATGTCCGTGACCCGCTGCCCCTGCCGGACGCCTCGGTGGACGCGGTCTTCGCGCACATGCTGCTGTGCATGGCGCTGTCCACCTCGGAGATCCACACCCTTGTCGGCGAGGTGCGCCGCGTCCTGCGACCGGGGGGAGTGTTCGTCTACACGGTGCGGCACACCGGCGACGCCCACTACGGCGCCGGCACCAATCACGGCGACGCCGTCTGGGAGCGCGGAGGCTTCGCCGTGCACTTCTTCCCTCGCGGCCTGGTCAACGGGCTCGCCGAAGGATGGGCCCTGCAAGACGTCTTCGCCTTCGAGGAGGGAGACCTCCCCCGCCGCCTGTGGCGCATCACCCAGACGCTCCCCCGGTGAGCTCGGGGCTGACCAACTGGTCTGCCCAGTCATAAGCATCTTGAGACTGAGCAGCTCAGCGTCAGAGTTGGCCTGCGGGTGCGCGCACCAGCCTTGGGCAGGTCCCGGTTGGCTGAATCCCTATCGGCGGGCGGCCGCGAGGCTGTCGGCGAGGCGGAGCAGGTCCGGGCCGAGGGGGCGTCGGCGCTCCAGACCGCTTCGAAGGAGATCTGGACTTCGCGACCCTCGTCCATCAGCGGCCGGTGGGGCACGTCGGGGGAGGTGAGCTTGGAGCGCGGGACCATGGCCGAGCCCAGGCCCAGCTTGGTCCAGTCCCCCAGGACTTGGTAGCCGGCAGCCTCTCCCGGATAGGTGCACAGGGGCATCTCGTGTGCCTGGAAGAGCTGCGTGGTGAAGGTGGTCAGGCCGCAGGTGTCCGGTACGGGGATGAACTGCTCCTTGCCGGCCTCTTCGAGTTCGAGCGGAGCCGCATCCGACGAATCGGGACTGACGACGAGACGATGGGTTCGACGTCGATGACTCGGTGCTCGAAGCGCGGCATCGCAGCCACCGCCGGGATCAGGATGATGTCGAGCTGCCCGGCCAGCAGGCATTCGCGCAGGTCCTGCATGTTCGCCTCGCGCAGCACGAGGTCGCGGGGCGCTGGAAGGTCCTGCACCTTGCCGAACGCCTGGGCGATCAGGTGGGCGCCGATCAGGGGTGAGACGCCCACGCGGATCTTCTGTTCGCCGGGTCCGGTCAGCCGTCTGGCCTCCGCCGCGACCGCGTCGAGCGCGATCAGAGCGCTCTCGATCAGGGGAAGGATCCGGGTCCCGAACGCCGTCTGGGTCACCCCGCGCGGCGACCGGTCGAAGAGCCTGCCGCCGAGGCGCTCTTCCAGCTTGGCGATGCCGTTGGACAGGGCGGGCTGGGTGACGCCGTAAGCGCGTGCGGCGGCACTGAACGACTTGGTCTCGGCGACCGCCTGCGCGTACCGGAGCCTCTTCGAGGTTCAGGCGATCGATCATAGCCATGCCTTATCGCTCCATTCACTGATGTCCCCTATCGTGCCGGTCTTGCCCTGCCTACGGTCGGGGTCCTGCTGATTCAGCATCCAGCGGCAAGGTAAGGGGCCCCTGGGCCAGCTCGTCGAGGGCAGCCGCGGACGACTGTCGGCGGCTCACATGTTGATCATGTGGCCGGCCAGGCCGTGCACGGCCTCCTTGACGGCCTCGCTCAGGGTCGGGTGGGCATGCACGTTGCGGGCGACCTCGTGGACGGTGAGGTCCCACTGCTGGGCCAGGGTCAGCTCCGGCAGCAGCTCCGTGACGTCCGGGCCGATCAGATGGCCGCCGATGAGCTCGCCGTACTTGGCGTCGCTGATCAGCTTGACGGAGCCGGTGGTGTCACCGAGGCCGTGGGCCTTGCCGTTCGCGGTGAAGGGGAACTTGGCTACCTTGACGTCGTAGCCGAGCTCGCGGGCCTGGGCCTCGGTGTAGCCGAAGCTGGCGATCTGCGGCTGGCAGAACGTGGCCCGCGGGATCATGGCGTAGTCAAGTTCCATGGTCTCGGCGTCGGCGATGGTCTCGGCGGCGATGATGCCCATGGCCTCGGCGGTGTGCGCGAGCATCAGCTTGGCGGTGACGTCGCCGATGGCGTACAGGTGCGGGACGGAGGTGCGGCAGCGGCCGTCGACGTCGATGGCGCCGCGGTCGGTGACCGTGACGCCGGTGTTCTCCAGGCCGTATCCGGTGACGTTCGGTGCGAAGCCGATGGCCTGGAGGACCTTGTCGGACTCCAGGGTCCGCGGGGCGCCGTCCTTGCCCGTGACGGTGACGCGGACCTGGGGCCCGGACTCGTCGATGGCGTCGACGCGTGTGGAGGTGAGGACGTCGATGCCCAGCTTGCGGTACTGGCGGGCGAGTTCGGCGGAGACCTCGGCGTCCTCCAGGGGCGCCATGCGGTCGAGGAACTCGACGATCGTGACCTTCACGCCGTAGTTGTGCAGGACGTAGGCGAACTCGATGCCGATGGCGCCGGCGCCCGCGATGACGATCGACTGCGGGAGGTCGTCGGCGAGGATCTGTTCTTCGAAGGTCACCACGCGCGCGCTGCGCTTGGTGCCGGGCAGCAGCTTGGGGGTGGCGCCGGTGGCGATGATGCAGTGCTCGAAGCCGATGGTCCGGGTGTTGCCGTCGTAGCCGGTGACCTGGAGGGTGTGCGGGTCGAGGAAGGTGCCACGGCCGTCCACCTCTGTGATCTTGTTCTTCTTCATCAGGTAGTGGACGCCCTTGACCCGGCCGTCGGCGACCTTGCGGCTGCGGCGGAATGCCTCACCGTAGTCGAAGGAGACCTGGCCGTCGACCTTGATGCCGAAGGTCTTCGCCTCGTGGGTGAAGATGTGCGCCAGTTCTGCGTTGCGCAGCAGGGCCTTGGTCGGGATGCAGCCCACGTTCAGGCAGACGCCGCCCCAGTACTTCTCCTCGACGACCGCGACGCGCTTGCCCAGCTGGGCGGCGCGGACGGCGGCGACATAGCCACCGGGGCCGGCTCCGAGTACGACAACATCGAATCGCTCGTCCTGCTCGACCATGGGTCGTTTCTCCTTCATCTCTGTGGTGTCCGATCAGTATCGACAAATGGCCCCGCCCACGCGCGATCTGTCCGATCGGCGTTCGGGCGGGGCGGTGGCTCGTGCCTGGCCGGCTGGCGCGATCAGGCGAGCGTGGTGACGACGTCGATCGGGCTGACCAGGGTGTCGCGGATGGGCGAGCGGTTCTCGACGAGGGCGACGGGTTCCTCCAGCTGCTCGCGCGAGGTGTCCCGGGCGTCGATGTGCAGGCGGAGACGCACCTGCTGCAGGCCCGGACGGACTGAGGGGTCGATGCCGAGGAACCCGCGAAGGTCGACGTCGCCTTCGAGCTCCAGGCGGAAGTCCTTGAGCTCGATGCCCCGGGCGGCGGCGTGCGCGGCGAGCGTGACGGTGTAACAGCCGGCGAGGGCCTGCGGACGGCCGCGGTCGGTCTTCGTGCCCAGGGACGCGATGGAACTGCTGGGCCCTTACCTGCTGTTGGAGCGGCCTGGGATCGTGGCGACAGCGCAGCGCACGCTGTGGCGCCAGGTGCGCGACCTCTTCGTGGTCCAGCGGATCGAAGGGAACGGCACCCGGGTCCGCGGGATTCTGGAGGGCGTCACGGTCACCCGGGTGATCAGGGACATGGAGCCGGGACTGCGGCGGATCACCGTGCTGGAGACGGGTGGCGGCCTGGATCCGCTGGCGCTGTTCATCGGCCAGGGCGGCCGGATGCTCACCGGCTCGGGCCGGGACCGCATCCGCTGGCGGGCGTGGAAGTGGATGAAGCAGTGGAGGGTGCACGAGGCGGCCCCGGTACTCCTGCGGCGCTGCTGGGTCTTCCACGACACGCGGCACAGGTTCGCCCTGCGGCTTCTGATTTGCTGACCCGCAAGGCTCTCGGTGACGTCGATGAGCAGACGCCGATGGCGACGCAGTTGGAGTACATCGTCGGCAACCCCCCTGCTGGTCGTCCAACCTGTCGTACACCGTCGGCGGTGACGGCCGGGTCACGATCAGCGGCATCGACCGCACCACCCACCCCCAGGACAGCGTCGTCGGTGTCACGCTGGACCGCTCCGTGCAGCCGGCCGACATCGCCGCCGGCAAGACAGCCACCGCCGACAGCGAGGAGACGCCAAGGGGCAACTACGCATCGAACGCCGTCGACGGGTCCACCTCCACCCGCTGGTGTGTCAACGACGGCAACACCGGCCACTGGCTCAAGGTCGACCTCGGCTCCACCCGCTCCCTGACCGGCACCCGCATCGCCTGGGAGAAGGACAGTGCCAACTGCCGCTGCAGGATCGAGGGCTCCACCGACAACAGCACCTGGACCACACTGGCCGACCTGACCGGCACCACCAGCACCAGCCAGGCCCAGGTCGCCCTCTTCAGAGCGCAGGCGCGCTACGTCCGGGTCACGGTCACCGGCCTGCCCTCCACCGTGTGGGCGTCCATCCGCAGCCTGGAGGTCTACGACCGGCCTTTCAGCGCGGACCTGGGCACGTACAAGCTGGTCAACCGCAACAGCGGCAAGGTCCTGGACAGCCCCGGCGGCTCCGCCCAGGGCACGAACCTCGACCAGTGGACCGACACCAGCAGCGACAACCAGTGGTGGAAGCTCGTCCCCTCCACCACCAGCGGCTACTACCGACTCGTCAACGTCCACACCGGCTGGTGCGCCGACGGCGCCAACGTCATCCAGTGGCCCACAACGGGCGGCGCCAACCAGGACTGGCAACTCGTCGCCCTCTGAACGTCGGCCCGCGGGGCCAGGCCGCCCGGCAGAACGGCCCCTCACCGCACCGAAGCGGCAGATTGTCGCCGTGCGAACCCTGCGGGGGCCGGTGAGCTGGGCGGCCTCGATATCAGCCGCCAGCCGTCCCGGCGGTCGCCCCCACCCGTCTCGTACGGCGTCTCGTCGCGGTCGGAGCCGACGTCCAGGTGCACGGTGATGTCCTCGGGCTGCGGCCCCAGATCCGCCAGTTGATCCAGGGTCGGGGCCAGCGGCGGGGAGTCGTGGCGGTTCGCTCCGGCGAGGAGCCTGCCGAGCGGGATCCCATTACCATCCGTCATGCCGAAGGGTTTCGGGCCCTGCTTTGCCGCGATCGGCCGGTGAGCGCCCAGTCACCTCTCCGCCCGCCGGGTGCCTTGGAGATGGAGCCGTCCACAGCGATCTGGTCGAGCACGAGCCCGACGATCCGGGTCGTAGAACTCAAGCGCGATCTGTTTGAGCCGGCGAAGACCCCGAGCCGGATCCACTCGTAGCGGCGGTTGCGGATGGTGGTCGCCGAGCAGGTCTTGTCGTAGATTGCCTGGTCTGACGGGTGCGGTCGTTGACCAGGTCGAGGCGGCGGGCGGTCAGGGTGCGCAGGTCGAGGGCTATCTCGTCGCCGGGCCGCAGCAGACCCAGGTCCTGGCGTATCCGTGCCTGGTCGGCCATGAGGTGTTTGGTGAGGGTTGTGGTGTCGGTGGAGTGCGGCCGCGCGGGCGCGGCGGGGTTTGCTACGGCCGGGCTTCAGCCCGCTGGGGCGGGGCGAGGGCCCCTGGCGGCTACCCCGTGGAAGAGCCGCGACCACGCCCGTCGCCGCCCTCGAAGCCGGCGGAATCGGTGCGGCCTGTGCCCTGACCATCGGCGGCATCGCGGAGTGGATCGCCACCCGCAAGAGCCGCGAGCTGATGTACGCGTGGGTCCACCCCTGCACGAGGTGCTCGCTCCCGCAGGCGGGAGCGGAGTCTGTTGCTGCTCTGAGTGCGGTCCCAGACCGCGTCCTGCTGGGCCCGGGCCAACACCGCGATTGCCTGAGCGAGTTCGCTGTCGCAGGGCAGCGTGCGACAGGCGGCTCGATCGGTCCGCAGGATGTTGGCCAGGACCAGGGCGTCGAGGTGGTCAGACTTCTTACGGGTCACTGCGTGACGTTCGCGGTAGCGGGCGGCGGCCATCGGGGTGATCGTACAGACAGGCCGTCCGCGGGTGGGGCATGATGGGCCGATGGACTTCGAGCCGTACCGGGGTGAGCTCCTGGCGTTCTGCTACCGGATGCTGGGCTCGTTCCACGAGGCCGAGGACCTGACCCAGGAGACGCTGCTGCGCGCCTGGAAGGCGCGGGAGCGGTACGACCCGTCGCGCGCGTCGGTGCGCACCTGGCTTTACCGGATCGCGACCAACGCCTGCCTGACCGCGCTGGAGGGGCGCGGGCGACGTCCTCTGCCGTCCGGGCTGGGCGCGCCCGGCGACGATCCCGGGGCGCCGTTGGCACCCGCGCTCGACATCCCGTGGCTGGAGCCGTTCCCGGACGCGCGGTTCGACGTGGAGGCGCGGGTCGACCTGCGGCTCGCGTGGGTCGCGGCGGTGCAAGTGCTGTCCGCGCGCCAGCGGGCCGTGCTGGTGCTGCGGGAGGTGCTGCAGTTCACCGCGGCCGAGGTCGCCGAACACCTCGACACCACGGTCCCCGCGGTCAACAGTGCGCTGCAGCGTGCCCGCGCCGCGCTCAGGGACGTACCGGCCGTCGGCAGGGGGATCGGGCTCCGCGAACCGGACGACCCGGAGGTGCGGGCGGTGGTGCAGCGGTACGTACTGGCCTTCGAGGCGGCCGACGTGCCGGCGCTGGTGCGGCTGCTGGCCGAGGACGCAGTCCTGGAGATGCCGCCGGTCCCGCTGTGGTATCGGGGCAGCGGCGACTACGGCCGGTTCATGGAACGGGTCTTCGCCATGCGCGGCACCAGTTGGACCGTGCGGCGGCTCACGGCCAACGGCCAGCCGGCGCTGGCCGCGTACGTCGCGGAGCCGGCGGTCGACGGGTACCGACTGCACAGCGTGCAGGTCCTCACCGTCGCCGACGGCCTGGTCGCCCACAACGTCGTCTTCGCGGACCCACGCATCCTCGACGTCTTCGCCCTGCCCCGGCAGCAGCCTCCCGCCGACAATTTCCCCGGGCAGCGATGAGCCGGGACGGTGCCGCCGGTACGTACCGGTGAACACCGAACCGAAGGGATCACCACCATGAGCGTCATCGTCATCGCCTTCACCACCCTGGACGGGGTCGTCGAGGACCCGGACGGTTCCGCCGGCACCCCACCGGGTGGCTGGATGTTCCGGTACGGCCGCGAGGTCGTCACCGGGGACAAGTTCCGCCTCGGCAGCGTCCTGGACGACGGGGTTCTGCTGCTCGGGCGCCGCACTTGGCAGCGCTTCGCGCAGCTGTGGCCCCACCGCGACGGCGAGTTCGCCGCACGCATGAACGCCGTGCCGAAGCTGGTCGCCTCCCGCACCCTGACCGGAGCGGACACCACCGCCTGGGCCAACTCACGCGTCCTGGAGGGCGATCTGATCGAGGCGGTGAAGCGGGAACGGCGTGACGTGGTCGTCGCCGGCAGCTTCGACGTCGTCGACCAGCTGGCGGCGGCCGATCTGGTCGACGAGTACCGACTGCTGACCTTCCCGATCCTGCTCGGCACCGGGCGGCGGCTCTTCCCGGAGGACGGTCCGCGTCTGGAACTGGAGTGCCTGGCAACCGAACTGGACGGTCCGATCGTCCGCACCCGCCACGGCAGGGCGGCCCGGTGACCGCCCGCTTCCTGGTCCTGTACGAGAAGCCCACCGATCCAGCGGCGTTCGAGCGGCACTACCACCAGGTCCACATGCCGCTCGCCCGCCGACTGCCGGGGCTACGCCGCTACACCCTCAGCCGCGAGCTCGCCGGCGTGCGCGGCGGCGAACCGTGCTATCTGGTCGCGGAGTTGGAGTGGGACACCATCGAGGAGCTGCGCGCGGCCTTCGTCTCTCCCGAGGGCCGCGCGGCCGCAGCCGACTCCGCGCTCCTGCAGGAGCTCGCGCCGGTCCGCAGCATGATCTGCGCCGCCGTCGAGATGCCGACCCGAGACGGAAGCGTACCCACACGGGCCTGAACGGTCCTGGTCTCTTCGAGCACGTCATCGACCAGCTCGATCGGTATGTGCTCAGTCAGCCCACCAAGGTGAGCAGGCGCGAAGGCGCCTGCGGCAACGGTCGTAGTGCGCGTCACGGTGCAGACGGAGGACTGGCTCGACAACGGGATCCTCTGATCAGGAAGGTCTTGGTCAACTTCCTCCTACCAGGGGATCCCGCTCTTCATCGTAATAACCGCATGCTTGACTGCCTCCAACACTGCCTCACCCGCTGTCTCCACTACAGCGAAGCGGTCGCTTGACAGTTCTTCCGCACCGGATGTCTCGATTCCGGGGGCCACGGTCAGGACCGCCGCCACGGCGAACACGCGCCCAAGGCCGGCAACCGGCAACTCAAACGCGTAATGTTCCTGTCCGCGTTGTTCGCGATGCTCCGCGACGGCACCTTCTACGCACCCAGAACCCCACGCCTCGCTTGACGAAAGACCTAGAGGCACCCTGGCAGAGCTGGCCCGTCCGGCGGGCGGGCTGTGGTAGGCAGGGCTGATGACCAGCCGACTCCCTCTCGACCAGCAACTTGAGTCCCTTCGCGTGATGCTGTCCCGTAACGACATGTTGACGGAGGTCCTGTCGCGGGCGGCGACGCTGGAGCTGCCCGGGTGGTATGTGACGGCCGGCTGCCTGTTCCAGACCGTGTGGAACGTCGTCACGGGCAGGCCGCCGACGAACGGCATCAAGGACTACGACCTCTTCTACTTCGACAGCGGCGACCTGTCCTGGGAGGCCGAAGACACGGTGATCAAGACCGGCCGCAAAGTCTTCGCCGGCCTGCCCGCGGAGGTAGAGATCCGCAACGAAGCGCGAGTTCACCTCTGGTATCAGGACAAGTTCGGTGTCCCGTGTCCGCCGTATGACTCCACTGAGACGGCGATCGACAGTTTCGCCGCGACGACCTGCTGCCTCGGAGTACGTGTGGAGGCGAACGGGCGGTGGCGCGTGTATGCGCCGCACGGCCTCTCGGACGTGTTCAACCTCGTTGTCCGGCCGAACCCGGTGCTCGCTCCACGGGCGGTCTATGAGACCAAGGCAGCGCGGTGGCGAGAGCAATGGCCCGAGCTGACTGTTCTGGACTGGCCCTCCACGAGTGTCATGTCGGCCTCGTCTGTCGACTGACGTCGGCAGCGTAGACGGCCCAGTCCATGTCAGCCCCTCGCCCGTCGACCGCGCCCGTCCCGGACTCCTGCCGCGGCTGGACGCGGTTCCGCCGATCCGGGGCTTCGAGGACACCCACGCCGCAAGCCCCGGCGCCTGTAGTGGGGCCGGCGGGCGCTACGCGTGGCACGCGCCGTGGTTGACCATCTGAGTGTGGCGTACGACCACAGGGCGCGCGCTCTTGGCCAGGGACTTCACGAGCGGGTTGGCGCCGGAGGCGATCTCCTTGTCGATAAGCGTGAGGGTCTGCACGTGGGCGGCGTACTGGGCCTTGAGCCACGCGGGATCGTACGCGGGTGTCCCGGCGAGGGACTTGAGGGCGGCGGTTTGCCTCAGTTGCGCGGCCGTTTGCCCGGACGGCAGTGCCACGCCGAGTTGTGCCGCGGTCTTGACAACACCGGCATCAAGGGCGCGGTGGTCGCGGATGAAGTCGGCGCCGACCCGCTTGACGCAGGCGGTGGTCGCGGCGCTCTGAGCCTGCTGACTGGTCGCGATCTCCCACAGGTTGCCCTGGTGGGCTGCGCTCAGGAGCTGCTTGTCCAGGGTGGAGACAGCTGACGGCGAGGGCAACCACGAAGCGAGAGCCGGGAGGGCCGTGGCACCCATGACGCACAGGGTGGCGGCGCAGACGGCGGCGGAACGGGCACGGGATCGAGTCGTGAACATGAGTCCTCCACAGGTCGCACGTGCAAGGCCCGACGAAAACCCCATCCTCATTACTCGAAGGGCGACAAAACCTACCCATGCCATGGTTCACCCGGTTGAGCGGCTCGGCAACCCAGGACCCCAGCGCCTCCATCAGTTGCGATGAGAGGTGTTTCTGGGCGTCGGAACTGTCTCCGCCTCGCCTCCGGGACGTTCGCCGAGCAGAGCAGGGCCCCTGCACCGGGCAAGCCACAGTTGCAGAGCCTCATGGGGCATCGAGCGCCCCCTCTCATCGCTCGGTCAGGCCGGCCATGAGGCGCCTGCGCATGCCGGGGGTCACGTGCGCGGCGCGCCAAGACCGAGCCGTCGATGTGGCCCATGCGCTCGTCCAAGAGAATCTCTGCTGTTCTCCTCGTGCAAGATGATGTGCGCCCCGATGCGTGGGCGGAAGAGCTGGATGAGGTGCTGACGGGACCCTCTGTCTCTCACGTGCCCCAGACTGACATCCACGCATGACATGAATGACGGCGCCCGGAGGGGGTCCCGGTGACCGTCCCCGGACTGAGGAAGCCAAGGATGCGCCCCGAAGCCCAAGAGCCCACCTAGCCCGCGAGGGGCGGGTCGTCTTGTGCACTCTGGTCACTTTGGGGCCATCGTTGGGCCGTCCTGGGCGTACCAAGGCTGACAGAGAACGACGGCCCGGCAGTCCCTCTGCCCGACCTGATGCCCTACCCGAGCCGAGCGGCATGGTCCTGCACGCACAGGGCTGCCGTCACCCAGCCGGAAGTTCTACGGCGACGACCTGAATCCGGTCACCGAATCCCGCGCTTGGCCCGCTCCAGGTCGCCGTTGACACCGACCTCCACGACCCCACGGGTGAATGCGAACTCATCCCCTCCGCTGCTGACTCTGACGATGCGGTAACCGGTGGTGTTTCCCACAAGTGACACCAGGCGGTCATGCGTGGCCCGCATCTCTTTCCTGGACCGCGGTGCGTTCTGGAGATCGACGTGTACCCCCAGCCCGAGCCCGGCCGGGGCAGCATCGAAGCGCGAGTCCGATATGCGGCAATGAGGCGGTCGTCGGCAGTGTCCACCTCCACCCCCGTATAGGTGTCCGGGAACGAACTACCCAGTTGTCCGATCGAGTTCGTGGCCCGATGCAGTCGCCTCGTCAGCCGTACCCATGGACGGGTGCGCGAGGAGGCTCGTCGAGCCAGTAGACGGGGTGCCGGCTCGCGGAAGTTCGGACGGTGCGGCGGACACCATGCCCGCGGGGGCGCCGACACCCACCTGGCCGACCGCGTCTACCTGCAAGCCAAGTACGACGAACCGGAGTTCATCGTGCGCAATCTGTGGCGGCGCTGTGCCGGGTGATACGACAGCAACCCCGCGCACCTCAAACCGGCTCGCGAGGGCCGGCTCGCCACCGCGTTGGCGGACCTCACAGGCGGTGCCCACGCCCTGTCGGATGCGGCCCGACGCCACGCCGACGCGGGTGAGCTGAGGGTCGCCGGCCATCTCGCGGAGTTCGCGCTACAGGCCGCTCCCGACGACGCCACGGTGCACGTGCACGCTGCACGCGCTGAGATCGACCAGGTACGTGCCGAGTCCCGAGTCCGAGTGCTCCCTGATGGCCCAGGGCATCTTCACCTGGGCCGCCGCCGAGTCACGAGAACGGTGCGATGGCAAGCCCTGACCCGTGCATCGCCGACGGCAGGCAGCACCTCATTGCCTTGTCGGGACGGCCGTCGTACGTCGGCCGAGCGGCGGGCGGCATGGCAGCCCCGACGAGCCGGGGTATGGCTCTGGACGCCGGCCGATCGTACGGGGCAGCACCGGCCGGAACCGCCGGGCCGGGCGCCGCCTGGGTCCGTCACCGCCGTGGGATCGGCCTCGAAGCGGTTCATCACCCGGCACGTCGCATGCGGGCGGGTCGTCTTCCCGGTCCACGTCTCGCGGCTACGGGCGCGGAGTGACGGAGCGGGCGGGCTCCAGCGCCGGGCACCGGTTGGCACCGCTGTGGCCAGGACCACGAGCAGCAGGACAACGGTCAGGCCGGTCGTGGAGCGTCCCCAGTGGGTCGACGGTCAGTGTTCCTGGGCTGTGGGGCGGACCATGATCTCGTTGACTGCGACATGCCGGGGCTGAGTGATCATGAAGGTGATGGCACGGGCGATGTCTTCGGCATCCAGCCAAGCGTTCTGCGGCATGCCCCGGGCGGCAGCGGCCCCGGGGCCGGTCGCCATCTCCGTCACCGTCATACCCGGCTCGATCAGCCCCACCCGGACGCGCCTTCCCGTCACCTCCTGACGCAGGGCCTCACTGAACGCGCCCACCGCGTGCTTGGTCGCCGAATAGACGGCGTTGTTCCTACGCACCACCCGGCCCCCGACCGAACTGACGTTCACGAGATCAGCGACCCCGCGTGGGCCGTTCGCCGCCGCGCGGAGCAAGTGGGGCAACGCTGCCTGTGACAGGTGCAGGACGGCGTTGAAGTTGAGATCGATCATCCGCTCCCACTCTGCGGGGTCGCCCTCCCCGATGGTGCCCATGGCTACGTAACCGGCGTTGTTCACCAGCACGTCCAACCGTGTGAAGCAATCCACGGCGTCCTCGATGACCCGACGTGCCTGCGCCGCGTCTCCAAGGTCAGCGGTGAGAACACTGCACGAACCACCCCGATCACGGATCACTGCGGCCAGTTCCTCCAGCCGCCCCGTACGGCGGGCGACCGCTGCCACAGCGGCGCCCTGCCGCGCCAGCGACAGGGCGGTGGCCGCCCCGATGCCGCTGGACGCGCCCGTCACCAGCGCCGCACAGCCCGCCAATGACGCATCGCCATCGGCGACGCCGGCGCCTGCCGTCGTAACGCTCTGAACCGCAGCTTCCGTGTGCCCGCCGTTCGGTTCCCTCACACTCATGATCACCCTTCACAGGTCACCCGCCCGGGGCAGGCTGAGGTGCCGCGAACCTCGCACCGCAGCCCACCGGCGAGGTGCCGCCTGCTCTTCGAAGCTTGCACCACGTAGTCCAAGACCGCCTCCGCGCATTCCTTCGACGGGTATCGTCGGCCGCCTCGAACCGGGCATCCGCCATGTGCCCGTCTTCGCCGCACCGAGACGCTCAGCCTCCTGGGCGCGCGCCCTGGCCGTGCCGAATCCAGCTGTCAGCCACGGTCAACACCGCCGAGCCCGCTCGTCGTCGGCGCTGTCCGCCCGCGACACCCGCGATGCGCACGCCCGGCGACCCGCACCCCTGCCGAGGGGCCTTACTTGGTGCACCCCTTCGTTCGCCCCGCCGGCTGGCGGGGTCGATCACCATCGCGTCAGCGCCTCTGAGTCGGCCGACCCGACCACGCCGAGACCTCCGGGAGCCGGCAGTGCGGCAGCACCGGCCGCCGTCAGGCCAGCCGTTGCTTCCCGACTGTGGCGCCGCGGACGTCCACCGTGATGTGGCCCGTCCGGCGCTCCGCACGGAGCACACCCCGGGCCGCCGCGAGGATCTCCTCATCCGTCTGCACCCTGGAGCACGCCACGGCCCGGAACAGCCAGGTCCGTCACGCGTCGGGCCCGACTCGTACGCGTCCAGCACCCGAACGCCGACGCCGCCCCGAACCGTGCGAAGAAGCCCGCCCTCTCGCCGGGCCGGGGTCAATCGCCTTGAGCGCAGGGCGAAGACGCCGGTGCCCGCGACGGCGGCCTTGAGCTGTGCGGGCTGTCGCCCGTGACCGGCACCACGCCCATCGCAGCGTTCCGTCATGGCCTGCAGCGGCGAGCGTAGATCGGCTACGCGCCATCCGGCCGTCGAGCAGAGCCTCGGCGACGCTCTGTGACGTGTGGAATTCGCCACAATTCATTCCCTTCAAGACGGATGAATGCGTAAAGCTGGCTCTTTAAGGCCGATTGCACCCCTCCGGTAGCAGCTCCAGGGATTCAACGATCAGTGGCATGGGAGAAGCGTTTGATCACGGTACGTAAGCGCCGCACCGGACTGATGGCTACGGCCGGCGTACTTGGCGGCGTACTCGCACTCACGGCCCTCGGCGGTACCAGCAACGCTGCCACCAGCGGCAATGGCACCGGAAACCATCCGAAATCGCAGGCGCGGGTAGAACGAGCGGCCACCCAGGACGCTTCCGACGCCCGAATAAGGATCACTCCCGGGCAAGGTGCCCACAACGTCGGGATCAACGGCCCCGTCAAAGTCACGGTGAGCAACGGCAGGCTCACCAAGGTGACGATGACCGCCGTCGCGACCGGTGCCGAGGTTCCGGGCACCCTGGCCGCGGACGGCACGTCATGGAAGCCGAACGGACTGCTGGAGCGGGCCACCGGATATCAGGTCGCCGCAGAGGCCGAGGACGCCAAGGGCCGCTCCGTCACCGGGAACGCCACGATCAGCACGGTCTCGCCGGCCAACGACTTCATCGGGCACCTCTCCCCCGAGGACGGCTCGACCGTCGGCGTGGGCATGCCAGTGACGGTCGACTTCGACAAGGCGATCAGCGACAAGGCCGCGGTGGAGTCGGAGATCCAGGTCAGCTCCAGCAGCGGCCAGCGAGTCGTCGGCCACTGGCTCAACGACGACCGCCTGGACTTCCGCCCCGAGAACTACTGGAAGCCCGGCTCCACCGTCACCGTCAAGCTCACCCTCCACGGCATCCAGAAGACGGTCACGTTCAAGATCGGCCGGAGCCAGATCAGCACCGTCGACGCCAGGACGAAGCAGATGACCGTCGTACGGGACGGCAAGACGATCAGGACCATCCCGATCTCGTCCGGCAGCCCCGAGCACCCGACGTACAACGGTCAGATGGTCATCTCCGAGAAGTTCAGGCAGATCCATATGAACGGTGCGAGCGTCGGCCTCATGAAGAAGGACGGCAAGCCCGCGTACGACATCAAGGACGTACCGCACGCCATGCGCCTTACCGACTCGGGCACGTTCATCCACGGCAACTACTGGGGTGCCGACTCGATCTTCGGCAAGGTCAACACCAGCCACGGCTGCGTGGGCCTGAAAGATGTCCAGGGTGGTGGCGACGGCAAGCAGCCCGCCGCGTGGTTCTTCGACAACTCGATGATCGGTGACATCGTGATCGTCGAGAACTCCGAAGACAAGACCACGTTGGCCCCGGACAACGGCCTCGGCGACTGGAACATGCCGTGGACCAGGTGGATCTCGGGCAGCGCGACCAGCTGACACCACGTCACTCCACGCATATGAACCTGAATCCCGTCCGCCAGGCGGTGTCAGGGCGCTCGAACAGCTCAACCATCGAGTCAGTCCGGACGCCGGTGGCGGGACGGCGAACCAACTCGGAACCAGCTCACCGGCCGGCCGCCGTCGCCCGACGCGCGGCCGGGGCCGCCCCATGGCTGCCGTTGGTGCCGAGCGCGCGCAGGATCTCCTCGACGCTCTGCTTGGCGTCGCCGAAGAGCATGCTGCTGTTCTCGCGGAAGAAGAGCGGGTTCTGCACGCCCGCGTAGCCGGAGGCCATGGAGCGCTTGAAGACGATGACCTGCTCCGCCTCCCAGACCCGCAGCACCGGCATGCCGGCGATCGGGCTGCCCGGGTCCTCGGTCGCGGCCGGGTTGACGGTGTCGTTCGCGCCGATGACCAGCACGATGGCGGTGTCGGCGAAGTCGTCGTTGATCTCGTCCATCTCCAGCACGATGTCGTACGGCACCTTTGCCTCGGCCAGCAGCACGTTCATGTGCCCGGGCAGGCGCCCGGCGACAGGATGGACGCCGAAGCGGACCTCGACGCCCCGCTCGCGCAGCCGGCGCGTCAGCTCCGCGACCGGATGCTGAGCCTGGGCGACGGCCATGCCGTAGCCGGGAGTGATGATCACCGAGCGGGCCCGCGCGAGCATCTCGGCCGCCTCCGCGGCCCGCACCTCACGGTGCTCGCCCTGCTCCTCGCCCCCGCCCGTGGGCGCTTCGATGCCGAAGCCGCCCGCGATCACGGAGATGAAGGACCGGTTCATCGCCTTGCACATGATGGAGGACAGGTAGGCGCCGGAGGAGCCCACCAGCGCGCCCGTGACGATGAGCAGGTTGTTGTCGAGCAGGAAGCCGGCCGCAGCCGCCGCCCAGCCCGAGTAGCTGTTCAGCATGGAGACGACGACGGGCATGTCGCCGCCGCCGATCGAGGCGACCAGGTGCCAGCCGAGGGCCAGCGCCAGCGCGGTGACCGCGATCATCAGCGGCAGGTCCGGGCTGATCGTGAACCAGACGGTCAGCGCGACGAAGGCGCCGAGCGCGCCGAGGTTCAGCGCGTTCTTGCCCCGCAGCATCAGCGGACGCGACTTGATGCGCGCTGAGAGCTTCAGGAACGCGACGATCGAGCCGGTGAAGGTGACTGCGCCGATGAAGATCCCGATGAACACCTCGGCATGGTGGATGCCCAGCAGGTCGGTGCCGATCCGGGTCTGCGCCGTGCCGTGCCCTTCCACCTCCAGGTAACTGTTCCAGCCCACCAGCACCGCGGCGAGGCCGACGAAGCTGTGCAGCACCGCGATCAGTTCCGGCATCTGCGTCATCTCGACGCGGCGGGCCCGCCACAGGCCGATCGCCGCGCCGAGTGCCATGGCCAGCACGATCAGGGCCACCACTCCGGCGGTGATGCCCTGCGCCGCCACGACGATGGTGGCTACGAGTGCGAGGGCCATGCCTGCGATGCCGTAGACGACGCCGGCGCGGGAGGTGCGGTGCTGGGACAGGCCGGCCAGGCTGAGGATGAACAACAGGGCGGCGACCAGGTCGGCAGCATGGGAGGCCGTCAGTGAGGTCATCTCGGCTCAGCCTTTCGAGAACATGGACAGCATGCGGCGGGTGACGGCGAAACCTCCGAAGATGTTCACGCTCGTCAGCAGGATCGCCACGATGGACAGCGCGGTGACGAGCCTGCTCTCGTGGCCGATCTGCAGCAGGGCGCCGATCACGACGATCCCGGAGATCGCGTTGGTCACCGACATCAGCGGCGTGTGCAGCGCATGGTGCACCTTGCCGATGACGTAGTAGCCGATCACCACCGCTAGGGCGAACACCGTGAAGTTTCCCGCGAGTTGGGCGGGAGCGAAGGCCATCAGCAGGAACATGGCGAGCATGCCGAGCCCGATCAGGCCGAAGCGCCGCGCAGGTGTCAGCTTCGGTTGCTTCGGCTCGGGCGCGGCGGGCGCCGCCGCGGGCTGCGCGGCGGGCGCGGCCGAGACCGCCACGGGCGGGGGCGGCCAGGTGACGTCGCCGTCGCGTACCACGGTCACCGCCCGCTGTACGACGTCGTCGAAGTCGATCGTCAGCCGCCCGTCCTTGCCGGGGGTGAGCAGCTTCAGCAGATTCACCAGGTTGGTGCCGAACAGCTGCGAGGCCTGGGCGGGCAGCCGGGAGGGGAGGTCGGTGTAGCCGATGATGGTGACGCCGTTGTCGGTGACGATCGCACGCCCGGGCACAGTGCCCTCGACGTTGCAGCCCTGGGCGGCGGCCATGTCGACGATGACGCTGCCCGGCTTCATGACCGCCACGTCCCGGGCCGTCAGCAGGCGCGGCGCCGGCCGGCCCGGGATCAGCGCAGTGGTGATCACGATGTCCACGTCCGCGGCCTGCTCGTGGTAGAGCTCGGCGGCGGCACGGTCGTAGTCGGCGGAGGTCGCCTTGGCGTAGCCGTCGGTGCTCGTCTCCTGGGCGACGTGCACCGGGAGGTACTCGCCGCCCAGCGACTTCACCTGATCCGCTGCCTCGGGCCGCGGGTCGGTGGCCCACACGAGCGCACCGAGGCTGGAGGCGGCACCGATCGCCGCCAGACCGGCCACACCCGCGCCGGCGACCAGCACCTTCGCCGGCGGCACCTTGCCCGCCGCGGTGACCTGGCCGGTGAAGAACCGGCCGAAGACGTGCGCGGCTTCGATCACCGCCCGGTACCCGGCGATGTTCGCCATCGACGACAGCACGTCCATCGACTGAGCGCGTGAGATGCGCGGCACCGCGTCCAGCGCCAGAGCGGTCATCCCGGCATCGGCGAGTGTCTGAATCAGTTCGGGCCTTTGTGCCGGCGCGAGCAGGGCGACCACGGTCGCGCCCTGCCGGAGCCGGGCGATCTCCGCGTCGGAGGGAGAGTTCACCTTCAGGACGACATCCGCGTCCCAGGCCTCGCCGATCTCGGCGCCGGTATCGAGGTAGGCCTGGTCACTGAAGCCGGACGCCGCGCCGGCCTCGGGCTCCACCACGACCTCGTAACCGAGACGCAGCAGCTGACGCACGGTCGCCGGCGTCGCCGCAACACGCGTCTCACCGGACAGGGACTCGGCCACCACGCCGACGCGCTGGGGTGGGTTGTGCGCGGGTTCTTGTGCAGACATTTCTCGTGTTCTCTCCTGGGAGGAGGTTTGACGGGCTGTCCGGGATCAAAGGGCGTCCGCGGCACTCGTTCCCGTGGACGCCGGCTGTGGGAACCTACCCGTCAGGGTCGCTCGTGCCTACGGGCATCGCCGCGGTGTGTTTCACTCGGCGGTCGCTGCGCCGTCGTTCGCCCGCAGCGCGTCCGAACGCGGGAAGGTAACGGAACCTGGCGAACCGTCGGTGACCTGGGCGACGGCGTGCCCTGTTCCAGGACGAGTCGCCCAAGAAGGCGTCCGCTTCCGGCTGGTTCATGTCCGAGAAGTAGCCCTCGGCGACATGAGTAGCGGAGAGGCTGCCGCTTCGGCGGCCTGCGACTGGGCGTTCTGCTCGGGGAGGCCGAGCATGGCGCGGTACGCCGCCTGCGTTGCGACGGGACGCCCCACGGCCTTGGAAATCGTCTGGCCGATCTGGAGGGTCCCACCCGGATGTGCAGACCCATCAGGGCGGCAGGCGTCGCCAGGTGGGTCGAGGGCCGCCCCACGGCGCACCGACGACGTCACCGTGACGGCCACCTGACAGCGCAGGCAGCCGTCGGGCATCCGGCGCTGGAACCGTCTTCCGGCGCACATATGTACGACTACTACCTCGGCGGCAAGGATCACTTCGAGGTCGACAGGCGAGCAGCCGAGACCGTCGCGGCAGCCTCGGCATCTTCGTGTGCGCTCGCGAGAACCGGGCCTTCACGCACCGGGCCATCCGGGTCCTCGCCCGCGAGCACGGCATCCGCCAGTGGCTGGACATCGGCACCGGCATCCCCACCGAGCCGAACCTCCACCAGGTGGCCCAGTCGGTGGTCCCCGACGCCCAAGTCGTCTACGCCGGCAACGACCCCCCTCGTCCTGAAGTACGCCGAACGCCTGATGCGCAGTACACCCCAGGGCCGCACCACGTACATCGAGGCAGACGTCAACCAGCCCGAGTCCCTGCTGAACGCCCCCGAACTCGTAGAAGTGCTGGGTCCAGGCCGACCGGTGACGCTGTCCCGTACGGGATCGTCAACCGCCTGCTCGATGCCCTGATCACCGACATCTACACCAGCGCCGGGACCCCGGTACAGTTCCCCTCCCGCGCCGACGTAGCCCGCTTCTTCGACGGCCTGGAACTCCTTGACCCCGGCATCGCAGTCGGCCACCACTCCTGGTAACGGCCTGACGGGAAGGAGCGTAGCGGGGGCACCGTGCTCGCGGGGCGGTCTCGCCGAGGACGGCACAGCCCTCCAGGGTGACGCGGCAGCGCGTGGGGTACGGGTGGATGAGGTTCGCCGCCGCCACGGATGACGGAGGCTGCACGTGCCGGTTGCTCCATCACTGCCGGAGGCAGTGCATGGCCCTCTTGTGAGTGGGCGCCGCAAGGCTCTGTCGCGCAGATGCCGTTCCGTCTGGGCGTGTCTGTCGCTCGCACAAGCCTCGGCACCGTGCGGTTGTCGTTCGCGGACTGGGAAGGACGGACGGCAGCCGTGGCCGGAGGCGGCGCCGGACGTGCTGCGTCGGGGCGGGAGAACAACGGCGGCGGCCCCCTGCGAAGCAGAGAGCACATTTGCCCGGGCCGCTCCTTGGAGCAGCCCGGGGTGTAATGGGTGAACGATCGGAACCTACGCCCGGACCGCTTTTCCAGTGCAATTAGAGGGCACGCTCGGCCGCCACCTCGAATCGCATGTCAGACCGTCGGGGATTTTCCTGTCAGTAGGCGCTGTTGACGTTGTCGATCGAGCCATAGCGGTGGTACGCATAGTTGCAGGCGGCAGTGACGTTGGCGACCGGGTCGTAGATGTTCGACGAGGTGCCCGGCACGTGGTACGCGTCGAACGTCGGCTGGATCACCTGGAGCAGGCCCTTGGACGGGGTGCCCTTGGCGGCGTTGGAGTCCCAGAGGTTGATCGCGTTCGGGTTGCCGGCGGACTCACGCATGACGTTGCGGTAGATGCCGTTGTAGGTCCCCGGAATGTGGTTCTGGGCCATGATCGCCAGCGAGTGCTTGATCCAGCCATCCAGGTTGTTGGCGTAGGTCTGGCCAGTGGAGGACGACGCACTGGACGGTGCCGCCGTGGACGAGGCCGACCCGCTGGGCAGGGTCAGGACCTGCCCCGGCTGGATGGCATAGGGGCTGGGGATGTGATTGGCCGATGCGATGGCCTGCCAGCCGCCCGGCACATGGTGGGATCGGGCGACCGAAGCCAGATGGTCGCCGGGCTGGACGGTATAGGTGGTCGTGCCGCTGGATGCGGGAGCAGCGGCGGCGGCCTGGGCGGCGCCCAGTACGGCCGCGCAGGCCAGGACCGACGCGCCGACGGTGACGGCGCCGCCGGCGAGGAACCGGCGTGCCCGGGACGAGCGCTTGTGGGCATGAAGGGGCATGGAGCGGTCCTTTTCCAGAAATTGGATCACCCCGCAGTTGCCGGTTTCCTTCGGCAAATAGCACTGCATTTCGTTTAGCAGTGCACTGCGGCGAGCACATTCTTGGCCCATCGGGAATAAATCGGCAATTACCCCGTTCACTAACAGGGCTAGTACTTCAACGAGTCGTGGCGGGGACGGGCGTTGCGAGATCTGGAAAGTAAGGGCACTCGGAGTCCTAGGAGGCTTCGTAAGTGAATTGAGTCACGCTCCTGCGGCAAAGCGACTTAATCACGCAAATGGTGAAATAGTGAGACTTGCTGAAGGATGGCATCAAATCGGACATCGGGGATTTTTTACCCTGGGTGCACGGATCACGACCGGGATCGTGGCGGCGTCCGCGACAGGGCCTGGCTTTGGGCCGTTGCGCTGGTGGTCTCATTCGCCGACGCCCGACGCGGATGGCCATTCGTGCCCTCGTGGCCTGCACTTCACCCATGACGCCCGCAACCTGGACACCCTCCCCGACAGACCGAGGCACGACCGGTAGCAAGCACCACCTGATCGTCGATGCCTACGGCATCCCCCTGGCTGCCACGCTCACCGGCGGCAACCGCAACGACGTCACCCAACTGATCCCTCTGCTCCAGGCCGTCCCGCCAGTCCGGGGCACACGCGGTCGCCCGCGCCGAACTCATGCAGGCATTCCGCCCAGGTGCGAAAGAACTGCACATCGGCTGGCTCCTGTCCAAGGACTGATCCGCCGAGCGCCCCGGCCCCGAGCAAAGTGCGGCGGGGCCGGGCCACCCCAGGCCTCGCCCGCATCCTCCGCCCCGCGACAGAGTGATGCGGTGACAAGTGGGCGTCCTGTCTCCTGGCAGGGCTGCTGTGCGGCGTCATCCGTGGCCGGCACATGGAATCCCACTGGACCCACCAGACCCGGCTACCGCTGCCGCCACGGCCACACCAGCGCCACCCGCCCCGAGCCCGGCCGCATCCCAAACGCCTGCCTGCGCGAAGGCCGAGCCCTGCCGCACCTGCCCGCCCTGCTCCTGCGCCTCACCGGTCACGTGAAGCCGCTTGCCTCGGCTTCGGCCAGCAGGCATCGGGTGTCGCCATACCCCCGCCCAGGCGATCTCCTGCCGCTGCCGTCGGAAGATCTCCCTGATCTACGACCCCGCGGCCAGAACCCTGACCGCGGGCACACCCGAGACAGAAAGGATCAGCATCAGCTGACCACAGACGACCGAACCGCCGGCGAAGGGACGAGCCAGGCCGAAGGCGCCGGAACGACGAACACCCGCCCCTGCCCAAGAACGGGGCGCCGTGGGGCAACTCTGTGTCCGAGAGTTGACCACTGACGATACGGTCGTGGTGGCGCAAGGAAAGCTCTACCTCTGATGAGGCGTGCCGGGAGACAGGGTGACCCGCAGGATGGCGTGACGTGGCACCTGACTGCCGGGCGAGGGTGTCTGCTCACAGACTCGGCCGACGGGCGTGCCGGGGCGAGGGCACACTCCGTGTCGGATGGGCTGGACGCGTACGCCGACTGCCTGGGCGCTCGATCGGGCTTCGTTCATCGTCTCGCCGATCAGCGAGGGTGCCGCGACCTGAGGACGAGCAGAGACGTGGGATCCGGTGATCACGCAGGTGCCCACGGCGCCCGCCAGCAGCACCGCCATCGCCTGGAGTGGCCGGCGGATGCGCCGTCGGCGCACGGGGCGTTCTTTCCGGGGATCCCGGGGCGGCGGTAGCTGGGTATGCCGAACCGTCGCAGGTGGGTCCGGCAGCGGCGAGGTGACCGCGGTGGCACGGCCTGCCAGTACCTTCCCGATGGCGTCGCGCATCTCTTCGGCGGTCTGGTACCGGTCCGCACGGTCCTTGGCCAGCGCGCGCAGCACCAGGGTGTCGTAGGTGGCAGGCAGCTGCGGGGCGTGAGCAGAGGGAGGCACCGGTGGTTCCGAGAGGTGCTTCATGGCCACGGCCAGCGGGGTGTCGCCGGTGAACGGGGGGTGGCGGGTGAGCAGTTCGTACAGCAGGCAGCCGGTCGAGTACAGGTCGGTGCGGAAGTCCACCTGCTCGCCCCGGGCCTGTTCCGGCGAGAGGTACTCGGCCGTGCCCACCACCACCGAGGTGCGGGTGAGCGTCGTACCCGCCCGATCCACCGAGCGGGCGATGCCGAAATCCGTCACCTTCACGGTGCCCTCGTGGGAGAGCATGACGTTCGCCGGTTTGATGTCCCGGTGGACGATGCCGTGGCGGTGGGCGTGATCGAGCGCCTCCAGCACGCCGGCGGTGAGTTCCAGGGCGTGCTCGGGTCCGGTGATCCGTGCCTCGCGCACGAATTGGAGCAGCGTGGTGCCCTTGACGTACTCCATCACGAGGTACGGGACGAGGTGGCCGTCGATCGTGTCCTCGCCCGCGTCGTAGACGGCGATGACGGACGGGTGGCCCAACAGGGCGGCCGAGACGACCTCACGGCGGAATCGCGCCCAGTGTTCGGCATCGGCCGCCAGTTCCGGCCGGAGCGTCTTCACGGCGACCGGGCGGAACAGCAGCAGATCGTACGCCAGCCATACCTCGGCCATCCCCCCTTGCCCCAGGATCCGTTCCAGACGGTAGCGTCCGCCCAGACGACGTGAACGATCCACGCTGCTCCCCTCGTTGCCGACTTCCGCCGAGGCACCGTAGGGGCGGTTCTTGTGGGATCTCTGTGATCCGGGGCAGACCCTGTGGCGGTGCCTCTGCCGCAAGTCGCATCCGCCCACGCGGGATGCGGCGGAGGGACTTCGCGGATCTTGACGGCACACGCTTACGACGGGACACCCGCATCGAAGCCGATCATCGAGAGAACCGCTGTGGGTGCTGTCGGTGCGGCAAGACGAAAGCATCCGGGAGCCTCCTCATCGGGAGGCTTGCCCTGCACCGTGCCGCACACGGCGCCGGACGCCCATCAGCCCAGTCCTACATAATGCAGGAGTTCA
This sequence comes from Streptomyces sp. NPDC020192, assembly GCF_044388685.1. Lineage (NCBI taxonomy): Bacteria > Bacillati > Actinomycetota > Actinomycetes > Kitasatosporales > Streptomycetaceae > Streptomyces > Streptomyces sp. NPDC020192. The sequence continues at coordinate 24,237 of NZ_JBIRXG010000032.1, read as the reverse complement.
TCGGGTGCCGCCCACCAGGTCCTGCGCTCCCCCAACGGCGCAGGGGTGCCTGTCACGACCGCACGAACGGGAGCAGAGTTGTCCAGCGCGAACGACGGGGCGGTTACGGTGGTGGTCATCGCCTACAACGACGTGCAGTACGTCGCGGAGGCGGTGGCCTCGGCTCTCGCACAGGGCGACGCGGTCGGCGAGGTCGTCGTCGTGGACGACGCTTCCACCGACGACACACCTCACGTACTGGGAGAGCTCGCAGCCACCGAGCCGCGCGTGCGCGTCGTACGCCGTGCGGTCAACAGCGGCGGCTGCGGCACCCCGCGCAACGACGGTATCGACGCGGCCCGCCACCCGTGGCTCGTATTCCTCGACAGCGACGATGTGCTTCCGCCGAAGGCTGTGGACACGCTCCTCGCCGTCGCACTCCGGCATAGCGCCGATGTGACGGCAGGCCTGTGCGTTCGGCGCGAGCTGCCCGGCGGACGTGAGATCCCCTGGCAGGAACAGTTGTTCACGACGGAGTCGGTGTACGACGGGGTGGCCGGGCGCCCGCAGACGCTGTGGGACACGCTGTCGGTGAACAAGATCTACCGCCGTGACTTCCTGCTGTCCCGCCGGATCCGTTTCCCCGACGGCGCGGCGCACTACGAGGACTTCGTGTTCAGCGCGCGTGTCTACGCGGCCGGGCCGCGCTTCGCCGTCACTCCCGAAACCGTCTACATCTGGCATGTGCGCTATGGCACCGGCCCGGCTTCGATCTCCCTGCGTCGAGACCGGATCCAGAACTGGCAGGACCGGGTCACCGCCCATCAGCAGGTGATGGAGATCATGCGGGACAGCGGCGACCAGGATCTGCTGATCGCCGCGCAGACGAAGTTCCTCGAGTTCGATCTCGCCGTTTACCTGAGCGAACTGCCGCAGCGCACGCCGGAGTACCAGGACGTCTGGTGGCGGATCGCCCGCGAGCACGTGGGCGCCTTCGAGGCGGAGGCCGTACGCCGTGCCACTCCCGCTGCCCGTTGGCGCGCTGAGGTGCTGCTCGGACGCGAGCGACATGCCGTGGACATCCGGCGGCTGGCCGAGTTGGCGGCCGACCCGCCGCGGCTGACGCCGCCGTACGCCGGCGACGCGCGGCGACCGCTGTGGGACGAGGCGGACTCCGCCCCCGGGGGAGCGGACGAGATCGTGCTCGACGGTCTTGACGACGCCCCTGTCGCACTGCTGCCCTTCTACGTCCTCGGGAACGTAGGCGCGGGTCGCCGGCTCGTGCTCGAACTACGACTGGCCGACCTCTACGGCAGGACCGCGCACGCCGGCCCGGAGCGGGCGACTGTCGAGTTGCGGCACCGGGTGACAGGGGCGGCACACCGGTACGAGGCCGAGTGGGAAGCCGAGCCAGGCGAACACGGCTGGCGTGCCGTCGTCTCTGCGGACGTGGCGGCGCTCAGTGAAGGCGGCACGATCACCACCTGGGATGCCTGGGTGACCCTGACCTTTCGGGGCGGCGTGTCGGCCACGAGGCCACTTCGTGCCGGATCCGGCCTCAGGCGGCTGGTGCGGATGGGCCGTCGGGGACGGGTGCTGTTGCTCCAGCCGTACGCCACCAACAGTGGCTGCCTCGCCGTTCGCGTCGCGGATGGCCTTTCCGGGATGCGCCGCGTTGTCGCGGGACGGGTCGCCCGCCGCGTGCGGAGCTGAGTGGCGACGAGGTCAACTGCCCGCCCGTGCTGATCCGTTCTTGTTGGCCGGCTCTCCCAGGAAGACACTGCGCACCACGCGTTCGGCCGCGTGCCCGTCGTCGTAGGGGCAGAAGCGTGCCCGAAATCCGGAGCGCCGCTTGGCCATGTGCGGCCCCGTGTACTCGCCGCTGAGGAAGATCTCGGCGAGTTGCTCCTGCGTGGTGGCGACGACTCCGGGCGCCTCGGTGAGAAGGTCGAAGTAGACGCCTCGTGCTCGGCGGTACGTCTCCCAGTCGGGGGCGTAGATCACGATCGGCCGGTCCAGGGCGGCGTAGTCGAACATCACTGAGGAGTAGTCGGTGATCAGGACGTCGGCAGCGATGCACAGGTCTTCGATCGACGGGTGGGACGAGACGTCCACGACGCCCCGCGGCAGGACGGTCTGAGGGGTGTCGAAGTAGTGCGCACGCACCAGCAGGACATGGTCGTCACCGAGCTGATCGGCGAACCGCTGCACGTCGAGCAGGGGCGCCGCCTGGTCCTGGTGGTCGCGGTGGGTGGGCGCATAGAGGACGGCGGTCTGCCCGGAGGTGATGCCCAGTTCGCCCCGCACACGGTTCGCCCGGTCGAGTGAGGCGTTGACCAGCCGGTCGACGCGCGGATAGCCCGTCTGGAGTACCTCGTAGCCGCCGGGGTAGACCCTGGTGAACACCTCGGTGGTGTGCGGGTTCGGCGAGACCAGGAAGTCCCATCGCCCGCACTGCTCCACCAGCCGGTCGAAGTTCATGCCGCGTGCGGCTGCGGGGTGGTCCCGCAGGTCGGTTCCCATCTTCTTCAGGGGGGTGCCGTGCTGTGTCTGCACCAGCACCGAGCCGCGCCGCTTGGGCAACTCATAAGGGAAGTTGACGTTGTTGACCAGATACTTGGCCCGCGCCATGGTGCGCAGGCATCGTGCCGATCCGTCCACCACGTACTCGACCCCCGGCGGGATGGATCCGGTCCTGTCCTTGGCGACCACCCACACCCCGCGGATGCCGGGCGCGAGCTCGCGGGCCTTCTCGAAGACGGCCGCGGGGTTGCAGGCGTAACCGCGGCTCCAGTAGGCGGCGTAGACGGCAAGGCTGTCGTCTACGGGGAGCAGCAGACACGCGCGGTAGTACGTTCGCCGCAGCGCCGTTGTCACGAGCCGGGGTGCCCGCCGTGCCGCACCGCGCGCCCGGCCGAGGGCGGTACGAAGTGCGAGACGAAGCCGGTTCACCGGTTCCAAGGCCGCGTACGCGGAGTAGGCGCCCCGCTCCACCAGCCGGTACTGCAGACCGCGCAGCCCGGACGGGTGGGAGTAGTCGCGTGGCCGGAATCTCCGGAAGTGTTCCGACGCCTGCCGGAAGAAATCGCGCCGCATGTTCTCCGGCACAAGTCCGGGGGTGGCGAGCACCGTCGTCGCATGTCGTACGGTCCGGTCGAACACCGCCGTGCGGAAGGGCTCGGCGGTCTCGGCCTCGCGGTCGATGAAGGCGAAGATGCGCTCGTACTGGCCGAAGAGATCGAGGTGTTTCGGGCTGGAGGTGTTGGTGATCGCTCCCTCACGCCCGCGCCGGTAGTGGTAGCAGACACGGTCGAGCATGCTGAGCCGGCGCGCTGCGAGCAGGACGGGGTAGGTGACGGAGATGTCCTCGTAGTACCCGTGCCCGAACTCCAGGTCCAGGCCCAGCAGGAAGTCGCGGCGCAGCACCCTGCTCCACGCGGTCATGATGAGGTCCAGGGTGCCCGGGCGCTCCGCGAGCGTGAACGTCTCGGGGGCGTCCCGGAACAGATGCGCACGGACATTGCGCTCCATGCCTCCCTCCGGGTCGACGAGGGCGTGGTCGACGAGAAGCACGTCAGGCTCGGTCCGCTTCAGCCGCTCCGCGATCACGGCGAGTGCCCCGTCGGCCAGCCGGTCGTCGCTGTCGACGAACCACACGTAGTCGCCACTGGCCCGAGCCAGTCCCTCGCTGCGCGCTCGGCCGAGGCCGACGTTCTGCGGCAGATGGACCACGCGCAGCCGCTGGTCCTGGGCCGCGTACTCGTCGAGAAGGACACCGCTGGCGTCAGGGGAACAGTCGTCCATGGCCACGACCTCAATGCCCTGGAAGGACTGCGCCGCCCCGAGGACCGAGTCGAGGCACTCCGGCAGATACTCCTGCACCTGGTAGACGGGCAGGACGATACTGATGAGTACCTCTTCGGACGGTTGCGCGGCCGGGGTGTCACTCGTCACCACATGACCTCCAGTCAGGTGTCGGTGTGTATGTGTTCCACGCTCGGACCGGGGTTTAGCGGATGCCAGGCTTCCTTCGGGGTTGCCGGGACCACGTCGTGCGCTTGTGCGCTGTGGATCGCTGTGCCGACTGATGCGGCACTGCCCCGCGGCCCGCACCACGATTCCGGTCGCGGGGCAGCGGCACCGATCCGATGACGGCGTTCCGCCGCATCCGCGAGGCGCCCCTTCGCAGGGGAACGCGGCAGCTCCTCAAGCACACAGTAGTCCTACATGATGTAGGACTACCAGTGCGTCGTTCCGGACCAGGCGAGCAGACGAGCAGGCGACTCGGACTTACTGAAAAGTAGTGCTATCACGCTTGAAATGCGACAAAAAGCACCACTCGAATGGGTGGATCAGTGCAGAATTAGCTGGCTCCGCGTGGGTATCGCCCACTAGCTCCCCAACTCACCCGCCATCCGCAATGTCGCCCGCACCGGGCGAGGCGCCACTGTGGCGGATCCAATCGTTGACGGTTTCGCGGAGCTTCTCAGCGCCGGTCCTGTGGTACCCGGCGGTCCACACCCCTCTCACGCCCCCGGTGGCCCGGATGCTCACTCTCGCGTGGCGAGGAGGTACCGGTCGACCAGGGGGTCACTGTCCGGTGTGAGATCAGACCGGGTTCGGTCACCTCCCTGCCCAGCCAGGCAAGGGCGCACACGTACGCCGGGCCGTACAGCTCGGCTGCCATGGCCACCGAGTCGGTTTCGTCGCCGCGCCCGCGGCTGTGGCCGTGCGCGTGGCCGTGATGTGCGTGATCCCCCTGGTGGGTCTGGCGGGAGGCGGGTCACAGTGGCCGGGCACGAAGTCCCCGGATGACAGGCCGTGCAGAGAGAGCAGGGGCACCTCGCTCATCTTCGGGGACTTGCGACACCGCGGCGGCAGGATCGCCGAGGAGAACCGCTTGCGCTCGCCGCTCGCCTCGTCGACCCGCTTGTCGTTGACGCGCGGGGCCTTCACCTCGACCGTCCCGGCCGCGGTGGCACCGAACGGGACTGGTGATAGCCGTTGCGGACCACCAGTCGACGGCCCGCCTCGTCCCGCCGGTCAGCCAACTCGGCTATGGAGGAACTGACTTCCGCCTCCAGCGCGGCGGCCGGCATCCGCCTCGCACCCTTCCCGACCGGTGTTCGCGGCACCGGCCTGCTCGATGACCACCAATCGATCACTCGGGAAGGTACGCCCTTCGCGTTCAGCCCGAGGCCGATCCACAGGCCTTGAGCATTGCCCAACCGCGCCTCAGCGCCGGACCGGGCGGACCGGGAGCGCTTCGACGCTGTTGCCGATGAAGCTGCGCTGGCGGGCCAGTTCGGCCTCGGGGACGGCGAGGTCGAGGTCCGGGAAGCGGGTGAAGAGCCGCTCCAGCGCGATCGTGGCCTCGAGGCGGGCGAGCGGGGCACCCACGCAGTAGTGCACGCCCTGACCGAAGGAGAGATGCCGGGCCGCGCCGGGCCGGGTGACGTCGAAGCGGTCGGCGTCCGGGCCGTGGAAGGCCTCGTCACGCCCGGCGGCGGTGTAGCCGGCGAGGACCGGGGTGCCCTGCGGGATCACGGCGCCGCCGAGGGTCAGGTCGCGGGTGGGGTAACGGAAGGGGAACCAGCTGACCGGGCCGTCCCAGCGCAGCGTCTCGTCCACCACGTCCGACCAGGTGGCCTTGCCCTCCAGGACCAGCGCCAGCTGGTCACGGTGGGTGCACAGTGCCCGTACGGCATTGCTGACCAAGTTGAGGGTGGTCTCGTGGCCGGCGACCAGCATCAGGCGCATCGTGCCAATGAGTTCGGCCTCGCCGAGTCGGTCGCCGTCGTCCTCGCGGACGGCTATCAGGGCGCTGGTCAGGTCGTCGCCGGGGGCGGCCCGGCGGGCGGCCGCGATCGTGCCGAGCAAATCGACGAGCTCACGTACGGCGGCCATCACCTCCGCCGGGGTGGTGTCGGTGGCGATGACCACCGTGTAGGTGAGGTCGTGCAGTCGGCCGCGGTGCTCGGGATCCACGCCGAGCAGCTCGCAGATGACGCTCATCGGAAGCGGAAGCGCGAAGTGGGTGCGCAGATCCGCGATGCCGTCCGGGTCCTCGGCGGCGGCCCGGCCCAGGCCGTCGAGGAGACCGACGGTCAGCTCTTCGATGCGCGGCCGCAGCCGCTCCACCTGGCGGGCGGTGAAGGCGTTGCCGACGAGGGAACGCAGCCGGCGGTGGTCGGCGCCGTCGGCCGTATGCATGCCCTGGGCGTTGGCAAAGACCCGCAGCGGCCAGTCCGCGGGGATCGTGCCGTCGTTCAGGGCCGGGCAGTGACGGGCATCCTTGGCCACGTCGGCGTGGGAGAGGAACTCCTTGAGCGCGTCGTGCCCCAGGACGACCGCTGCGGGCACCCCGCCCGGCAGGACGATGTCCGCAACGGGCCCCCGGGCTCGCAGGTCTGCGTTCAGGGCATGCGGGCAGCCGCCGACGGGGTCGACGACGTGGGCGGGCGCGGGAGCGGGGGTATGGGAGGACAAGCCGGGACTCCTGACCGTATGGACGAGTACCGGCCAACAGTGCGGTGTCGAAGGCCGGTTGTACAAGTCCGTCCCCCCGACGCCTCGGCCGAGGGTCCGGCCCGTCCAGCCCGGCTGACTTCCGAAGCCGGGGCCCGGCAACTCCAAGCCTCGCCTTCCGCTTTCAAAGCTGATGTCCAGCATATCCAGCCTCGTCGGCGTGTGAGGACGTGGGGGTGTTGTGCCTGAGCGCCGTAGTCAGAGCGTTCTCGTTGATCTGTGCGCGCTTCGGTCAGCAAACGCACTCGGAAGCGGATCGGCCCCTTCCGTTGGAGGCGGTCGCCTGGGAAGGACATCGCGCCCACCGATCCTGACTCTCGGTCAGCTTGGGCTGGGCGTTGGTGTCGGCGGATGGTTTCGGTGCGACATCCACAGGTGATCACACGTCACCGCGACGGGCGGATCTACGCCTACGTGATGGACTCCGCCGTTTCCGGGGCGCTGGAGCCCGTTGCGGTGTTCCAGCCGCGGCCTGGGGGCGAGGTCGTGGAATCGGTGGTCCGGCCTGATCCGACCGCCTTCCGGAACTTCCTGGACCAGCATGGGATCCCCCGGCCGAGTCGAGCTTAGGAACTCGGCAAGGGAAAGTGATTCAGTCCTTACCTTCCGCATTGAATGGCACATCTGCCGTCCCCGTATTCACAGGTGCCACGCAAGACCAAGTCGGCAACCAGCAAAGCTCATTGACGGACCATCAGGAGGGTGAACCGCCATGTCCTTCGCCATGATCACGCTGGCCAAGAAGGCCAAGAAGAACGAAGCCGGCGCCGGCAAGGCCAAGCACCACAAGAAGAAGCACCACCGCAAGCACAAGAAGGCCGCCGGTAAGTAACAGGCGCGAGGAACAGGTCCCCGGACAGGAACACCGCGTCGGGCGGGTGCCCGGAGAGTATCGGCCGGCCATGCGTACCGCCGTAGGTCAGCAACGTGCGACACGATCAGGCACCGGCCCAGCAGCCGGATGCACTCCAACCGCCGCCGCTCGTTACGCGACAGGTCACGCCCAGCCAGCCGCCGACGCACCTCGGCCTGCTGCTCGGGGTCAACTCCACCGTCAGGATCTTCGGCATCACCACTCCGGCCAAAACTCCTACCCCCACACGGAGTTGACTTCACCGAGACCGCTGAGCACCTCGGGCACCGAGGCCGGGTCAACTCACGGATGCAACAAGGGAGTTCAGGCCAAGCCGATAGAATCACGCCGCCCGCGTTCACGTGCCCACACAAAGAGGTCCGATGAGACACACCCGCATACTCCGACGTGCCACGGTGACGCTGGCCACAGCCGTCACCATGGGGCTCGGCACGACGATGGCCCACGCGGACCCCGGAATCCCGGCCGTCGGCTACGGCTACCCCAACTACGGCGCGTCGGTCCGCTGCGTGCAGTTCTTCGTGAACAACTACCTCAACCTGCATCTCCTGGAGGACGGCAAGTTCGGCCCCCAGACCGAGTACGGGGTCAGGAAGCTCCAGCGGTTCTCCAACTACCACTGGGCCACCCGCGAACTGGCGGTCGACGGGGTCTTCGGCCCGGCAACGGGCGAGGTCGTGCTCGAGCACGTCAAGCGGTACCCCTGGACGATCAACTACGCGAAGGCCTCCCACTGCGCCCACTACGTGCCCTCGTACAACGTCGTCCTCAACTGACGCCCACCGCCGGGACCGCCGCCAGCAACTCGTTCGGATCCCTCGACATCGCCGCGATCTCAATGTCTGGGCCGCCGTCCGCGGCCTCGCAGGTCACGATCCGCGAGTCGGAGTTGGTGGAGATCCCCTCCCCTGCAGAAGTGGCCTGGGCAGACTCGGGCCTGCCGCCGTGCCAGCGGTACGGCGGCACCCCGGCCGGGCTCCCAGCGGACGCCGTCCCACACGGGCAGGTGCGGCGACGCCCTTCTGGCCTCGACGGCCGCGACAAAGCGTGCCGAATGGAGGCCAAAACTCTCGGGCGAACGCCCTGCGGCCGCACGACAGGTCAACAGGCCATCGCTGACGAACCCGCCAAGCGACCGATCTCCGGGCCCAGCTGCACACAGCAGGCCAGGCATACGCGCGTCCGGCCGCCACCCGCTCGATGCCGCCCAGACGGACGAAGACACCTCGTCGTTTGACCGGAGAGTCCCCCTCGACCCCTGATGACGAGGTCTCGGCGGGCCGGTTCCCGGGCTCGCGCCCGGGAACCGGCCCGCTGTCGTGAATGCCTGCAGTGCCTTTTACTGACCGAAGCCGTAGGCGAACAGGTGGTCGGTGCCCGTCGAGCCCGTCACCGGCAGCGTGATGGACGCCACCTGCTTGGACGCGTCGAGCGGCACCTTCGTGGCGAAGACGTAGGTTTTGACGTTGTCCCGGCTCCCGCTCCCGGTGTTGCGGTAGGCCGTCGTCACGGCCGTCGTGTCACTCGCGAGCGGCTTGCTGGACCCGCCGTTGAGCGTCCAGTCGGAGAAGGCGACCGTCGCCTTCGAGGTGGTGCCGTCGGTGTAGGTGACGGTCACCGTGCCCGAGACCCCGCTGCCGTCGGTCGGTGCGTTCGTCGCCGTGCCCAGCAGGCCCAGCGACGCACCCGACGTGCCGGCCGGCATGAGGATGGTCTGGCCGGCCATTTCCAGGTTGTCCAGCTGGCCGGACGTCACGGTGGGCCAGCTGTAGGAGATGCCGTCGACCGTGAGAGGGGAGCCGCTGGTGACGCCCGCCGCTGACAGCGCGTTCTGCGAGAGAGCCCAACCCCCGTCGTCGAAGCCGCCCGAGAAACTGGTGCCGTCGGGGTAGATGCCCTCGTTGGTGTCGAACGGCCACAACGCACCGGCCTTGGCCACGGCCACGCGGAGGGTCGCCCCGCTCAGAGCCGCCCCGGTGCTGTGGTCGGTCAGTGCGAAGGTGACCGGGATCGTTCCTTCGCTCGCGCCCGCTGTCACGTGGACCTTGGCCTCCGCGCTGCCCGAGGCGGGCACCGTCAGCGAGCCGGACGCGGTGTCGAGCGTGACGCCGGAGGACGCCGTCGCCTTCCAGTCGACGGTGACGTCCTTGCTGCCGAGGTTGGTGAGGGCGAGGGTGGCGTCGCCGGACGTGCCCGGCTGGAGCACCAGGCCGTCGCTGGAGGGGCCGGTCGCGGCCAGCACCCGGCCGCCGCCCGTGGTGTCCGACGGCGGCGCCGCCGACAGGTCGGACGCCCAGGAGGTGTTGGGCTGGGTGCCGAGCGTGAAGTCGATCGTGCCCGCGCCCTTGAACTGCTGGTACGTCAGCCAGGAGGTCTTCCACTCCTTGCCCTTGACGTCGAGCGACTGCACGTATGGCGCGTCGGTCGCGGCCTGCGGCGCGTTGATCCGCACCGTCTTGCCACTTCCGAAGGTCACCTGGGCCACCGGGAAGACCGGACTGCCGAGCGCCAGGGTGTCCGTGCCCGGGGTCTCGGGGTACATGCCGAGCTCGGACCAGACGTACCAGGAGCTCATCGCGCCGAGGTCGTCGTTGCCGAACGAGCCGACCGGAGCGTTGAAGTACAGGCCCTGCTGGGCCTTGCGGACGGCCGCCTGGGTCTCCCACGGCCGGCCCGTGTAGTCGTACTCCCAGGGGATCTCCAGGCTGGGCTCGTTGCTCAAGTCGGCGTTGGTGTTGCCGGGATTGGTGATGTTGTCGAGCAGGCTGTCCAGGAACGACGAGTACGCCTTGTCACCGCCGCGTGCCTGGATGAGCTGCTTGAGGTTGAACGGGACCATCGGCGTGTACTGGGCGGAGGTGCCCTCCACGAAGCCGTTGGAGGTGCCGGGGGTGAAACCGCCCGCGAACTGGCCGTCCTTGTTCTTGGCCTGCAGGTAGCCGGTCTGCGGGTTGAAGACGTTCATCCAGTCCTGGGCGCGGGTGGCGAACTTCTCGTAGACAGCCGTCTTGCCCAGCGACTTCGCGAAGGCGGCGAGGGCGTAGTCGGCGGAGTCGTATTCCAACTGCGTGGAGACCGGGCCGTAGAAGTTGCAGCAGCCGTAGTCGTTCTCGTCCAGCGGGAGATAGCCCTTCGCGTCCCGCACTGCCGCGCCGGGGCGGTCGTTGTTCACGGCGGTGGCCTCGTGCTCCAGAGCGGCAAGTGCCTTGTCCGTATCGAAGCCCGTCGCTCCGAAGGCGTACGCGTCGGCGATGATGCCGGCAGCCGGGTCACCGACCATCACGTAGCTCTCACCGTTGTTCGAGGCCCACTTGGGCAGCAGGCCCGTCTGGTCGTAGCCGTTGAGCATCGAGGTGACGACGTCGCCGGCAACCTTGGGCTCGACCATCGCCATCAGCTGGGTCTGGGAGCGGTAGGTGTCCCAGCCGGAGTAGTTGGCGTACTGGGCCTTCTGCCCCTTGGTCAGCTTGTGGACCTGGTTGTCCATCCCCATGTACTGGCCGTTGTCGTCCGAGAAGACGTTCGGGTGCAACAGCGCGTGGTAGAGCGCAGTGTAGAACTGCACCCGCTGGTCCGGGGAGCCGCCGCCGATCTGGAGCTTGTGCAGTACCGCGTTCCAGGCGTCGTGGTTGGCCTGCTCGACGGCGTCGACGTTCCAGTTCCTGATCTCGGTGGCGAGGTTGTCCGCCGCGCCTGCGTCACTCGTGTACGAGATGCCGACCTTCGCGCGCACCGTCGGGCCGGAGGAGGTGTCGAACGTCAGGTACATGCCGTTCGCACCCGTCGTGGGAGGCTGCGCGGCCTTGCCCACGGTGGACGAGCGGGGCACGGCGCCGGCGCTCGGGGCCGCAGAAGGCGCGCCGAAGGCTTTGTCACCGCTTCCGTGGATCGTCGGGGCCGGCTTCGCCGGGACGGTGAAGTGCTTTTCCTTCAGCGGGGCCGACTTGGGAGCCTGCGGGGACTGCTGGACCGTGCCCGCCTTCAGCGACGTCGCACCGGGATTGATGGTGCCGCCGACCCAGGTGCCGCTCGCGGTGAACGGCTGGTCGAACTTGATGTCGAAGTGCAGCGTGTACCTGTTGCTCGCGCCGCAGAAGTGACCGCTGTCGATCGCGCCGCGGATCTCCTTGTCGTTCACCACCTGGACTCGGGTTCCGTCCACCTGTGTGGCGCCCCCGCTGAGCTTGAACAGCAGGTTCGCCTGGCGACCCGCCGGGAAGGTGAAACTGCCCAGGCCGGCACGGGTGGTGTCGGTCAGCTCGGTCTTGACCCCGGCGGCGTCGGTGACCTTGTAGTACCCGATACCGGCCCGCTCGTCGTCGTGACCGAAGCCGACAGACGCGCTGCCGAGGTCGCCCGAGAGCGCGCCGGTCACCGGCAGGATGGGCAGGTCGCCCGCGACGGGGCAGCCGGGTCCCGAAACGTGGGTGAGGCTGAAGCCGGAGATCTTTTTGTCGTTGTACTCGTAGCCGCCACCGTCAGCGCGGTCGGGCGTCGTGTCGGGACTCCATTGCACCATGCCGGCCGGCATGTCGGGGCCGGGGAAGGTGTCGACCGCACCGGAGGTGCCGATGAGGGGGTTGACGACGGAGGCGGGGTCCTTCACGAAGGCCGGCGTCGCGGTACTCGCGGCATGGGCGCTCCCGATCGCCGGAAGGGGGAGGGCTGCCATGCCCAGGACCGAGACCACGGCCAGGCGTTGGCGGAATCTCCTTCGCTTACGTGGCTCTGCTGAACGTCGGGGTCTCACCATCGGTTGCCTCCGCAGCGGTTCGTGCTTCGCACATCAGGTGTCGGCGCGCCGAAAGACGCAGGAACGCCGGCGACAGGCAACAGTTCCGGCCGCTCCCGCGGCCTGACAACGTTGCCATGCACGAGTGTTGAGTGAAACGCGAGTTCTTACGGCATGTCAACGAGGCCAACAAGACTTTCTGAGCGCCGAGTTCACAGACGGGCACGTTCGACGGCATATACCGAAAACCCCATCCATGGTCCGGGACCTGCAGATTGTCGCGAAACGGCCAGTGACCGTCGGATGGGCGTATCAAGTTGGCCGATCATGCCGTTGCGACTGCCCTACCTCGCCGTATCGAGCGTGTTCACCTTCACCCGACCGCTGCCGACGAGGGCTGCGGACAACGCAAGCTGCTGCGCGGCGTGTTCTACCAGGGCCTGACGGCGGGCGAACATCGCCGACGAGCCGGCCCGCGCGGTCGCCAACGACAGACTGGTCGAGGGCAGTCGCCGACGCGCCGTACGCCGGACCGTCGAATGCAGACCGCCGCTGACACGCTCAACGACCCCGATGAGCCTCCGCTGATCTCTACAGCCAGCACGAATCTGTTGCATCGGCTGTCCCAGCCGTGATCGACCCTGCCAGGACAGATCCAGGGAGCCGAGGCAATCACCCGGAAGCCCGGGCACGACAACATCGCCCTGCCCGGGCTGGCTTGATCTTTAACCTGTGCGGCGGGGTCGTGGGGTTGTTGATTTCATGGTTCGCTGCTTCTCGGTGTCTGGTTTGCGTACCGTGTGCACGTCGTAGCACGGGGTGGGCCGGGTGTTCTTGCCGCCAGGCGGCCGCGGCCGGCGCAGGTCAGCCGCCAGCGGTCGGGCCAGCCGCAGCTGGGTGTAGACGGCGAGGATCAGCCGGGTCCACCGGTCAACCGCCTCAGAGCCTGTCGGGTGGCCGGTTGATTACGCCGAGCACGGGCCGCTGACGGCCTCGGAGTTGTCGCACTGGCACACACCACGTGATCATTCCGGGGCCGCCGCCGTGTGTGGAGGGCAGAGCACAACCGTCACGCATCTCGCATGACCAGGCAGCCCGACACGCTTTCAGAGGAAGACGCGCGCCACCTCCAGCCACTTCTGAGCTTCCTCGCCGGTCGCGGTCATGTCGGTCTCGGACCAGGGGCGACGCTGGGTGACACACAGGCAGAAGTCGATGGCGCCGCCCTGTACCCGTTGCGCGGCAGCCTCGGGGCCCCACACCCAGGTCCGTCCGTCAGGTGCTGTCAGCTCGACGCGGAAGGGGTCCGCCGGCTCAGGCAGTCCGACGGCGGCGAAGGACAGCGCCCGTCCCAACACCCCCAGCGACGCCACGTGCTGCAGTCGATCCGTCGGGCGGTGCGCCACGCCCACAGCATCGAAGACGTCCTGCCCGTGTGCCCAGGTTTCCATCAGACGAAGGGGCGCCATCAGGGCCGGGGTCACCTCCGACATGTACCAGGGGAATGCATGGTCCCATGGCGTGTCGCGCAGTGCCGCCGCCAGTTCCGCTCGACCGGCCCGCCACTCGTCCAGGAGTACCGACCGCGGTTTGGCCGCTCCCGCGGCGGCGGCCTTGTCTGCGTACCCGCTGCCTTCGGCTTCCGCCCGCCCGAGCTCGGCGCCGAACGCGTCCGGAGTGCGTAAGGCGCTGAGTGCGTTCGCGTCCGCCCATGCGAGGTGGGCTATCTGGTGGGCGACCGTCCAGCCCGGTGCCGGTGTCGGTATGGACCAGTCGTCCACTGCCCTGACCAGGACGTCGAGCTCGTCGCCTTCAGCCACGAGCGCGGATAGGACACCGGCGTCATCTACACCGGGGACGGCGAGGTTGTAGTTCAACATGTGCGCCATGGTGCCACTCCTTCCTGACCAACAACCGATGGCCGAAAGCCCCGCCAAGGCCGCCCCGGCTCCCTCGGCCGAGGTGGCGCCCGCGCCGTCCTCGGCGGAGCCCGGCAGGGTTCCGACGTCCCCGCTGGCGCGGCGTATCGCCGACGTGGAGAAGGCCATCGCCCGGCACGAAACCGAACAGGCCCCGGCCACCGGCGCGCCGCGCCGTCAGCCGCACCCGAGCGCAACAACCCTCTGTGCGGCCTCCCTCGACCGCCGAGCACAGCGAGGCGATCCCGCTCAGCACGGTGCGCCGCCTGACCGCCCAGCGCCTGACCCAAAGCGCCCAGCAGGCCCCGCACTTCTACCTCACCGCCACCATCGACGCACAGCCGCTGCTCGCCTTCCGCACCGACCTCAACGCAACGCTCGGCGAACAGGGCCCCGTGTGAGCGTGAACGACCAGATCATCAAGGCGTGCGCCACCGCACTGCGCACCCACCCGGAGATGAACGCCTCCTGGGACGAGACCCGCATCCTGCGCCACCACCGGATCCACATCGGCATCGCAGTCGCCCTCGACGACGGCCTGACCGTCCCCGTCGAGATCGCTCGCGAAGCCCGCACCCTCGCCGACAAGGCCCGCGCCGGACACCTCACCCTCGACGACCTCGCCGACGGCACCTTCACCATCAGCAACCTCGGCCCCTACGGCATCGACCACTTCACCGCCGTCATCAACCCCCGCAGGCAGCCATCCTCGCCGCCGGCACCGTGATGACCCTGACCCTGTCCATCGACCACCGCGCCCTCGACGGGGCCACCGGCGCCGTCTTCCTCACCGACCCGATACGCATCGTTGTGTAATGGAGGCACTTATGACCGAGTCCGTCTACCATCCGGCCACACCGGAGATCGGCCCCCGCCGCGCCCAACTCGCCCCAGCCGTCAACGAAGCGTTCGACAACTTCAGCCGGGCTGTGTTCGCCGAGGGAGCGCTCCCGGAGCCCGGCTACGCCCATTCCACGCTCGCCCTGCATGCGATGGGAGAGACCGCACCCCGCTGATGACGCACAGTGGGCAGGGACGCGGAGCCGGGCACACCAGGCAGCCCCATACCTCCGCGGTTCATGACGGGTCATGCTCATCCTGCCCGGCATGACCGACAGGGGCTTCGACGCGGGTGACGGTCACACGCGGTCGTACACCAGGAGTCCGTCAACGCGCAGCCGGGCTCCCGCTGTCGGACGGTGCTCGGTGAGCCGACCGTCGTGGGCCAGGTGCAGTACTCGGGCGTGGCGCGCGAGGACGGCGAAGTCGGCGATGATCCGCCGGTGGCAGCGCCACCACACGGACTCACTGCACATCACGGCGGTGCGGACGTCGGCCGCCTGCCGCAGCAACTCATCCATGGCCGCCAGGAAGTCCGGGGTGCGGGTGTGGCCCGCGTATCCGCGGAAGGAGGCGTTCTCCCAGAAGACATCGGGGGAATCGGGGGCCACTTTCCCAAAGCCTCCAAGCCGCTGCTCCCACCGGTAGTCGATCCCCTCCTCCGGCAGCCACCACCGGAGCACTTCCCGGCCCACGTCGGGGTTGTGCCGACTGCCGGGCGCGGTCCGTACGTCGACAACGGCCCGTATGCTGGCGCCGTGCAGCAGGGCGGCCAACTGCTCGTGTCCCGCAGTGCCATGCCCGAACGTCAGCAGCAGCATGGGGGCCATCCCTGACGATGTGTGGTGCGTCACGCGTGTGGGGCGCGCTTGGTTGCCGCCGAGACGGCGAGGGTGAACGCCTCGCGGCTGTGTTCGATGTCCTTCAGCAAGACGATCTCGCGCGGGAACGGGGCCAGCCAGTAGGCCGCCGTTCAGTGGCGCGCGAGGTTGTCGGCCACTGTGCGGGCCTGTCGCACGGCGTGCAGGTCGTTCCCCTGAGCGTTCCTCAGCTTGACGGGTGGGGCCAGTGTGTCAGGCTGCCGGGCGAGGGCGCGGATTGCGTCGCTTCCGCTGCTGAGGGGTAGATCTCGTAGCTCTCGCGCATGCCGCTCAGGTCGAAGATCCTCAGCATCCGGCCGGAGATGGACGCGATACGCAGTGAGTCCTCGTGTTCACGGATGCGTTTGGTGATCGCCACGATCACGCCCAGCCCCATCGAATCCATGAAGGTGACGAACCCCAGGTCCAGGACGAAGTGTCGGTGTCCCTCGTCGATGAGCTTGATCACTCCTTCCCGGATCATGGGGGCGGTGTGGGCGTCCACCTCACCGTCGACCTCGACAACACTCCAGCCGTTGACCACGTCGTAGCTCAGCATCATGCTCTCGTGCCGGACGATGTTCGTTCGCATTGCCATCCCTCTTCACATGTGCGCCCGCCGAAGAGAACAGCGCACGATGCCCGGCACGGTGCGGCCAAGATGGCCGGCCCGTACCCGATCGCGTCCTGTGCGAGGACGAGTTCGCGTGAACGGCGGTGCCCGTCACCGCCCGTGTCTCACGTGCTGATCAGCGTTTCTTGGTCAGCCACTCGGCGAGGACAGCGGCCTGGCTGTGGTCCACGTCCTTGGTGGCGGTCAGCAGCATGAGCCTGTCGTGCAACGCAAGGTCACGCAGATGTTCGGCCGCCTCGCGGTGCCGGGCGTCGCGCAGCTCTGCCAGGTAGCGGCGGCGGAATTCGGTGAAGCGGCCGGGCTCGTGGCCGTACCACTTGCGCAGTTCGCTGGAGGGGGCGACATCACGCAGCCACTCGTCCAGATGCGCGTCCTCTTTGCGCATGCCCCGGGGCCAGACCCGGTCGACCAGCACACGCTTGCCGTCCTTCGGCGCAGTCTCCTCGTAGACTCTGCGATAGGTGATCTGTTTGGCCATGATGGTGCCCTTCCAGATCGGTCGGCCGCCCCGGCCTTGAGCCGGTGAACAACGTGCCCTGCTGCGCAGCGGATGGTCCCGACTCGCCCATTCTATCGGGGGCAGCTCATGCGAACCCGTCGGGATCCTGCCGGGTCGGCCACCACCGGCGCCCCGGTGCGGAGCGACGGCGTCCCGTACGGCGTATTGACGAGGAACACGAGGTGACCAGCAGACATCCCCCGGCCGAGTCACCAGTTTTTCCCGCAAGGACGGCTCCCTGGGTGAGTTCTGCGAGCGAACTGGACGCGGTGGTGGGTCACCTGCCGGGCGTGCCCGCGCCTCGTGACCTGCCGGGAGGAGGCCGCCAGGGTCAAGCGCAGACCGTTTCGGGACTGGGAGTACTGGGCGCGTCCCGTACCCGGTTTCGGCCCGCCGGACGCGGCGCCGGCCATCGTCGGTCTGGCCCCGGCCACGCACGGCGGCAACCGCGCCGGGCGGATCTTCACCGACGACCCGTCCGGAGACGCGCTGTATGCCGCCCTGTACGACCTCG
The DNA here is from genome assembly GCF_044388685.1 of Streptomyces sp. NPDC020192. Taxonomy (NCBI): domain Bacteria; kingdom Bacillati; phylum Actinomycetota; class Actinomycetes; order Kitasatosporales; family Streptomycetaceae; genus Streptomyces; species Streptomyces sp. NPDC020192. The sequence goes on along the minus strand of NZ_JBIRXG010000032.1, from coordinate 6,858 downwards.
GGCTGGACTCCCAGCCCACCGCCCCCCACCGGGACGACGGGCTGGAACTGTACGGGGTGCGGATCACCGTGCCGGTGCACTGCGCCCCGCCCGACAACCGGACCACCACCGGTGAGCGCGACACCTGCCGGCCATGGCTCGCCCGCGAGCTGGAACTGCTGCGGTCCACACTGCGGACGATCGTGGTGCTCGGCGCGTTCGCCTGGCAGGCACTGATGCCGGTCCTCGCCGAAGCGGGGTGGCGACTGCCCCGCCCGCGCCCGGCCTTCGGACACGGCACCGAGGTTCTGCCCGCCCCTCCGGGCGGCGGACGGCCGCTACACCTGGTCGGCGGATACCACCCCAGCCAGCGCAACATGTCCACCCACACCCTGGCCCCCGCCATGCTCCGCGACGTGCTGCACCGCGGGGCCGAACTCGCCGGGCTCCCGGCCCGGCCGCACCACGGCGGACCGGACGTCTGAACGCCGCCAGCCAGGAACGAGTGGGGGACCATCCGGCGGTTGAGCTGGTCGGTCCGGACCAGGAGAACGCGTTTCCGGCGGGCGATCAGATGTCGACGGTTCGCTCGAGGACCGCGGTCTTGCCGGCGGAGGCGGCCCCCCGCACCAGCCACTGGACCGATCACCTGACATGGCGCTCGGGAGCGCCGATCTGGGCATCAACCGGGCCACCCTGCGCGAGTGGGTCCTGCGGGACCGCGAACGCCGCGGCGTCACCGTCTGCCCGGCGCCGACCGGGCAGACGCCGACCCGGACCGGGACGTCACCGTCCGCCGATCCGGACGAGCGGATCCGCCGGCTCGAGGCCAGGGTGGCAGAGCTCGAGGCGAGCGAGCGGAAGCCGGCCACCGAGCGGGGAGATACTCCGCAAGGCGGCCAAGTATTTCGCCGGGGAGACGAACTGGTGAGGAGCCGCGTCCAGTTCGTCGACGACCACCGAGCCACCTACGAGGTGAAGCGGCCCTACGAGGTCCTGGAGCTCAACAGGTCCAGCTCCTACAAGTGGCTCTCCGGCTGGCAGGCCAGGACGGCCCGGCAGCACAGGGACCGGGTCCTGGCCGAGCGGATCCGCGAGGTCCACGGCGAGTCCGGCGGCACCTACGGCTCACCGCGGGTGGCCGCCGAGCTGAGGGAGAAGGGCCTGCGGGTCAACGAGAAGCGCGTCGCCCGGGCGATGCGGGCGTTCTCCTCCACGGGCATCCGTCTGCGCAGACGCGTGCGCACCACCGTCTCCGTCCCGGCCGCCGCGCTGGTCTTTGACCTGTTCCAGCGGGACTTCACGGCTGCCGGACCCGGCCTGAAATACATGGGCGACATCACCTGCCTCCCCTCGCTGGCGGTGAGTTCCTCTACCTCGCGACCGTCCTGGACTGCTTCAGCCGCAGGGTCGTCGGCTGGTCCATCGCCGACCACATGCGCACCAGCCTGGTGTCGGACGCCTTGCGGATGGCCACTCGGACCCGCGGCGGCCTGGACGGCTCGACGTTCCATTCCGACCACGGGCGCAATACGGTTCCAGGGCCTTCGCCTGCGAAAGCTTCCACGCATCCCTGAAACGCGAGACCCTCCGGGGCGCAGACGACTACGGCGACTCCGCCACCTGCAGAAGGACGGTCTTCGCCTGGCTGACCCGCTACAACACCCGCCGTCGGCACTCCGCCAACGGCCAACTCAGCCCCGACGAATACGAACGCCGACACCACGCGGCCAAGCTCACGCTCGCCGCGTGATCAAAGAATGCGTGTCCACCATCACGGGCGAAGGCCCGCTGTCCGTCGTCACGGGAACGGACATCTGTGCCACTGGCGCTGTGCTGAGTACCTCAGAGAGCACGAGGGCCGTGCAGCCTGCTCTCGCCTCCTTCGTTGAGCCGTTCGACGAGGAGCATCGCCGCATCGTCCGCCAGGTAGCCGTGGGTGTGCCGGATCAGTTCCTGGTGCAGCTGCTCCAGGAACTCTGACGGGGCACAGGGGTGCACCGATTCTGTGGTCTTGGGCAGGGGAAAGAAATCGCCGTCGGGGCTGCGGGCTTCGATCACGCCGTCGGTGTGCAGCAGGAGACGGTCACCGGGTGTGAATGGGTAGCTGTCCGCTTTGGCAGGCGGAACGGTGATGAAATCCTCCAGGCCCAGCGGCGGCAGTGGGCAGGCGGGGAGGAGGGCCTTTACCTTGCCCTGGCGAAGCACCAGCGGTGGCGGATGGCCGCGGTTGACGACCTGGACCACGAAGGCGTCTGATACCTGAGCCACGAGCGCGGTGACGAAATCCTCGGTGAGATTGTCTTCCTCGGCCTGATCCACCGCGTTGAGCGCCGCGCGCTCGCGTTCGAGCGCTGCCGCGCAGTGATTCACCACCTCCTGCAGATCCTCGTCGTAGTGCGCGGCCTCCCGGAACGCACCCAGTACGGCTGCGGCCAGGCGCACGGCGGGCAGCCCTTTGCCGCGGACGTCTCCCACGATCATCCGGACCCCGTACCGGGTGTGCACTGCCTCGTACAGGTCGCCGCCGATCTGTGCGCCCGTCTCTGCCGCGAGGTACTTGCTCGCCATCTGGACGGGACCGAGCCGGGGCGGCACAGGCCGCAGCAGAACCCGTTGTGCCGCCTCGGCGACCCGGCGGACCTGGTTGAGCTCGCTCTGCCTGCGCGTGCGCATTGCATTACTCATGGTGACACTTGCTGCCGTCACTACGAGGAGGGAGACGAGGTTGCTGTAGACCTGGCCTCCCCAGCTGTGGTGGAGGGTGGCCGTGATGACGTTGACGGTGAAGGCTCCGGCCGCTGCTGACAGGGGGCCTTGGGGGCCCATCGTCAGCGCGGCCAATGCCGGCATGGCGGCGAGGAGAGGACCGGTGACCACCGCGTGTGCAGGGGAAAGCTCGATCCCCAGCGCGAGCAGTATGATCATGAATGGCACACACTGCGCGAGTCTGAAGAGGAACCGGCTATGACCGTCCGCCGCTGATGGGCCGGACGGGCGGATGAGCGACCGCATGAATACAGCCTGCCTCCCCGATGTGGGGTGTTCCACCCGGCGCCCTTGTGAGCGTTCGGGAACGCCATGCAGCCGCTGAGGCCGGTCAGGTCGTTGGCTCGAGTCTCTTTCCCGTGCGAGCAATGCGCGGTGTGATGCCGCGGTCGTCCGGATAGCCGTCGTACGGAGCCAGGTGTGAGCACCTCGCGCAGTTCTGCCCAGCCCATCCTGGCCTCCTGGCCGACGGCTGGGTGGACCGGCGATGGACACCGGCGAGGATCAAGACGCGATTCGTCGACTTCCACGCCTCCTACAGCGTCGAGCGCACCTGGCGGCTGCTGAAGCGGCACGGCTGAAGCCGGCAGCAACCCTTCCGGCGGACCGGTGTGTGTGGTGCGCGGCGAAGCGGGAGTGGTCGGGCGGTCACGGGGCCGGGTGCTGATGTGCCGGGGTTGCTGGGGCGGCAGCAGGCTGTGGCCTGTCTGCTGGTGTTGGACGGGCGTGGGGAGTTGAGACCACGGAGCATGTCCGGCTGGTGGGGGTGTCGCTCAGGTCGGTGTGGCGGTGGCTTGAGGTTGCTCGCGGGGAAGGGCGTACTGGCCCGCGAGAGCGGGTGCGGTACACCGTCACGCGTCAAGTTGCATGCGTGTCTGGTGAGCTGGTGTGGGAACGCGGCCGCGGTTGGCCCTCCCCGTAGGCCAGAACGGCAGTTGAACGCGCGCAGCTCGCTGACCGCGAAGGTCCGACTGGCCTGTGCCGTTTCGGCGGCTGACCGTTTCCAAGGGGGGAAGGGGGCGGTAGTGCCTTTGGGGAGCTTCTGCGTGACTGTCGGCTCTCGGTCGGCTGGACGCAGGACGAATGAGCCGACCGGTCGGGGTGTCGGCCCACTCGATCAGCGTGTTGGAGGCGGGGCGGCGACAGCCGAGGCTCTCCTCGGTGAGCCGGCTCGCCGAGGCCCTCGCACTCGATCCGGGCCGCCGCGAACAGTTGCTCGCGGCGGCGCGCACCATTTCCGCTCCGGCCCGCTCGGCCGTCGTCCCCGATACGGGGCGGCCGCGCCCGGGCGCGCCCTGTCAGCTCCCCTACGACACCCGGCTGTTCACTGGCCGTGCCCGGGAGCTGGACCAACTGCTGGCGCCTGCCCGGTCGGCGCCCGCGGGCAGCGCCTCCGACATGATGGTGATCTCGGCGATCGACGGCATGGGCGGTGTGGGCACGTCCGCGCTGGCCATTCGCGCCGGGCACCGGGTGCGTGCGCAGTTCGCTGACGGGCAGCTCTTCGTGGACCTCCACGGCCACACGGCCGGGATTGCCCCGGTCACCCCCGCCGACGCCCTGGACCGGCTGCTGCGTTCGCTGGGCGTAGCGCCACACCGCGCGCACCACACCCTCATCTCCGCCGGCCTTATCGTCCCTGAGGTTGGCGGCGTGTTATGGACAAGGGGAGGCCAGCCGGAGCCGTGTGGTCACCCACGGCCTTGTCTCGGTGGATGCCGCTTCATCGAACGATCTTTTCTTGGGAGGTTCAACCTGCACGAGAGCGCCTGGCGCGAGATCAGGCCTGCAGTGCGCGACTGTCTGCCGCCAGGCGGGTGAGCCATTCGCGCAGCAGGTGCTGCTCGGCGTTGCTCAGGACATCGGCGTGGTCAGGGAGGGCGGCGCGCAGTGCGCGGGCCGCCGGAGCGGGTCCGGTCTCGGTGGTGGAGACTGCCGGTTCGGCGCGGGTGACGGCGGTGATCATGGACTCGCGCAGGATGGTCAGCAGCGCCGGATTGCGGCGTTCTGCGGGGGTGGAGTGCCAGGTGGTGACTGCGCCTTGGCCGGTGGCCTGGATGATCTGGGCGGCCAGCTCTTCGTCGACCCGTAGCCATCCCCCGGCCGCCAGCCGGCGCACGCGCCCGTGGAGGATCTCCAGGCCCGCGCGGTGTGCCGCATCCGCCCCCCGGCCGGTGGCCCGGTTCATCACCGCGAACAGCTCTGGGCGCGAGACCCCGAACTCCACCACCAAGTCCCAACCGCGGCGCAGCTCCTCCACCGGGTCCTCCGGGGCGGGGTCGAGCTGAGCGCGCTTGCTCTCCAGGAACTGCGCATAGCCATGCTCGGCGACCGCCTCCAGCAGCCCCTCCTTGTCGCCGAAGAGGCGGTAGATCGCCGGCGGCTGCATCCCGGCCGCGGCGGCGACCGCGCGGGTGCTCACCGCGTCCGGCCCGCCGTTCTCCAGCAGCTCGACGGCCGCCACGACGATGCGACGGCGAGAGGTGTCGGTGGTGTCGCGCATAGGCATGAATCGATGATATCGGAAGCTTGCTTCCATCGTTAGTTTCGATGTTACCGTTGAAGTGATTCCACTGGAAACAGCGTTGGGAGAACTTCCGTGATCATCGTGACCGGAGCCAGCGGAAAGCTCGGCCGCCGCACCGTCGAGCGCCTCCTGGACCGCTTCCCCGCCGACCGCGTCGGCGTCAGCGTCCGCGATCCCCGCATGGCTCAGGACCTCGCCGACCGTGGTGTCCGCGTCCGGCAGGGCAGCTTCGACAACCCCGCTTCGCTTGTGCACTCCTTCGAGGGCGCCGAGCAACTGCTCCTCGTCTCCCTCGACCGCACGGGCGATGAGTGCGTCACCGGCCACCGCGCCGCCATCGACGCCGCCGTGAAAGCCGGCGTCGGCCGCATTCTCTACACCAGCCAGATGGGCGCCGCCCACGACTCCCGCTTCCAGGCATGCCGCGACCACGCCCGAACCGAGGACCTGCTGCGCGCCACCGGCCTGCCCTGGACCGCGCTGCGCAACGGCTTCTACGCCGCCAGCGCCCTGCAGTTCCTGGAGTCCGCCCGCCACACCGGCGGCATCGCCCTCCCCGCCGACGGCCCCGTCGCCTGGACCGGCCACGACGACCTCGCCGAGGCAGCCGCGGCGATCCTCGCCGACGAGGGCCGCTTCGAGGGGCCCACCCCGTCGCTCACCGGCCCGGCGGCGCTCGACTTCGACGCCGTCGCCGAGATCGCGGCCCAGGCCACCGGACGGTCCTTCACCCGCACCGTCGTCCCCGACGACGCCTTCCGCGAGCAGGCCCTGGCGCACGGTGCCCCGGCCCCGATCGCCGACCTGATGCTGAGCATCTTCGCGGCAGCGCGGAATGGCGAGTTCACCGCCGCCGACTCGACGCTGGCCGAACTGATCGGCCGAGAGCCCGTCACCTTCCGCACCCTGCTGGAGCACGCCTGGGCCGAATAGATCCGGTGGGGCGCGCACCCGCCGCCATGTGCGTCGTCCTCGGCGCTCGCCACCCAGCACACACCCGCCTGCTCGACTGGGTGCAGATCGACGGTATGGGTGGCGACGCGTTCATCCTGTCGGCTGCCGCCCTCGCCCTGCTGCAGCGCTTCGGCTCACCCACGCGGATCCGAAAGGCCGGACGCCGGCGCCTGCCGATGCAGTGTGATCTGTGGCTGCCGGTCGAACTGGGGGCCGTCGGCGCGGCCCTGACCGACGTTCGTGCGGTCCGCTGTCGTCCGACGGCTCGGAGGCGTTCAAGGAGTTCACCGACGGCTGGGGTGTGCGCGTACGGCGACAGCTCCGGCGGCGCAGGGGCGCGGACCATCGTCACGTACCTGGGCGCGTTGATGCGGCCGGCCAGGTCCAGGGAGCGGGTGGCGGTCGCCGTGGCGATTTTTCCGGTTCTGCGTGGCGGCGGCAGGTCTCGGCCTGGTGGGCCGGGGTGGCGGGTGGTCGGCGGGGGCACCGGGGTGGTTGCGTGTGCCCTGGATCCGGGCCGGCTTCCTGGCGGGCGGGTTCCGTGTTTTCTCACCCGTTCGGGGGCGGTGGAAACGCCCGGAGGGAAACGGGTGGCGACGGCGCGGTCCGATGTGCCCGTGGGAGGCGTT